>JACKOW010000001.1:0-342500 GCA_024234055.1 Rhodanobacteraceae bacterium
TGGATCGGCTGCGCACGCAGGGCGTTCGTCTGGGCGCGGTCGAGCGCTCCGGCCGGCTCTCGCATATCGAGCAACTGGCAAAACTGCCGCTGCACGTGATGCGCTTGCCGGCAGCCGCGCTGCAGGCCATGGAGCCGGAGGTCATCGGACCGATGCTCGAAGTCTGGTACCGGGGACGGCGTGAGCTGATTGCGGAAGATGTGCGAGATCTGACTGCCATTGCCCGCTTCTGGAGCATGGGCTGCGACTACCTGCAGGGCGATTCCCTGGCCGCCGCCAGTCCGCGCCTGGATTTCGATTTCTCGGAGATCAACCTCAGTTGACTGCTCGTTCATCAACAGCGCATAGACTGGCCCGCTGTTTCCATCCTGGACACCCGTCGTGCAGCCATCCTTGATCCCGATTGCGGCCTTCGTCGAAAAGGCCAGGGCCGTGTTGGTCGAGACGCAGCGGCTGATGGCGGCTGACTGGCCCAACGAGCCCACCCAGACCCACCAGGACGATCTGGCCAGCCTGGCCGATTACGCGGGCAATCTCGGGTTGACTGGCGCGCACGCCGCCATACTGGATGTCTATGCCTATGTCGGCGTCTTCGCCGAGGGCGGGCGCTTGCCCAGCGCGGCGCAGCGCGAGGAACTGGCGGCGCTGATCCAGCTCGCGCAGGACCGAGTGCTCGAACAGACCCCTGCGGGGCGGGTGGCGAGCGAATCGGTGGTGTATCTGCTGAGCCCGGGTCTGGGAGAGCCGGCCGGACTTGAAGCCGCACTTAGGCAGCAGAAACTGTTGCTGGTTGCCTTCACCGACACATCGACCTTGACTGACGCGCTGCGTAGCCACTTGCCCGAAGCCCTGTTGGTTGAGGCGCGGCTGGTGGCTGCGGTGGCCGAACTGCTGGACGAACTCGCACTCAGCCAGCCTGATGCCGCGCGCGTGCCGTTGATCGGCGTCGATGGCGGCGATTCGGCAGCGCGCTTGCAGGCCAAGCTCGGCGGCGCCGATCTGGTGCTTGCGCAGCTCGACGGACCATCGGTGGTGGCGCGCATCCAGGAGCTGATGGCACCGGCGAGCGCCGAGCCATTCCGGGTGCTGGTGGTCGATGACGATGTCGATCTGTGTGCCTTCTGCGAGGTCATTCTGGGTCGTGCCGGCATGCAGGTACAAACCACCTCCAGACCCGAGGCCGTGCTCGAACTGGTGCGCAGCTTCAGGCCCGACGCAGTGCTCACCGATCTGTACATGCCAGGCCTTGATGGTCTGAGTCTGACGTCGCAGTTGCGCCAGCAGGTGGATGCCATGGTGCTGCCCATTGTGTTCCTGTCGGCCGAACACAGCGAGCAGGCGCGTTTTCAGGCGATCCAGGCGGGCGGCGATGACTTTCTGACCAAGCCAGTCAGGCCGCGTCTGCTGGTGAGTGCGCTGCGCAGCCGAATCAAGCGCGTGCGTGCGCTCAGCAAGCAACTCAGCCGACGTCCAGGAGATGCTCAGGGGCATATGCGCCGCGGCGCCTTTCTGGAGGAGGTGCGTGGGGTTGCTCAGAGAGCGGGGGTGCAGGAGGTGGCGCTGATGGTGATCCTGGTGGATCAGGCGCGTCCATTGCAGGAGCGATTGAAACTGTCGGTGGCGCACGAGTTGGAGCAGGCCATTGCGCTGCGCCTTTCTCGTCACTTCTCCCCCGGTGACCGCTATTGCCTGATCCAGGAATTCGGCTTTGCAGTGCTGGCTGAACGCAGTCAGCGCGCGGAGTTTCTGCCGCTGGCCGAGGCCTTGCGCGCGAGCGTTCATCAACTGGCGTTCAAGGTCGAAGGCGAAGACCAGACGCTCACTGTCAGCCTCGGACTTTCGCTCGCCAGCAAGGCTGCGCGCAGCGTCGATGACTGGTTGGGAGCAGCCTTCTCGGCTGCCCGCACGGCGAGCCGACTGGGTGGTAATCGCGTCGAAGGCATCCTGTCGGCGTCAGCACACGGCCTGACGCCCGAACGCATTCTGCAGATTCGAGAGCTGCTGCGCGGCGGCGACGCCCTGCGCGGCATGGTCATTGACTACCAGCCCTTGATTCCCCTGCGGGGAACCGAAGCTGGACGCTACGCCATGGTGCTGCATCTGCGCGACCGCCGGCAGCCCCTGTCGGGTATTGAACGATCGGAGTTCGTGCCCATTGCTCGCGAGTTGAAGCTGCAGGGCGCCGTTGACCGCATGGTCATCGAGCGGGCATTGCAGGCACTGGAGGAAAAGCACGGGCCCAACCGCGTCAACGACCTGCTGGTTCCGGTTGATTTCCCTTCCTTCGATCGTGACCAGTTGGTGTGGCTGCATGGCGCCATCACCCAACGCAAATCGCGCGAGCAGCAGCTGACATTGGAGTTTGATGCGTCCTTTCTGATCGAGTCAGCCCACGCCACACGCCTGCTCGACCGGCTGCACGCCTTGGGGCTGCGTACAGGCGCGGTAGAGCGATCCGGCCGTCTGTCACATGTGGCCGAACTGGCCAAGCTGCCGCTGGATGTACTGCGCCTGCCCGCAGACGTGCTGCAAGCCAGTCAGCCCGAGATCATCGGGCCGATGCTGCAACCCTGGTATCGCGAACGCCGTGAGCTGATTCTGGAGCAGGTCAGCGACCTCAACGCCATCGCCCAGTTCTGGAGCATGGGTGCGGACTATCTGCAGGGAGACACCCTCGCCACTGCCGGCCCGCGCCTGGATTTCGACTTCTCCGAGATCAATCTCAGCTGAGGGGGCCGAGAGGTTGCGGCCTGGACGTGCAAGAGCTGGCCGCAAAGGACGCGAAGGAACAGCAGAAAGCACGCGAAGAATTCACGGTTGGCGAAATGCTCTTGGCGGGCAGGCGGCGAGACCCGGATCCTGACCACCTTTCACCTTCACGGCGCCACCAGGGCCGGATCCAGTTTCACGTCAAACCAGTTCAGGCCCCAGTGCAGATGCGGGCCGCTGGCGCGGCCGGTCATGCCGATGGCACCGATCGGATCACCGGTCTTGAGCGTCTGACCCGCTTGTACATCGGTGCGGCTCATGTGGATGTAGACCGAGTTGACGCCGTGGCCGTGGTCGACGATCACCGTCTGCCCGGACAGCAGCATGCCCGGATGCACCAGGGTCACGACCCCGGGTGCCGGCGCCCGGATCTGGGTGCCGGCTGGCGCGGCGATATCCAGACCCATATGCGGGCTGCGGGGCTCGCCGTTGAGGATTCGCTGGCTGCCGTAAACTCCGCTGATGCGTCCCTGCGCCGGGCGCACCCAGGGCAGCAGAAAGTCGCTGCGTGGTTCGTCGCGCTCGCGGGCCTGGGCAATGAGCGCGTTCTCGCGGGCAATCCGGGCCTGTTCGGCGGGATCTGGCGTCACCGTGGCTTGCGGCAAACCGCTGACACGCTCGATGGCGTAATCACGTGCGGCCACCGCCAGGCCCGCGCACCGGGCAGCGGAATCGGCGGCCAGACGCACGCACAGGCTGACACGCCTTTGATCGCGTCCCAGACCAAAGACGAAGCGGCCCTGGGCGTCGACTCGCAGATTGCGTTGATCGACGCTGATCCGCGCCCCGGCTTCGGTCTGGCCGATGACCAGCTGACCCTGGCGCAGCGGTTGTTCCAGAGTGACGCCAGCCGGCGGCGTGGTCGCCTGCGCGGCCGTGACCATGCCCAACAGCAGTGCCAGCGCCAGCGCGCAAGGGCCTCGAAGTCTGGCCCGGCAGCGTGGGTACCGGCGGCTCGGTTCGGCCTCGCGGTTCTCGTGGGTCCGGACTTGTCCGGACGCTCTTGCTCTCGCCCTACCCGATGGCATCCATTGCACTCCGTGCCCCGACAGTCGGCTCATCATGCACGACGATTCGCCGGGCAGCACTGCACGGCACGCGTAGCACGCGGCGGTAACCGCCAAGCCGGCATCAGCGGCCGGCAGCGTCGAGCGTGGTGCTGGCCCATAGTGCCAGGCCCTCCAGGACCAGATTCGGCAGATGCCGGTGCGGCATGCTCAGGTGCGGCGCCAGGGCCGGCATCGAACCACCGGCCAGCAGCAGCTCGACATCGGCACCCACGCCCAGTGCGCCGTGACGGTAGGCGTGGCCGATCAGTGCGGTGCAGGCCAGGCAGGCGCCGCTCCACACAGCATCGTCAGTGTTGCGTGCGAATTCACGCACCCGCACCAGTTCGCCGGTACGGATGCCGGCCGTGCCGCGGTGCAGGGCGTCACGCATCAGCACCGGGCTGGGCACGATCAAGCCGCCCAGGTGCTGACCGCCATCATCAACCATGTCCAGGGTCAGGGCGGTGCCGGCATCGGCCACCAGAAAGGCACCGGAGACCTGGGCGCGGGCGCCGGCCATGGCCAGGAAGCGGTCGCTGCCCAGTGTGGCGGGCTGATCGTAGGCGCTGCGGATGCCAAGCGCCTCCTTGGGCGAAACGAAGACCTGCGTATCCAGGTCCAGGCGCTCGGCGACGGCCTGAATCAATGTCGGACTCAGGCTCAGGGCGGTGGACGACAGCCAGACCGAGCCGGCGCCGGCAGCTGCAGCCCATATCGGCGACAGATCGCCGAGGCCACCGGGCTCATGGGCGACAGCCGCGCCGAACCGCAGTTCGGTGCCATCGCTCAATGCCCATTTGAGGCGGCTGTTTCCCAGATCCAACAGCAGTCTTGGGCTTGTCATGTGCTTCACCATGGTTCAATAGGGGCGGACGCTGACTTCGCCAGCTGACAGCAATCGCAGCTGTCCGTTGATGTCCACACGCAGTCTACCTAGCTCATCGACCCCGAGGGCATGACCGCGCTCAACGCCGGCGCTGCCGCGCCACCAGATCTGCTGCCCACAGAGGCCATCGGCGGCTTGCCATTCCTCGCTGAACGCAGCGAAGCCGGCGGCTTCGAAGCTGCATAGCACGCCCTGGAGTTGCTGCAGCAGCCGGCCGATCAGCAGATTGCGAGAGGGCAGCGGCGATAGCCAGTGCGACAGTTCGGTCCACGGCTGATCCAGATCCTGCGTCGCGCTTTCCGGCAGTTGCAGATTGAGGCCGATGCCGATCAGCAGCCGCGCACCGGTGGGCTGCGTCATCACATCGATCAACACGCCGGCCAGCTTGCGCTGGTCCAGCCAGACATCATTGGGCCATTTCAATCGGGCGTCGATCTGCCAACAGGCCAGCGTGCGACGGATCGCCAGGCCCACCGCCAGCGACAGGCCGGCCAGCTGCGCCGGTGTCTGTGCAGTCGGCCAGACTGCGGTTAGATAGATGGCGGCACCTGGCGGTGATAGCCAGCGGCGCCCATGCTGGCCGCGACCGGCGCGCTGGGCATCGGCGATCACGGCGGCCGGACCGGCATGGCCCTGCATCAGCCGCTCGCGGGCGCGATCCTGGGTCGAATCCAGCTGTTCGTGGATATCCAGTTCAAAGGCGCGAGTGTGCCGGGCAATGGCCTCGGCATCGAGCGGATCAAGGATCTGCATGGATCAGTGTCTGCCCGGTTCAAGGGTCACGACGGCCGAACATTCGCGCCAACAGCCGCGCCTTCTCGAAGCGGTGCTCGGTGCCGGCGCGCAGGCGCGCCAGATTGCTGCGGTGGGTATAGACCAGCAGGGCGGCGGCCGCCACGGCCATGGCGACAAGGCCGGCGCTCAGCGGTGATTGCAGCAGGTACAGCGCGATCGGGAAGCACAGACCGGCCATCACCGTGCTCAACCCTACATAGCCGCTGCTGATCAGCACCAGCAACCACACGGCCAGCATCGCCAGCGCCACCATCGGAAACATCCACAGCACCACGCCGATCAGGGTGCCGGCGCCCTTGCCGCCGCGGAATCCGTGGTACAGCGGGTAGCAGTGGCCAACCGCCGCGGCCAGCCCGCAGGCCAGCTGGGTTTCGGTCAAGCCCAGCGGCGAGTCGGCGATCGCCAGCGGTGCAATCAGCGCCGCCGCCAGCACACCCTTGCCGAAATCGATCAGCGCGGTGCCCAGTGCGAACAGCTTGCCCTGGGTGCGCAGTGCATTGGTGGCACCGGCATTGCCGCTGCCAGCGGTTCGGATATCGACGCCGCGCAGCCGTCCGAGCAGCAGGCTGCCGACCACGCTGCCGAGCAGATAACTGGCCAGCAGCTTGGCCAACAGCACGATCACGACTCAGCGACCCATTGCAGGCCCACCACCAGCGAACCCGGCCCGGCGTGCACGCCGATGGCCGGCCCGGTTTCCACCACCCAGACCTTGCCCAGCGTGGGTAGGGCCTGGCGCATGACCGCAGCCAGATTGGCGGCGTCGTCGGCCGCATCGCAATGGCCCACCACCGCACGACAGCTGAGATGCGCGGGCAGCCGTCGCGCGATCACCGCCGCAAAGCGCTCGATCAGGCGCTGGCGACCGATCAGCGCCGAGAATGGTCGCACCAGCCCGTCCTTGTCGGCGATCAGCACGGTCAGGCCGAACCAGCGCGCTATGCGCTCGGCGACAGCCGGCATGCGACCGCCCTGTACGCCGTAGCGCAGATCCCGGATGAGGGCGAAAGTGCGGGTGCGGGTCATGGCGTCGCGTGCGGCGGCCAGGACGGCATCGGCATCGCCGCCGGCTTGCGCGCATTCGGCCGCCACCATCGTGATCAGGCCTTGACCGGCTGAGGCATTGCGGGTGTCAAGCACGCTGATGCGCTCGCGTCCACTGTCCTTTGCTGCGGTCTGTGCGGCCTGGAAGGTGCCCGACAGCCGGCTCGACAGCTCGACCGAGACCAGTCGCTCGCAATGCGCCAGCACCAGATCGTAGGCGCGGCGGAAATCGCCGGGCGGTGGCTGTGAGGTTTGTGGTGGCTTCGGGTTCTGGCGCAGTCGGGCGTAGAGTTCGCGCGGCGACAGCGTGATGCGATCCAGATAGTCGTCATCGCCGAAGTTCACTCGAACCGGAACGATGGTGATGCCCAGACGTTCAGCCTCGACCGCCGGCACGTCGCCGGCGGAATCGGTGACGATGCGCACGCGCTGGAAGGGTGCCGCCCGCATCCGGGCCTGCGCCTGCATGTCGTCGGCCTTGCGCTGGGCCACGGTGCCGAGGCCCGAGAGCATCTCGAACAGCTGGTTGGGGCGATCAATGTGCGCATGCACCCGCACCCGCTCGCGGCCTCCGGCGACCACCAGGGAGTCCAGGGCCAGTTGCGTCAAGGCCCCGCGAACCCGGGTCAGATCCAGATCGCTGCCGGTGAGCACGCATTCGGTGCAATAGCGGTACTGACTGGCGCATTCGACCGCCTCCAGATGCACTTCGTCGTGCACGCAGCCATCATGCTCGCGGGCGTCGGGGGCCACTCGCAGCGCGCTGCGGCCGCGCTCGATGAAGTCCTGAACGCCTTCGAGGAAATCGACGAAGCCGGCGGCGCCGGCATCGACCACCCCAGCGGCGCGCAGCACCGGCAACTGATTGGGCGTATTCGCCAAAGATTGGCGAGCTCGCTCAAGTGCATGTCTGAACATCAGCGCCAGATCGGCCACGCCCAACTCGACCTGACGCTTGAGTTCGCTGGCGAAATCGGTAATGACGCTCAGCATCGTGCCTTCGCGCGGCTCCGCCAGACAGGCACGGGCCGCCAGTGCCGCGTTGTTGGCGGCCCCCGCCAGATCGGCCGCGCCGGCATCCCGGCAGCGCCCAAGGCCGTCTGCAAGTCCTTGAAAGAACTGGGCCAGTATGGCGCCGGAATTGCCGCGGGCACCGTCGATGGCTTCGCGGGCAACGCCGCCCAGTACCGTGCTGACGTCCGCGCCGCGCAGCCGGCGCACGGTCTTCAGCACGGCGACCATGGTGAAGGCGAGATTGGTGCCGGTATCGCCGTCGGGCACCGGGAACACGTTGATGCGGTTGAGGTCGTCGCGCTTGGACAGCACCCGACCGGCGCCGGCAATGAGCGCGCCCTTGAGGCCGGCGCCGCTGAGCCGATCCAGCGCCTTTGAAGTGGGCCATTCGATGATTGCTTGCATAGACTGCCGAGCATAAGGGGCGCAGGCGCCGTGGTCGTGCTGCGCTGCAGCGTGTCCGCCACCGGACACCTCGGTGTACGCCAGCGGACGCGTCTTGTTGCGCCGGCTACACTTCGGCGCGCCAACGGGGCATTTCAGGGCGTGACGACGCATTCTCCACGGCTTGGGGATCATTCTTGCGTCTGGCACGAATTGTGCTCGAACGTACCCGAGCACGAGGCTCGAAGAGGTGGATCATGAACTCCAAACGCATGCGCTTCAGCATTCTGGTACTGGCGGTCTACGCCGTGCTCGGCGTGGTGGGCGTCTTCAGTCAGGCGCAGTCTCCGGGCGATGCCGACTGTATTCCGAACCTGGCCGAAATGGTGGCACCGTCGGAACGTGGGATCGGCAGTTCAGGCGGTGATGTTTCCGCCGAGCAAAGCCTGCAGTGGCACTCGTTCCTGCCGGGATCCTTCCGCTGAGGCTGAATCGGCCGTTCTTGTCCGGGCGTGGCCGCGGCAATCGCACCACGCCCTGCCGCCGCAGCGGGCGCGATGGGTAAGCACTGCCAGTGCGTTCCCTTGCGGATCCCTCCATCCGCCAGACCCTGTTGCTGCTCCCTCATCCCTGATTCCTGGTGTCGCGGCGCTCGCCGCGGCTGAAGTCGGTATTTTCGGCGACAGCGTTCGAGCCAGCGACGCCAGTGCTAGCCCGCATTTCTCACACCTGCGCGCTAGACGCCCCGTCAATTTCGACCCGACATGCCCAATTTGACCGTTTGCGCTTGCCGCTGTCATGGGCTTGGGTTATATAGCTCGGCTTGCTTTCCGGCGCCCCGGTCGGCGGCTACTGTGATCGGCGCGATCCGAAGTAGAGGAGAGACATAGGAAAATGGCGACCACCAAGGCGAAACCCAAGGCAGCCAAGCCCAGCGTTGCTGCTGTAAAGGCCGCAAAATCGAAACAGAACAAGAGCTTGCCCGAATGGGTGAGCGCAGCAGACCAGACCCTGCCCAAGGGTTATGTGCCCAAGCTCGAATTGCCGCCGGGTTATCGCCCGAGCAGTTCCGAAGAGTACATGTCCCCGGAGCACCTGGAGTATTTCCGTCGCAAGCTTTCGATCTGGCGGCATGAATTGATCGAGGAGTCGCAGCAGACCATCGAGAATCTGCGCGACGAAGTCCGAGATGTCGGTGACGAGGCCGAGCGGGCTACCCGTGAAACCGAGAATTCCCTGGAATTGCGCACCCGCGATCGCTACCGCAAGTTGATCGGCAAGATCGACAAGGCCATCAAGCGCATCGACGATGGGCGCTACGGCTATTGCGAGGAAACCGACGAGGAAATCGGCCTGGAACGGCTAGAGGCTCGTCCGATCGCCACGCTGTGTCTGGATGCCCAGGAACGCTGGGAACACCGTCAGCGGCAGATGGGCGACTGATTGCTGCGGTGGGCCGTGACGGGCGCCTGTGCTTGCAAGGGGCGCGGCGCCCGATCTTTGCTTCAGTGGCATGGGGTGCACGCTCGCGTTGCGCTCACTCCAGCGGCAGAACCTTCAGCATCGCCGCCAGTTGTTCCCGTCTGGTCGCCAATTCCCGCGTGTCCTCAGCCACGGGCGACACCGCCTTTCGGAGCCAGGAACGCATTTTCAAACGTTGTTCCGGGCCCAGGAAATATGGGCTCAGGCCAAGCACTTCGGCCAGCAGGGCCAGCGCGACAGCGGACATGTCCTGCAGGCTGAAGGCTTCGTATCCGCGCTTGAGGCGGGTCAGGCGTTCGCCACGGGTCTGGGTGGACTGCAGCGCGTAGCGTGTACCACCAAAACGCCCGAACAGGCCGCCCGACAGTCGATGCACGATTCCCAGGCGCTCGAAGCCGTCGAGCAGATCGCCGCGCACGGACCACATCCGACGTCGCAGCCGCGCCACCGCTTTCTCCGGCGCCAGTCGGGCATCCCCCAGGGCATGCGCAGCCTCAGTCAGCAGGCGATGCGATTGTGGCAGCGGGTCCACCATTCGAAAGTCGCCATCGTCCAGTACCACCGCGCCGCGCACGATCAAGTCGAGCAGCAGCGCCCGCGCCAGTGAATCTCGACTGGTCGCATGCTTGCCATCGCCCACCAGGCCGCCAACCGGATCGATGGTCAGGATCAGCAGATCTTCGGCCAGCAGCATTGGCACGGGAGGGGCTCAGCTCAAAGTGGCGCGGGCGTACTCGCGAATCCTGGCCAGCATCGCAGCCAGGCCATTCTTTCGAGTCGGAGACAGGTGTCCGGACAAGCCAATACCTTCCACGAACTCGGGCTCGGTATCGGCGATCTCCCTGGCGCTGCGCCCGGAATAGACGCGCAGAACCAGTGCGATCAGGCCGCGGACAATGGCCGAATCACTGGTCGCGACAAAGTTCAGCTGATCGGCCGAACCCTCCGGTTTGAGCCACACCATGGACTGGCAACCCAGCACCCGCCAATGCTCGGTGCGGTCCGCCTCCGGGTACTCCGGCAGCTGCTTGCCGAGATCGATCAGATACTGGTAGCGCTCGGACCAGTCACCGAACAGGGCGAATTCATCGACGATGTCTTGTTGGCGGGAGTCCATGGGGAATCAGCGAAAGCGGGGCACGGGGCAGGGGGCAGGGGGCACGGGCGCAAGAAGACCGCCAGCGATAGCCTCGGACTGGAGTGCGCGCAACAAGCCGCGGGCCTTGAGTCTTTCCCGTGCCCCGTGCCCCGTGTCTCGTGTCCCGCTCTTCGTCACAGCAACAACCTCCGAATATCACCCAGCTGTTGTGCCAGATAGCTCGTGAAGCGCGCGGCTTCGGCGCCGTCGATGACGCGGTGGTCGTAGCTCAAGGACAGCGGCAGCATCAGCCGTGGGCTGAAGTCCTTGCCGTTCCAGACCGGTTTGGTAGTGCTCTTGCTGACGCCGAGGATGGCCACTTCCGGCGCATTGATGATCGGTGTGAACGCGCTGCCGCCGATGCCGCCCAGGGAACTGATCGAAAAGCACCCTCCCTGCATGTCGGCCGGGCCCATCTTGCGCTCGCGCGCCTTGGCCGACATCACGCCCAGGTCCTTGGCCAGTTCGACCAGGCCCTTCTGGTCACAGTCGCGGATCACCGGCACCACCAGGCCATCGGGGGTGTCGACGGCAATGCCGATGTGGAAATACTGCTTGAGCACCAGGTTCTCGCCGCTGGCATCGAGCGAGGCATTGAAACTCGGGAAGCGCTTCAGCGCGGCCACGACAGCCTTGATCAGGAACACCAGGGGCGTGACCTTGAGCTCCTTGTTTTCCTCCGCCAGACGCTTGCGGAACGCCTCCATCTCGGTGATGTCAGCTTCGTCAAACTGGGTGACGTGCGGAATCATGGCCCAGTTGCGGGCCAGATTGGCCCCGGAAATCTTCTTGATCCGAGACAGCGCCTGGGTTTCCACAGGCCCGAACTTGGAGAAATCCACCTGCGGCCAGGGCAGCAGATTGAGTCCGTTGCCGGCACTGGCGCGCGCCGGCGCGCTGGCTGGCGCCGCCAGCGCCGCCTTCACATAGGCCTGCACGTCTTCGCGCGTGATCCGACCCTTGCGGCCGCTGCCGCTGACCCGGGTCAGATCGACCCCGAGTTCGCGCGCAAACAGGCGTACACCCGGACTGGCATGGGGGCGCTCGGCCGGCGGCAGTTCGCTCGCCGAGGCGCTCACCGCGGCCGCTTCAAAGGCGGATCTGGCAGCAGGGGCCGGTGCCCGCGATGAGGCGGGGACGGGCGATGCATCGGGTGTCGGTTTCGGAGCCGGGCCCGCATCCGCAGCCGAGGACTTGTCGGCGGAATTGTCGGGCTGGTCTGCGGTCTTGACCGCAGGCCTGTCTGGCGACTTGCCTGCGGACGTGTCGGACGTCTCCGATTCGCTGGCTTCGGTTTCGATCAATGCCACCAGATCACCTTCCGACAAGGTGTCGTCGACCTTGACCTTGAGCTCGATGATCTTGCCGGCGGCGGGCGAGGGCACCTCCATCGTCGCCTTGTCCGACTCCAGGGAGATCAAGCCCTGGTCGAGTTTGACCACGTCGCCGGCCTTCACCAGCAGCTCGATCACAGGAACGTCTTGATAGTTACCGATATCCGGTACTTTGGCTTCGATGGTGGCCATGTGCTCTCCCGACGGCGCTTGCAGCTGGGCTCGACAATACAGGAGCCGGCGC
The DNA here is from genome assembly GCA_024234055.1 of Rhodanobacteraceae bacterium. Classification (NCBI taxonomy): domain Bacteria; kingdom Pseudomonadati; phylum Pseudomonadota; class Gammaproteobacteria; order Lysobacterales; family Rhodanobacteraceae; species Rhodanobacteraceae bacterium. The sequence continues at coordinate 12,140 of JACKOW010000001.1, forward strand.
CCGACTTTGGAGTCGGCGCGGCCCCCCGATCGACAATGCGGGCACGAGGCGATCGTGCCGAGACGCGATCGCCGCGCCCCGGCATGAAGGGTTCAGAAGCGCACGACGCCCGAAGCGGAGTAGCTGTCTACATTGTCGGACCAGTCGGCGGCCAGATCGATCTGGAAGCGCGGAAAGGCCCAGCCCAGGCCCAGCGTGTAGTGCATCTCGTCGCTGCCGCTGCGGAAGAAGGCGCGATCCACATCGACATTGGGGTCATCCAACGGACCGGTAGCTACCAGCGCGTGATCCGGTTCCCGCCAGAGCCCGCCGCGTAGCGAGAAGGGAGTGGCGAACTGCGTGAATACGTATTCACCACCGAGGCGGACCTCGGTGCCGTCGCTGGACTTCAATACCGTGGCGGAATTGAAGATGTCGTCATAACTGTCGGTCAGCCGGCTGTAGGACACCCGGTTGACGTCCAGCGCCAGCGCGAAGTTGTCGGTCGGCCGCCAACTGACGCCCAGGCCGAAGACATGCGGCACGTCAAAGCCGGTATCGACCACGATCAGTGGATTGCCGTTGGTATCGAAGTTGCCGGCGCGATACTTGAAGCTGCCGCCGCGGCGATAGGCGGCGCCCACCGACCAGCGATCGTTGACCGTCCACAGTGCGCCGACGGTGTAGGTGATGTCCGAGTCATCGCCGCGCTGCAGCTGGATGTTCTGTCCGGCTCGGATGGTGTCGGACTTCAGATCGAACTGCGAATAGACCAGGCCGATACCCATCGAGAGGTGCTCGTTGAAGCGATAGGCGCCGGTCACGCCGTAATTGACCAGATCGCTCTCCAGCCGGGTGGCCTTGGTCGGCAGATTGGCGATCTGGGTGCCGCCCGAATCCAGTACGGCGATGTCGTTCTGCAGATATTGCAGATCGAAGGCCAGCGGCTGATGCCGGTAGGCGGCCAGTGCCCAGCCGTCGCCGGCGTAGGTATAGGACAGGAAGGAGAGCGAGTCGTTGTTGCTGTCGGCGCTCGCGCTGCCCAGATCGCTGCCGTCGAAGGGCGTCGTGCGGAAACTGCCGCCTGAACTGAAAGGCGTGCTGAAATCGGTGTGGCGGTATTCGACGGCAATCTCTGACGCCGCCAGAATCGTCAATCCGGCCGGATTGGTGTAGGCGGCCGTGGCGTCATCGGCGAGGCCGAGGAAGGCGCCGCCCATGCCCAGCGCGCGGGCACCCGGATTGGCAAAATTGAACTGGATACCGGCATTGACCTCGTCCGAGGTGATGGCCGGGGCTTGGCTGGCCAGCAGGCTCGCGGCCAGGGCCAGGCAAAGTCGTGTAAGGCGCATGCGTAGACTCCCGACAAAAAGTTAACAGAAGGTGAAGTTTGCATCCTGCTCTCGGCCCTGTAAACGGACAGAAGTCAGGGAGGGGGCCGCGTTCACGCAAGAAGCGGAGAATGCAGAGCAGCGGCGCATTCGGCCTGTGCGGGTACTTTGCCATCAGCCTGCCCGCCGGCTTTTCGCATTACAGGCGTCAGCGCCGTTATGCTCTGGGCCCCCGACTTTTGGACGGCCTGCCGCCATGTTCTCGCGCTCGATGACCATTGCCGATCTGGATCCCGAACTTGCCGCCTCGATGGTGGCCGAACGTCAGCGCCAGGAAGATCATGTCGAACTGATCGCGTCGGAGAACTATGCCAGCCCGCGGGTGCTGGAGGCACAGGGCTCGGTGCTGACCAACAAGTACGCCGAAGGCTACCCGGGCAAGCGTTATTACGGGGGCTGCGAGTACGTGGACGTAGCCGAGCGCCTGGCCATCGAACGCGCCAAACAGCTGTTCGGGTGTGACTACGCCAATGTGCAGCCACATGCCGGTTCACAGGCCAATGCCGCGGTCTTTCTGGCCCTGCTCAATCCTGGCGACACCATCCTCGGCATGAGTCTGGCGCACGGCGGTCACCTGACCCATGGGGCCAAGGTCAATTTTTCCGGCAAGCTCTTCAACGCCGTCCAGTACGGCCTGGATCCGGTCAGCGAGCAGATCGACTACGTCGAGATGGAACGGTTGGCGCAGGAACACAAGCCGAAGATGCTGATCGGTGGCTTTTCGGCCTACTCCCAGGTGGTCGACTGGGCGCGCATGGCGGCGATCGCCAAGTCGGTGGATGCCCTGTTCGTGGTCGATATGGCCCACATTGCCGGACTGGTGGCCGCTGGCGTCTATCCGAGTCCGATTCCACACGCCGACGTGGTCACCAGCACCACCCACAAGACCCTGCGTGGCCCGCGCGGCGGCGTGATTCTGGCCAAGGCCAACCCGGAGATCGAAAAGAAGCTGCAGTCGATGGTGTTTCCGGGCACACAAGGCGGTCCATTGATGCATGTGATCGCGGCCAAGGCCGTGGCTTTCCTCGAAGCCCTGCAGCCCGAGTTCAAGGCCTACCAGACTCAGGTCGTGGTCAACGCCAAGGCCATGGCCGAGGTCCTGATCGGGCGCGGCTACAAGATTGTTTCCAGCGGCACCGAGAACCATCTGTTCCTGCTCAGTCTGGTCGGCAAGGAACTGACCGGCAAGGATGCAGAGGCGGCGCTGGGCGCAGCCCACATCACGGTCAACAAGAACGCGGTCCCGGGTGACCCGCGCTCGCCCTTCATCACCTCCGGCCTGCGCCTGGGTACCCCCGCCATCACCACCCGCGGCTACGACGAGCACGAAGCCCGCATTCTGGCCGGCTGGATCGCCGACATCCTCGACGCCCCCACCGACGAAGCCGTGATTGCCCGCGTGCGCGCCGCCGTGACCGAGCAGTGCCGGCGGTTTCCGGTGTATGGGTGAAGCAGCGATAAAACGTAAAATGGAAAACGTCAATTTGACTCCGCAAGTCTGTAACTCCGTCGCGACAAGCCGCGCCAAGCGCCGCGCTTGCCCAATTGACGTTTCACGTTTTACGTTTTACCCGGCTTCACGTCAAAACTTCGAAGGGCGTTCGACTCGCCCTGCTGAAACGCCCTGACATGCGCTGCCCCTTCTGCAGTCATGAAGACACCCGGGTGGTTGACTCGCGGGTGACCGAGGACGGGATGCAAGTGCGTCGGCGCCGCGAGTGTCCGGAGTGCAGTGCGCGCTTTTCCACCTATGAGACGGCCGAGATCAAGTTGCCGCAGATCGTCAAGCGCGATGGTCGGCGCGAGCCCTTCAACGAGCAGAAGCTGCGCGGTGGGCTGGCACGGGCTTTCGAGAAGCGGCCGGTGTCCCTTGAGGACATTGATCGCGTCATCGACGTGCTGATGCGCAAGCTGCGCACCAGTGGCGAGCGTGAAATCCCGGCCGGCACCGTGGGCGAATGGATGATGGAGGAACTCAAGCGCATCGATCAGGTGGCCTATGTGCGCTTTGCCTCGGTCTATCGCCGCTTTGAGGATGTACAGGCCTTTCGCGAGGAAGTCGAGCGCCTGGAAAAGGAGTTGCCGGGGCTCAGCGCGCAGCAGTTGCCCTTGCTGGACGAGTTGCTTCCGACCGGGAAGAAGAGCTGAACGCGTGCGATTTTCACCCTTTGTCACGGAGGCGTGATGAGACATCCCGGACACCAGCGACATCTATTGGGTATGACGGCGCAATCGTTGCGCCGGGTGTTCCTGGTCGATGAGCAACTTCAAGCACGAGTGCAGCGACAGCACACCGATTGCCAAGCGGTCGGATTCGCGCTGGCAGCCGCAACCGGGACAGCAACTGGCAGTCATCGCGGGCGAGGGCCAGGGCTGGATGGCCCAGGTCATCGCCACCCAGGTGGGTGCACGCGAGCGTGTCTACTGGGTGCGGCTCGCCGACGGCCGCCGTCTGGTCAAGCTGGCCAGTGAGCTCGCAGAGCTCACCGGGATCGACGACGCCGCCTGGACCATCAACGGACGGCATTTGGGCTGATCTGCACTTCATGCGCCAGGCCCTGGAGTTGGCGCGCCGCGGGCTCTACACCACTCACCCGAATCCACGGGTGGGTTGTGTGTTGGTGCGCGCCGGCGAAGTCGTGGGCTCCGGCTGGCACCGCCGTGCCGGCGAGGCCCATGCCGAAGTGCACGCGCTGGCGCAGGCCGGTGAGCTGGCCCGGGGCGCTACCGCCTACGTCACCCTCGAACCCTGCGCGCATCATGGGCGCACGCCGCCCTGCGCTGATGCGCTGATCGCGGCCGGGGTGGCACGCGTGGTGGTGGCGATGGAAGACCCCTTTCCGCAAGTGGCCGGCGCCGGACTGGCGCGACTGCGCGCCGCCGGCATCGCCGTTGACGTGGGCGTGGAAGCCGCTGCTGCGGCCGAACTCAACGCCGGATTCATTTCCCGGCAGACTCGCCAGCGGCCTTGGATCCGGGTCAAGCTCGGGGTCAGTCTGGATGGCCGCTGCGCCCTTGCTGACGGTCGCAGCCAGTGGATCACCTCGGCGCAGGCGCGGGCGGATGTGCAGCACTGGCGGGCTTGTTCCAGCGCCATCGTCACCGGCATCGGCAGCGTGCTGGCCGACGACCCGCGTTTGACCGTGCGCCTGCCCGATGCCCGCGAGCACGGCACACCCGAACGGATCGTGCTCGACAGCCACTTTCGCCTGCCAGCCCGCTCACGAATGCTCGACGAGCCCGGGCCGATCCTCGTGGTCACCGGGCCTGTTGCGCCCGACCGTGCCGATCTGGCGGGCCGGGTGGAGCAGATCACGGTGCCGCTGCACGACGGTGCCCTGCACTGGTCCAGGCTGGTGTTCGCGTTGGCTCAGCGCGGCCACAACGAGCTGCTGGTGGAGGCCGGGCCCAGGCTGGCGGGTGCGGTGATCGAATCGGGGCTGGTCGATGAGCTGATCTGGTACCTCGCGCCGGCCTTCCTTGGGCACGCGGCGCGGCCCGCCTTGCAGATGCGCGAGCCTGCCGGGCTGGATGAACTCAGCCGCTGGTCCTGGCATTCGATCGATCCGGTCGGCCCGGATCTGCGCTTGATCCTGCGGCCGCCGCCAGCTGCGCCCACCTGGTCGTGGACCGATCCGGTGCGGGCTCCCGGCCGCTGATCCCCTGCAAACACAGACTTGAGGTAGATGCAGCATGTTCACCGGATTGATCCAGGCGATAGGGCACATACAGTCGGTCGAGACCCGCGGCGGAGATGTCCGGCTGCGCATCGGCAGCGGCAGTCTGAGCCTCGACGGCGTCAGCGAGGGTGACAGCATCGCCGTCTCCGGCGTTTGCCTGACCGCGCTGGATCTGGCGGCAGACAGCTTTGCCGCCGACGTCTCGGTGGAAACCCTGGAGCACACGACGCTGGGGGCCTGCCGCCGCGGCGATGCGGTCAACCTGGAGCGCTCGCTGACGCTGGCAACGCCGCTGGGCGGGCATTTCGTCAGCGGCCATGTCGATGGCGTCGGGCACGTGCGCTCGATCACCGACGAGGCACGCTCGCAGCGCTGGGTGTTCGAGATTCCACCCGATTTGCGCCGATTCGTGGCCAGCAAGGGCTCGATTGCGGTCAATGGCGTCAGCCTGACCGTCAACGAGCTGTACGAGGAAGGCTTCGGCGTCAACCTGATTCCACACACGCTCAGCCATACCACTTTCGGCGTGCTGGCGGTGGGCTCCGCGGTGAATATCGAAGTCGATCTACTGGCTCGTTATGTCGACCGCCTGACACAGGAAGGTCACAAGTAATTCATTCTCTTGTTCATTGTTGACCGTGGCGGGGGGCGATCGCCCTTAGACTGCGCCCTTCTGATCCGGATAGCGGGGCAAAGAATGCGGGAGCGCGCGATCAAGACGCTGGTCGCATGGATCGACGATTTCCTGCCGGGACAGACCTTCCCGCACAACGATCTGCGGCGGCGGATGCGCGGCAGTTTCGTCCTTGCCCTGGTGGCGATGCAGGCTGGTGCCAGCATCGTCTTTGCGCTGTCTGAGCTCTTCGCCGGCCATTTTCTGATCGCCACCCTGCTCGCCATCGGGGCGCTGATGCCGATCTGGCCGGTCTGGCGATTGCGCCGCGACGGCGATGTCGACTTCTGGTCGCAGGTGTTCATCGCCAACATGTTCTTTCTGACCGGATTCATTCATCTGGCTTCCGGTGGTCACAGCATCGGCATCGTCATGGCGCTGCCGGCCCTGCTGCTGATCAGCTCGCTGGTGTCGACGCTGCGCCAGATCCTGTTCTGGGGGCTGGTGGTGGTGCTGATCCTGGTGATCGGCAACGTGTTGCGCGAATTGCCCGGGCCATGGTGGATCAATATCGATTCGGCCTGGGCACGGGCATCGGTGGGTCGGGTGCCTGTGATACTGGCCTTTTGCCTGCTCGGCATGTCCGTCCTGTTGCGCTGGTTGCTCGACAGTGTGTTCGCGGATCTGGGCGCCACTCGGCAGCGCGAGATGGATGCCATGGAGCGGGCGCAGTTCGATCAGCGCCGCTTTGCCGATTTTTCCGAGATCGCCGCGGACTGGTTCTGGGAAACCGATGCCCAGTTGCGCATGGTCTATGTCTCACCGACGCTCACTGAGCACACCGGCCTGCGTCCGGAACAACTGCTGGGGCAGCATCCTCTGGCCTTCGTGCGCCAGCGCCATCCCGACAGCCCTCGCCTGCGCGAGATCGACGGCAAGATGGCGCGCGGCGAGCCATTCTCTGACGAACTCATGGCCTGGCACGATGAGTCCGGCAAGGTCACGATGTTCCGCCATGTCGGGCGCGCGTTTCGCGATGACAATGGCCGCCTGCTCGGCTATCGCGGTGCGGTCACCGACATCACCGAGAACTGGCGACTGACGCGTGAGCTGGAGCGTCTGGCCCGTACTGACTCGCTGACGGGTCTGCTCAATCGCCGCGCTTTTGGCGAGGTCCTGAGCAAGACTTTGGCACAGGCGCGGGAATCCGGCAGCCCCTGGTGGCTGTTACAGCTGGATCTCGACCATTTCAAGCAGGTCAACGACCGCTCCGGTCATGCCGTCGGCGATCAGGTGCTGATCAAGGTGGCAGAGTTTCTGCGCCAGAGTGGCTTGCCCACCGAGACCCTGGCGCGGGTTGGAGGCGACGAGTTCTGTGCCCTGGTGCGCGAACCCGAGGCCGAGGCCCTCACCGACTATGCCGATCTGATCCTGGCCGGCTTCGCCCGCCTGGCGACCGAGTTCGGCCAGCCGCTCGGGGTCAGTATCGGCGTGGCCAGACTGCATCCGGAGAAGGGCGACGAGAGTTACCAGTTGCGGGTGGTTGACGAGGCCTGCTACCAGGCCAAGCGCGAGGGCCGTGGTCGGGTGGTGATCGCCTGAGCACAAGGCCGTGGCCGCGCATGAACGGGCGCGCTCGATACCGACGGTGACGCTTGCGCCTGCGGGGGCGCGCTGCAAGACTCCGCGCTCACCGTTGTGAGTGTGGTCATGCCCATCGTTTCATTGCTTTGCCCCGAACCGATCCGTCGCCGGCTGGCGATCGCGCCGCGCGACTACGCGCGCCGGGATCGCGCCATCGAGGCCTTCGAGGCTGGTCAGTACCTGGAATCGGTCAGCGAAACCCTGCGCTATCTGCTGCCCAGGGTGGAACTGCCAGATTTGTCGTTGCAGCCCTTGTGTTTCGTCCAGGGCTCGGCGCGGGTGCGTCTGACGATCGACCACGGGATATTGCGCCTGAGCACGGCGCTGGCGGCCTTGCGTGAGGATTCGCAGTCGACCGCGGCGCTGCGCTACGTGCTCACCCGATTGAGCGCCACCGGACAATTGTTTCAACCGCGACTGCGGGGCGCCGAATTGACCCTGGAATTCAGCGATCGTCTGTCGCTGCTGCATCCGGCCAAGCTGGCCGAAGTGCTGCAACGCCTGCCGATGGAATCGGACAGCAATGATGGCTGGCTGCAGGAGCGCTTCGGTCTGGATCCGCTCGACCGCGAGCCGGTTGCAGAACTGGGTGCCGACGAGATGGCCCGGGCGCTGGAGATCTGGAATTCGCACTGGGCGGCGGTGGACGAGCTGATGGTGGAATCGCGGCGGCGGCGCTCGGTGCGTTTTCTCGATGCCCTGGGTTCCTATGCGGCCAATCAGGTGCGCTACACCCTGCCCTTGTTCGGCAGTGTGCGCGCTCGCCTGAACGAGAGTGCCGATGATTTCACCGACAAGGACGAGAATCCGAACAAGCGCGACAGCGCCCTGGCCAAGGCCATCAAGGAAATGCGCCAGGTCGGCGAAGCCGAGCTGCGGCAATGCCTGGGCCATGCCGAGTTCGCGATGAATCCGCTCTACGAGGGCACACCTTCACTGCTGACCTCCATGCTCGGCGCCGGACAGCGCATGCAGACCACCGGCGAACTGCGCGCCACCGGGCGTTCGCTGGAAGCGGCGCTGGAACTGATCGCCGACTACCTTTATCTGCTGGCCGAACATTCCTGGCCGGCGGAAGTGGAAACCGCCTTGCGCACGGGTCTGGATCTGGTGTCGGGCAAGCCCTGGCGCGAAGCCGCCGACGTGCTCTGGAACCACGCCAACCAGACCGCCCGCATCTTCGGCAGCCACGGCGAACATGATCGTGAAGACGAAGAGCCAGGCTACGGCCCGGGGAGTGCTGCATATGAATCCTGAAGTCAACGCAGCCGCGCCCGGCCTGAACACACTGGATGACATCGACAGCCTCGGTGTCTATCAGGTCTACACCGGCACCGGCACCGGATCAGGTTTTCTGATCGATGCCACCCATCTGGTGACCAATTGCCATGTGGTTCAGCCCTACCGCGAGGTGGCCATCGAGATGCGCGATCGCAGCCGCATCATCGGCCGCGTGCGCCGGGTTCATCCGCATCGGGATCTGGCCATCGTCGAGCTCTCGCGCCCGGTCAGCGGCGAGGTGCTGGAACTCAGCGACGGCGAGCAGTTGCGACCCAAGCAGGCCGTGCACATCCTCGGGTTTCCGGTGGGCCTGCCCTTGTCGCTGACCGAAGGCGTGATCTCGCACGCGCGGCAGCTGCTCGACGAGCAGTATTTCCTGCAGACCGATGCGGCGATCAATCCGGGCAACTCCGGTGGGCCGATGCTGGACGATCATCGCCGCATCATCGCCGTCACCACCTGCAAGTTGAACGCCGCCGACTCGGTCGGTTTCGGCATCCCGATTGCCGATGTGCGTCGATTCATCGACGAGTTCCGGGCCCAGACCGTGGATTTCGGGGTCAATTGCCCGACCTGCGAAGAGCTGATCGATCAGGCCGTGCGTTATTGCCCCAGCTGCGGCTCCGATCTGGAAACGCACCATGACTTCGGCGAGTACTTCGAGGCCCCCGAAGCGCATCCGCTGGCGGAATTCGTCGAGATGTCACTGCGCAAGGCGCAGATCAACCCGGTGCTGGCGCGGCATGGCAGCCACAACTGGTCGTTCCATATCGGCAGCGCCCCGATCAAGATCTGGTGCTGCTGCTCCGAGCATCTGAATTTCTCCTCGCCGATGGCCCAGACTGGTGCGCGTGGGCTCAACGAGCTGTTCCAGTACCTGCTCTCCGCCGAACACCAGCCCTATGCCTTCGATCTGGTCGGCAGCACCATCCGCCTGAATCTGGTGGTGCACATCTCCGACGTCTTCCTGCCCGAAGAGCACGAGCACCTGGCCGAACGCGTGCGCCAGTTCATTGCCAAGGCCGACGCCACCGACAATGTGCTGATCAAGGAATATGGCTGCCAGCCGGCCCCGGAAACCCAGCTCGACACCCTCAAGGGCGGCGAGCACCGCGGCGGATGACGAGGGCAGGAGGGCGAGAGGGCGAGAGGGCACGCGGGATCAAGAGCGCGAGTCGAGCCTGGTTGGATTGCGTCAGCGATACGAGGGTGCCGCGCCGCGGCTCCCCGGCAGGGTCAGTGCTCGTGGGCGCGGCGGATGTCGCGCACATGCGAGGGCATCAATGCCCGAGCGCTGGTGGCAGCTCTTCCTCAAAGCCGTCGGCAAAGATCTCCGGCGGCGGTGTTCCGGGCTCGCAGTTGTAGCAGATCAGGGCAAAGTCCTGCCGCGGGATGGCCGGTTCCCACGGGTTCAGGGCGTCGGCGGCAATCACCGCGGCCAGCACGCGCACGCGGAATTCGCCGCCGGCGTGCTCGGCCGGGGCCAGGAACACGCCCTCCAGATTGTTCTTGTCGTCGGCCACACCACCGACCACCGAATAACCATCGCCCGCGTCAAACACATTTCCGAGATAGGTGTCCTCGCCCAGCCGCACCTGCAGGTCCAGATCATTGGTCCAGGACGGCGTGGTGCCGCCAAGGCCGGGGCCGGCGGCGTCGGTCCAGGCCAGCATCATGCGCACCGGCTGGTCGGGATCGGCCGGGCGCAGATAGGCATCCCAGCGCGCGCCGCTGTGATCCAGCACTTCGGTCTGGTCGAGCTGCCAGACAGACACTCCCGGATTGATCACGGCATCCAGATCCAGTCGGCCCCAACCGGCAAAGCGGTTGGGGCGCTGCGGCATGGGCCGGGCATCGGCATCGAGGCGACCGACCAGATTGGTGGCCGCCGCGGTGAATGCAGCCTTGACCAGCGCCGGGCTCGGATACTGCCCGTGGTGCTGGCGATATTGCTCGAAGTACAGCGCCGCGGCACCCGACACCATCGCCGAGGCCATGCTGGTGCCGCACATCAGGGTGTAGTCGCTGTTGCCGGTGCCGTTGGTGCTGTCGGTGTAGCAACCCGGCGCCACCAGATTCGGCACGCGGCGGCCATCGCAGGCCGGTCCGTGGCCGCTGTTGATCGAGAGGTCGAAGAGCGCGTCGATCTGCCCGGCGCTCGCCGACAGCAGCTGCGTGGAGCCCACCGACAGCAGGTTCTTGGCCTCATCGGGCGAGCCCAGCGAACTCGGCGCGCAGATGCCGGTGCCGCGCTCACCAAAGCCGTTCATGATCGACCACACCGGCAGGATCTGCTGGTTGCCCGACATCGATGCATTGCCATCGCGGGCGATCATGTCTACCTGCATGGTCGGGATGTCATAGCCCTGCGGTGTAATTGTGAGCCCCCAGGAATTATTCGCCAGCTGCGCGCCACTGGTGGCCACGTCGCGATACAGGTTGATCATGCCGTTCGCCGCCATGCCGCCGGGTCCGGCCCCCAGAAACGCGGCGTAGCGGTGCTGAATTACCTTCGCGCCCGGGGCTACGCCCAGGCCGCGCAGGAAGCCGCTGCCATCAAGCACGCCGGAAAAGCCGGTACCGGCGATGGCACCGGCGACATGGGTGCCGTGGTTGTCGTTGAGGCTGGTGCAGCTGCCGGCCGTGCCCTGACAGGGAGCGACATTGCCCAGCAGATCCCCATGCGAGCTGCGAAATCCTCCGTCGACGACGCTGACCTTGACGCCAAGGCCGGTGACACCGCTCTGTGACAGCCAATCCAGATAGCCAGGATAGATGCCGGGATTGCCGTCGTAACCGCCCACAATCGATTGATTGCTGACCTCGCCGCGTGGCCCGGCGCCGCCGGCAATGTGCTGCAGGGTGTAGACGCCAGGCGTCTGCGCCGCCGCCAGATACTGCTCGCCCTTCAATGTCAGCTGCACCAGCGTCAGATCCGGCGTCAGCGGCGAGCGTTGGACCAGATTGGCGCCCAGATCGGACAGTGCCGCGAGCACGCCATCGGCGCTGGCGGCATCGATCAGCGCCATCGTTGGCAGCGGATCGGATCCCAGATCACGACTCTGCGGCGGCACCCGTTGTGCCGGCAGCAGCGGACCGCTCCAGCGTGCCAGCGTGCTGCGCGCAGCCAGCGCGCTCAGCTGCCCCGGATCGGCCCAGACGATGTAGCTGAACGGGGCCAGATAGCGAACTGGCCGGATCTGGGCTGCGCGCAGGGCCTCCAGATCTTCGCTACGCGGTGGGCCATGGAGTTGCAGCAGCTGGAAGTCCGCCGCCGCCGAGGGGCTGTGCTGCCACCAGGGATCGGCAGACGCTGTCGGCAGGTCCCGCGGGTCGATCGCCACGCCATCAATGATCAGATCGAAGGGGCTTGTCGCGCGGCTGACACGGGCGCCGAGTTCGCCGTCTGGCCGCTCTACCACCGGCATCCAGATGAAGCCGCCGTAGTCGATGGCGCCTGCGGGCAGATCAGCACGCAGCGCCGCCGTCGGCTGCTCCACCCGCAGCCAGGTTTCGGCGTGGGATGGAGAGCACAGGCAGAACAGGGCAATCGTGAGCAGACTACGCATCGGGTTACCGGTGGCGCTCCAGGGCTGGCTGGGGCTCGCAAGCGAAGGCTTCGCAGGGTACACCAGCACAAGCCGGTGCCAGGTGATGGACGGTATGCCGCAACGTAAACAAGTCTTGCCTGTGGCCGCATCGCCCGCCACCGCAAGCGTTCAGGCCGGCGCCGAGATCGGCAGGCGCATCAGGAATCGGGTGCCAAGTCCCGGGCTGCTGTGGACCTCGATGTGCCCGCCCAGTCGCGCATGGACCTGATTGAAGGCCACATGCAGGCCGAGCCCCACACAGCCCTCGGATCGGCGGGTCGTGAAGAAGGGTTCGAACACCCGCGGCAGATCCTCCGATGCAATGCCCTTGCCATCATCGGCAAAGCTCAACTCGATGGACTCGGCGTCCAGCGCCCGCGCCTGCAGCCGCAGGATGCCGGGTACGTCGGGGTCATAGGCATGCAGTACCGCGTTCTGCGCCAGCGTGGTGATGATCTGGCCCAGCGTGCCAGGGTAGCTGTCCAACACCAGGGCGCCGTCGCAGTCCAGCGTCATCTGGATCGGCCGGCGTTTCCAGACCACCTCCAGGCTCTCGACCAGATCACGCAGATAGTCCAGCAGAACGAAGCGGCGGCGCTCGTCCAGGCTGCGGTCCACCGAGACCTGACGGAAACTGCGTACCAGATGCGCGGCGCGCGCCAGATGATCGTCGACCAGATGGGCGGCGTGACTGGCGGTGGCAACATACTGATCGAGATCGGAGGCCCTGAGCTCGCGTGCAGCGAGTTGACGCTTGAGCAAGCCCAGTTGCTCGCTCTGCACCGATGCAGCCGTCAGCGCGATACCCAGCGGCGTATTGATCTCGTGGGCCACGCCGGCCACCAGCTGACCCAGCGAGGCCATTTTTTCGGCGACCACCAGCTGTTTCTGGGTGCCGCGCAGCTGCTCCAGAGTCTGCTCGGCTCTTTCCTTGGCCACGCTCAGTTCGGCCGTGCGCTCGGTCACCATGTGTGCCAGCGCCCGCTCGTGCCGACGAATCCCGGCCAGATGGCGCTTATAGCCGGCATAGCCGATGCCACCCAGGGCGAGTGCGGCGAGCACGGCGAACCAGGGCGTTTGCCAGTACTCGGGAAGCACCGTGACGGGGATGCGCAGCTTCTGGTCGGTCCAGGCGCCGCTGCGATTGCTGCCACGGATCAGCAACTCATAGTCTCCGGGCCACAGATTGCTGTAACTGGCGATCCGCCGATCGGCATCGGTCTCGATCCAGTCGGCATCGAAGCCGCGCAGCTGATAGGCGTAGTGGATGCGCTGTGGTGCCGAGTAGTCGAGCGCTGCAAACTCGACGCTGAAGGTGCGCGCCGCAGCCGGGATCGACAGCCCATCGGCCCAGTCGGCCGATGCCCGCGGCCGCCCATCCACCCGGACTTCGGTGGCGACCACGGGCGGCTCATAGCCCCAGGCCTCGAAGCGTTCGGGATCGACCAGCGCCAGCCCCTGGCTGCCACCGAAGAGCAACAATCCGGCACGGGTCTGGGCATAGGATCTAAACCATGCGGTGCCGATGTCCATGCCATCGGCGCGGCTGAGCTCGTAGATCGAATCCCTAGCCGGATCGAGCACATGGCGTTGGGTCCAGATCCGGCCGCGCCGATCTTCGAGCAGATTGGCACCGAAGGGTCGGCCGCCGAAGCCCAGGCGGGTGCTGACGGCATCGAAGCTGGCGCGCCGTCCGTCCCAGCTCCGCAGGCGCAACAGGCCTTCCGAGGTATCCACCCACAGCTGGCCCTGCCGGTCGAGCAGCAGACCGACGATGCTGTCGGCGGTCGGATCTTCGGCAGGGTCGTTCGTGTGTACCGCGAGCAAGGTGCTGCTGCCCGCTTCAAGCACAAACAGACCGCCGGCGCTGCCCACCCACAGGCGTCCCGAAGGCTCCAGCTGCAGCGCATTCACATCCGCGGCCAGGTTGTGGCCTTCGGCGGTGGGAATGTCCACGGCTCGCCGGGCTTGCGACTGCCAGCGCGCCAGTCCGGTGTTGCTGCCCACCCACAGATCGCCGCCGGGTTCCGGAATCAGCACCCGTACCGTGGTCCCGCTCAATCCTTCCGGGCGGCCGATGGCGGTGAATTGGCGAGTTTGTGGGTCGTGACGGTAGAGCCCGGCCAGCGTGCCGGCGTAGATGGCGCCGTCAGTCGTCTGTGCCAGACTGATGACCATGCCGTTGCCCAGCGCCTGCGGATCGTCCGGATTGGGGCGATAGCCAGCGACGATGCCGCGCGCGGGATCGAGCACGTCGATGCCATTCTCGCGCGTGCCCAGCCAGATCTCGCCATTGGCCAGCTCCAGCACGCTGCTGATGCTGGGACTGGACAGTGAACCCGGCTGCACCGGGCTGTGATGGAGGATGCGAATCGCGTCGTTGTGCGGGTCGTGTCGTTGCAGACCGCCGCTGTATCCACCCACCCAGATCTGGCCGGCCTGATCGGCCAGGAAACAGCGGATCTGGGCATGGGCCAGACTGGAGCCGATGGACGGATCGGGGCGTATCTGGCGAAGGATCCGGCCGCTGCCGGTGTCGACCACGGTGATGCCGCCGAAGGAACCCAGCCAGAGCTCATCGTCGCGCGGTTGAATCATGGCCAGGGCCAGCGAGTCGTTGCTGCTGGGTGTGTGCGTCAGCCCTGGCGGTATGGCCGTACTTGCCAGCGTATCGGGTTCGATCAGATGACTGCCGACCTGGGCGGTGCCGACCCCGATGCGACCATCGCGCAGCTGATACAGACTCATGATCAACTGCCCGGCAAGGGCGCTGCCCGGTCCGCCGTCGGCCCCGACCCGCACATAGGCACCGGAGGTCTCGCGGCGCACCGAGAGCCCGTTCCAGCTGCCGATCCAGAGATCGCCGGCCCGGTCCACCAGCAAGGCGAAGATGCGGTCGTCATTGGCCGTGGAACCCGGTCCGTGCACCCGGGTGTGATGCTCGAACACGCCCCGGGCCGGATCGAAGCGTTCCAGTCCGGCGCGAGTGCCCAGCCAGATCTGGCCGTGTCGATCCTCGGCCAGTGCCCGCACCTGATCGTGGGCCAGGCTGCCGCTGTCTGCAGGATCATGGCGATATCGCCGGAATCGGCCGCTGGCGGGATCCATGACCGATACGCCGTCGGCGTCGGTGCCCACCCAGAGGCTGCCGTCCGAGGCCACCAGCAGCGCCCGGATGAACACGCCTCCGATGGACTCGGGATTGTCCGGGTCGCGGGCGTAGCGGACAAAGCGGTAGCCGTCGAAGCGGATCAGGCCGTTGGGCGTGCCGATCCAGATGAAACCACGCCGATCCTGCACCAGGGCGGTGACGTTGTTGTCCGGAATGCTGTCGGCATCGCCGATGGTTTCGAAATAGGCGTCGCCCAGGCTCAACATCGAAGCGGCCGCCGGCGTGAGCAGCGACACCAGCAGCGCAAGCATCCGCAGCAGACTGTGCATGGGTCTATCTTAGCCCGCAGAAACCGCCAGGGCGTGCGGAAATAGCCGGATTTCCCTTCTGTCGCGATCTCGGGCAAGAGCGCGCGTTGCGCGCTACTGTATGCCATCCCCGCAACCAGGGCCGATCCAGCCATGCGTCATCGTCACGACCCCGACGGCATCCGCTTGCCGATCAAGCTCGACAGCACCAGCAACGGCGAGTTCGAGCCCATCCCGCTTGAGCCTGTGCATCTGGAAGCCAGGCGACAGGCGCTCTCGCAGGCGAGCGAACACGCGCGTCGGCTGGGGCAGGACCGCCGCAGCTTTCTGGTGTCGCTGGCCGGCGCCGCGAGCACCCTGCTGGCGATGAACCGCAGCTATGCCCAGGCCGGACGTACCGGCGGTTTCTACGCCCTGCCCAGAGAGGCTGCGCTGGAGGAGGACGCCGCCGCCAGCGTCCTGGCGGGCAAGGAATTCATCTTTGATGTACAGGGACACTTCGTCAATCCCACCGGGGCCTGGACGCGCCGGGTGAAGCCGGGGGTGAAACCGATCAGTTTTGCCGATACCGAGGGCTGCGCTGCTGCGGCGCTGCCCGGCAACCTGGATCATTTGCAATGTCTGGGCCCGGATCCCTTCATCCGCGATGTCTTCATCGATTCGGATACCGATCTGATGGTGCTGAGTTTTGTGCCGTCAACCCGCGCCGACGAGCCGCTGACCATCGAGGAAGCTGCGGCGACGGCCGCCATCGTCGAACGCATGGAGGGGACCCATCGATTGTTCCTGCATGGCCGGGTCAATCCCAATCAGGACGGCGATCTCGTGGCCATGGAAGCGCTTGCCGCGAAGCACCCGATTGCAGCCTTCAAGACCTACACCCAATGGGGGCCGGACGGAAAGGGCTATTTCCTCGATGACGAAGTCGGACTGGCGATGATCGAGAAGGCGCGGGCACTGGAGGTCAACAACATCGCCATCCACAAGGGCCTGCCCTTTGGGCCGCAGTCCTACCCGCACAGCACCTGTGTGGATGTCGGGCGCGTGGCCAAACAGTGCCCGGACATGAACTTCCTGATCTATCACTCTGGCTTCGTCACCGCCGCCGGCGAAGGGCCCTACGATCCCAAGCGCATGGATGGTGTCGACCAGTTGATCACTTCGGTGCGCAAGGCTGGCCTGGGCCATGGCAGCAATGTCTACGCCGAACTCGGGTCCACCTGGCGCTTTCTGATGCGTGATCCGGACGCCGCCGCGCACACCCTGGGCAAGTTGCTGGTGCACCTGGGGCCGGACAACATCCTCTGGGGCACCGATTCGATCTGGTACGGCAGCCCGCAGGACCAGATCCAGGCCATGCGCGCCTTCCAGATCTCGCCCGAGTTCCGCGAACGCTACGGCTACCCCGAGATCACGCCGCAGATTCGCGCGAAGATCTTTGGCCTGAACGCCCTCAAGGTCTACCAGGTCGACAGTGCGGTGCTCAGACCGCTGCTGGCCAGCGATCGCATCAGCCGCCAGCGCGAAGAAGATCGCAACGCACCCGACCCGAGCTTTCTCAGCTACGGGCCGAAAACCCGCCGCGAGTTCCTGCGCCTGCGGGCGGCCTCCGGGGTGCTGTAAGGGGGTTCAAGGCGAAAGGCCATTCGGCGTCATTGCGAGTCACCTGTTTCGGCCTGAAACTGCCCACGGGCCATGAACCCGCCGTCGTAGGTCATGTTGTCCGCGTCAGCGGACTACGTGACATTGAGTTGCGAGGAGCGCAGCGACGAAGCAATCCAGGGTGGCGTCGCACGCCCCTGGATTGCTTCGCTACGCTCGCAATGACGCCGGGAGGTTCATGGCCCGTGCGCAGTGTCGGGCCGATACAGGTGGCTCGCGATGACGCCCGCTCTTGTGGGTCCAGACTTGTCTGGACGCCTGAACTGTGGGACCGGGCTCTGCCCGCGATCAGTGCCGCGGCTGGCCGAGAGCCGCCGATCGCGGCTGAAGCCGCTCCCACAGTGCCGCTGGGTCCGTATGCTCTTGCCAGCAACCAGCAACCAGCAACCAGCAACCAGCAACCAGCAACCAGCAACCAGCAACCAACAACCAGCAACCAGCAACCAGCAACCAGCAACCAGCAACCAGCAACCGCGCGAGACCCCCCCATGCATCGCAGCCGCCTTTGTGGATTCATCATCGATTGCCGAACCGACGATCTGCTGGCAGCCACTCAGTTCTGGAGCAGCGCGCTTGGCATGCGTGTGCTCGGTGAAGATGGCCCCAGTTATCAGGTACTCGATGCCAGCGCGCGCGATCTCAGTGTGGAAGTGCAGCAGGTCGAGCACGAAAGCCGGGTGCATCTGGACATCGAGGCCGACGACATCGAAGCCGAGGTCTTGCGCCTGGAAAGGCTGGGAGCCAGGCGCGTGCACCGTGGTCGTCGCTGGTGGGTGATGCAGGCCCCCAGCGGGCAGAGATTCTGCGTGGTCGAGGCCCGCGCCGATCTGGCGCAGTTGCCGGGCGTGAATGTCTGGGGTGAGCCCTGAGGAGAGCAGGGCGAACGCGGCCTGCCGGCATCATCGCTGGCCATGTGCAAAGGGGTTGCGCCGAAATCCTCCTTCAGCAGCAGGCGGAGACTGGCCACCAGGAATGGCGGTGAAGCCGCAAGTGCACTCTGTCGGGCCGAGCTTGGCTGACCGGCCGCAACCCCAGGTCAAGGGCCCGCAACGTCGCGGCAAACGCGCGGCGCGACAGCGCTGCACAGTGGGCGCACCGCACACACGGGTTCGCCGCCATGCCCAAGGCTCTCACGCAGTTCCTTCAGTTCCTGATCCTCGTCGTCCCCATGATTCTGGCTGCGCCAGCCGTCCCGGCTGCCACCTTCGTCGTGACCAGCAGCGCCGACACGGCGGGCTCCAGCTGTGCGGCCGTGTGCACGCTGCGTCAGGCGATCACGGCTGCAAATGCCACCGCGGCCGCCGATACCATCAACTTTGACATCTTCACTATTCCACCGCGCGGCGACATCCTGATCCAGCCATTGAGCAATCTGCCGCCGATCACCCAGCCGCTGACGATCAACGGCTACTCCCAGGCGGGTACCCGGGTCAACGACAGCGAGTTGGCAACGAACGCGACCTTGCGCATTCGCATTGACGGTGCAGCGTCGTCCACCACCGCCACTCATGGCCTGGCAGTTTGCGCCAGCGGCAGCAATGTCCGCGGCGTCGCCGTGACCCGATTTATCCAGCATGGCGTGATCGTGGGCGACTCGCCTTGTACGGCCGGCGTCAGCAATGTGCTGATCCAGGGAAATTTTCTGGGGACGAACGGCGGCGGCAGCAGTGCGGCAGGCAACACCGGCTCGGGTATCCGGGTGAGCAACTCGGCAGCCACGATCGGCGGAGCGGCACTGGCCGACCGCAATCTGCTGGCGGCCAATGGACTGTCCGGGATCGAGCTGCGCGGAAGCAATTCCAGCAATGTCTCGATCCAGAACAACCTGATCGGCACCGATCGCAGCGGTTCGCAGGATTTCGGCAACGCTACCGGCATCCGCATCACCGACAGCTATAACAACGCCTTCATCCAGCAAAACCTGATTCGCTTCAATGGCACCGGCATCCACCTGCTCGGCGGGGTCAACAACAACATCAGCCAGAACCGGATCTACGACAACGATGGCCTCGGCATCGATCTCGGTGCGCTCGGCGTCACGCCCAACGATCCCAACGACATCGACAACGGTCCCAACCAGCTGCAGAACTTCCCGGTCATCACGAGCGCCGGGCGCGGGCCCGGCGTGCTCAATGTGGCCGGAACCCTGGATGTTGGCCACACCAACCCGATCGACTACATCATTGAGGCTTTCGCTTCGACGACCTGCGATCCCAGTGGCAATGGCGAGGGTGAACGCTATCTCGGCTCCATGACCCGCGGCTTGCGGGAAATCACACAGACTTTCAGCGGCGCTATCACCACCAATGACCCCTTGCCGCCGCAGACAGTCATCACGCTGACCGTGCGTTCGGCCAATGCCGTCGGGACCAGCGAGTTCTCGCAGTGTTTGGCGCTCGATCCACCGCCCCTGCTGGTGAACTCGGCCGACGACGTGGACGATGGCACTTGCAACGCCGTTCACTGCTCGCTGCGCGAGGCCATGAACGTCGCCAACAGCTTCGTGGGTGCGGGACAGCAGGCCATCGAGTTCGCCATTCCACCCCTGACCGGAACCAGCGAAATCACGATCACACCGGCATCGCCGTTGCCGGTGATCGCCCAGAATTATCTGATCGATGGCTACTCACAGCCCGGGGCGGTGCCCAACACCGATCCTTCGGCCAGCAACGCCGTCGTGCGCATTCGTCTCGCCGGCAGTCTTGCTTCGCCAATTGGCCTGGAGATCTGCATTCCGAGCCCGGTGATCCGCGGTTTGTCGCTGACCGGTTTCGAAGAGGCCATTTCCATGCATCGCCCGGCGTGCCCGCTGACCTCGGGTGGAACCATCAGCGGAAACTTTTTCGGCCTGCGTGCAGACGGCCTCACATTGGCGGCCAATGTGCGCAGCATCAAGTTTGACGGTGCCGGCGGCGCGAATCTGAAAATCGGCGGCACCGATCCGGCGGAGCGCAATGTCTTTGCCGGAGGCAGCATCGGAATCGACGCCATTCCAGCCTTGTCCATCCAGTCGGTCAGAACCGTGGAGGGCAATCTCTTCGGTACCGACAGGACCGGCCAGCAGAACTTCGGGATAGCGACCGCCATCCGTCTGAGCGGCGACAGCGCGAATGTGCTGATCGGTTCCGCAGATGCCCCCAATCAGTTCGCCTTCAACAATCGCGGCATTGTCGTTGTCGACACCGCGCGGGCCATGGGCTTCGCCGAAAACCGTTTCCGGGCGCACGGACAGCTCGCAATTGATCTGGGAGAGGATGGCGTGACGCCCAACGACCCGGGTGACCCCGATGGCGGCCCGAACGGACGCATCAACTTCCCCGTGTTGTCGCTGGCCGAGCGCAACGTGTCCGGGCTGCGCGTGATCGGACAGGTTGATCTGCCGGGATCACCCACGGCTGGCGAATTGACGGTGACGCTGTATGCCAGTGCAACATGCCATCCCAGCGGCAACGGTGAGGGCGAGCAGGTGCTCGGTCGCGCCGGCACCACCGAAAATTTCGATCTGATCATCGAAACCGACGCCGATCTCGTGGCCTCGCCGTTCATCACGGCAACGGCCACCACCAGCGAGGGCACCAGCGAGTTCTCGGCTTGCCTGCAGGCCACCGATCCGCTGCCGGGTATCGCCGTGGACACGGCTGTCGATTCGTTGACCGTGGATGGCGGCTGCGACGTGGTCGGCGATGCCAACCTCTGCACCTTGCGCGAAGCCCTGTTGCTGGCCAATTCCCAGCCCGGACCGGATCGCATCCGCTTCCAGATTCCGGGCGGCGCAGCAACTCAGGTCATCCAGCCGGTGGCCTTGCTGCCCAGCATCACCGGCGGACTCAGTATCGAGGGCTACACCCAGGCCGGTTCGCTCCCGAACGCTTCCAGCGAGGGCTTCGACGCCGTACTGCGAATCGAACTTCGGCCGGTCGGCCTGAGCAACGGACTGCGGATCTGCACGACCGAGCTGGTCGATCTCAGTGGAATGGCTTTCGTGACCGGGACTGGACCGATGATCGCCACCCAGACCAACGAGGCCGGCAATTGTGCGCTGGTCGGCAGCCTGCGCGTTCGCGGTTGCCAGTTTGGCATTCGTGCAGACGGCAGTTCCTCGGCGGTGGCCAACGCCATCCTCGCCAGTGGCAGCACGCTGACGGCGGGCGGCCCGGCGCTGGCTGATCGCAACCTTTTTGCTCGCAGCACCGGCACCGCTGTCCGCATCGAAGGTAGCTCGTCCAACGGCAGCGTGGTGCAGAACAACCTGTTTGGCCGCGATGGCGATGGACTCAGCCACCCCAACGCCCGTGACATCGACATCGTCAACGCCAGTCAGGTCACGGTGGGCGGGGACGGACTGCTCGGCAATGCCTTCTTTGGATCGACGGTCGCCGTCTTCGTCTCCGGACCAGGGGCTGACTTCAACCAGCTCTACGGCAATCGCTTCAGCCAACACAGCGGCGCCACCGCCATCGATCTGGCTGACGGCGCCAGCCCGGACGGCATTACCCCCAACGATCCGGACGATCTCGATGAGGGCGCCAACGAAGGCCAGAACACGCCGGTGCTGCAATCGGGCAGCGTGACTGCACCGGATACGATCCAGCTGGCCGGCATGGTCGATGTGCCCAGCGGAATCAGCGCGCCGGTCAACTACCGACTGGCTTTCTACCAGAGCAGCAGCTGCAACGATGCCGCCAGTGTCGGTCGTGAGGGCGAGGTTTACCTCGGATCCGTGCTCCAGCCCATCAGCAGCAGCTCGGAGGCGTTCAGCGTATCGCTCGAAGGCGTGCCGCAAGCCGGCTTCATCACGGCCACCGTCACTTCGCCGGGCGGATCGACCAGCGAGTTCTCGAATTGCCTGGCCGCGCCGCGTCCCGACAACCTGCATGCCGACGGCTTCGAATGAACCGGGACGACAATGATCCCGGTGGCAGCCTTGCCGTGCCCTCTGCGATGGCTCACGGCAAGGTAGCGGCGTTACTGCACTTGCCGCCGCGCGTGTTGTTTGACGTGAACGAGGAATTGGCCTGCTACTTGTTGCCTGAGCTGGCCCGCTGCTGGCCACAGGTGCGGATCCTGCGCCGGCTGCCGGACCGGCTTGCGGTCGCCGAGCTGTGTGTCGTCGATCGCGAGCCAGGCCTCACGCCCATACCCACGCTCTGGCTGGCTGAAATCGATGGCACCCGTGCCTTGAGGGAGCTTGCGCCGGGCTTGTGGCGGACCGGCATGCCGACAACCGCTACGCAGCTGCGGCAGCAGTTGCAGGAATGCCTGCGCCGCTTGCCCCAGCACCGGCGTCTCATCGACAAGCAACGATGATTGGCATGCTGGAATACGGCGGAAGTGGGATGCTTGGTGGCGCGAGATCGGCCGCGATGGCGCTGGGAGTCGACATGCATCGGGTGGGGCGAATCGGCTTGGGTCTGCTGTTTGCAGGCCATCTGGGGGCAAGCGAGCGCGGCGCCCTGCCGTCCGAGATCTTCGATGTGCAAGCCATGGAAGGTGCCTCGATGAGCACCGATGTGGCCGAGCAGGCCGATGGCCGGCTGCTGGTCGCCAACATGCGCGGCCTGTTCCGCTACGACGGCTCGCGCTGGCAGCTGTACCTGCACCCCGACGCCAAAGGTGGCATGGAACATTTGGCCATCGACTCCCAGGGCCGGATCCACACGAGCTTCAACGGCGATATCGGCTGGTGGCAGGACGACGCCAGCGGCAGCTTGACGTGGCACAGCGAAATGCAGCGGCTCCCGCCGGGGTGTTCGGATGTCGCCGCCGAGACCACGGCCGTGGTTGTCGATGAGCGGCGCGGCGGAGTCGTCTACGCGGCCGCCACGCGCATTGCGTTCCTGCCCCTCGAAGCGGCAATTCCCGCACGCTGCGCGCCGATGTCGCAACTGGTGAAGGCCTTCCTCGCCGACGGCGATCTGCTGGCGGTGCTGGGGACTCCGACTCGGCTGGTGCGGCTGAACGGCGACTTTCAGGCCGAGCCGGTCAGCGGCAGCGAAGTGCTCGACGGCGTGGGTATCTCATCGGTCACCACCGGGGGCAGCGGTACGCTGCTGCTGAACAACAACGGCCAGGTGCTGCGCTACCAAAGCGGCCAGCTGCTTCTCTATTCCAACGCGCTGCAGACGCTGGCCCGGCAGGGCGGCACCCGCCCCTTCTTCGTGATCCACTCGCTCAAGGATGGACGCCATCTGGTCGCCGGTGTGCTCGATGGCCTGCATGTACTCGATGCCGGCGGAGCGCTGGTAGATCACCTCGATGCCGGCGCCGGCGTCCCGGCGCAGCGGCGCACGGCAGGCATGCATCAGGATCGCAACGGCGATCTGTGGCTGGCGCAGGAGCGCAGCATTGTCCGCCTGGGCATCGATGGTGCTGTCAGCGTGCATGACGAGCGTCACGGCCTGCCCAGCGCGGTGCAGATTGCCCGTTGGCGCGGCGCGCTCTGGGTGGCCTCGCGCAGTGGCCTGTTCCGCCTGGATGTTGCTGGGAACGGCGCCAGCTACCACACGCCGGTGCCGGGCCTGGTGGGACTATTCGGGGTGGCGGCGCTGACGGATGACGCACTGCTGGTGATCCATGGCGGCTTGCGTGCCGTACGTCCGGCCGCCGGCGATTGGCGGGTTGACACTCTGGACGGCCCGTGGAACCAGGTTTCGGTCCTGGAGCCCTCGCGATTCGTCCCCGGACGCGCCTATGCCGGCTATGCGCAGGGGCTGCTGCAGATCGACTACCAGCGGGACGGCACTATCGGGATCCGCGAGATCGGCAGCCTTGGCATTCCGGTGGCACGCATCGCCGAACAGGACGCAGACACGCTCTGGGTGGCCGATCGGGTGGATGGGGTGCTCCGGGTGACATTGGACGATCCTCGGCACCCTGTGAAATACGGCGCACAGCAGGGCCTTCCAGCCGGTACTGTGCGCATCTATGCCGGGCCCCGACGCCCGTGGTTCACCACGCTGGAAGGACTCCGTGTGTACGATGAGGCCAGTGATCGTTTCGTGGTCCCGGCCGGGTTACCGCCTGAGTTGCAGCAGGACCGGCTCTACAGCGCCTACGAGGATCAGGAGGGACATCTCTGGGTGCGTGGCGGCGCCATCCTGAATGATGTGTTCTGGCGGACCGGCAGCGGCTGGCGCATCGATCGCGATCTCATGCACGCCGTCGATCCGTTTCCGACCATCTTTGGTTTCCAGCGCGAGGGCGATGTGGTCTGGGCCATCCGGGCCAATGGTTTGTTGCGTTTCGACCTCAGGGCGCACCGACCCACGCCGCCGCCCCCCGCACCGATCCTCAGTGCGGTCTTTGACACCCGCGCCCGGGTCGCATTGCCCTTGGCCGGGCTCACCCGGCTCGCGCCGGCCGTGCGGGATCTGCGGGTGGAGTACACACTGCCTTTCCTGCGCCGCGGCGGCGCCAGCCAGTATCGTTCGCGCTTGAGAGGCTTCGAGGACTGGAGCGACTGGACCGCATCAGGACAGCAGACCCGCATCTACACCAACCTGCCGGACGGCGAGTTTGCGTTCGAGGTCGAGGCGCGGGATGCGCTGCAGCGTGAGTTGCGCATGGCCGCCGTGCCGCTGCACATGACACCGCCCTGGTTTCGCACGCCCCTCGCGAATCTGCTGTACATCACGATCGCCATCCTCAGTTTCGTGCTCGCCATGCGCCTGGGCGCGCGACGAAGGCAGCGGCAAATGCTGGCGCGGCAGCGCGAGCTGGAAACCACGGTTGCGGCCCGAACCGCTGAACTGGCGATCAGCAACCAGCGACTTGCGGCCCAGGCAGAGAGGCTGGCGGAAGTCGATCGCATGAAAACCCGCTTCTTCACCAATGTGGGCCATGAGTTCCGGACGCCTCTGACCCTGGTGCTTGGTCCGTTGGACGATTTGCTCCAGGGCACGCGCGGACGGCTGGCCGACGGCGTGCGCACCCATCTGCAACTCGCGCAGCGCAATGCCCGGCGCGTTCTCGATCTGATCGTCGAACTGCTGGATGTAAATCGCCTGGAGCAGGGGCAGATGCCTCTTCGGATGGGCCGGCATGATCTGGCGTCCTTGTTGCAGCGAGTTGCTGCCGAAGCCGCGCCGCTGCTGGCTCGCTACGGCCAGGAGTTGAAGACCGATCTTCCACCTGTCGCACCGGCGGCCCGGGTCGATCCGGTTCAGATCGAGCGCTGCGTGCTCAACCTGCTCAGCAATGCGGCGAAGTACTCGCCCCGGGGTGGGCTGGTCGAGCTGTCCCTGGCGCACGACGCCAAGGATTGGATCATCAGCGTAGGTGACCATGGACGCGGCATTCCCGAGCATGCCCTGGCGCACGTCTTCGATCGCTTTTTCCAGACCGCTGAGGGCGATCACGCCACCGGCCACGGCATCGGCTTGTCGTTGGCCAGGGAAATTGCATTGGCGCACGGTGGTGACATCAGCGTCAGCAGCGCACTCGGAGTCGGCAGCGTCTTCAGCTTGCGCATTCCCGCAACGATCGCGGACCAGCCGGCCGCGGTGGAACCTACCGAGGCCGTCAGCGTGCCCGGGTCCGTGCCCGCTGTCGCACCCGCGGAGCGCGGGCGCGAGCGGGTGCTGGTGATCGATGACCACGACGATCTCCGCGCCCGCGTGCGTGGCTTGCTGGAATCACGCTTCGAGGTACTCGAAGCCAGCGATGGCGAGACCGCGTGGAAACTGGTGTGTGATGCGCTGCCTGACCTGATCGTCAGCGATGTGATGATGCCGGGCTGCGATGGCGTGGAACTGACCCGACGGGTGCGCGCCCACGAGGACACCGCAGCGATCGGCCTGCTGCTGTTGACCGCCAAGGCCGGCAGCGAGCATGCGGTCGCCGGATTGCGCGCGGGGGCCAACGACTACCTGGCCAAGCCCTTCGACTCCAGCGAGCTGATGGCCCGCTGCGAAGCCATCGTCAGTCATGCCCGCAGGCTCCAGCACCGGCTGGCGGCCGCCGCGCCGGTGTTGCCGGCGGAAGTGATCGAGACTCCGGACTCACGCTGGCGCCAGCGACTCGATGCTCACATCGAGGCCAGCCTGCACAACGCCGAGTTTGGCGTGGAAGAGCTGGCCTCGGCCATGCACACCGACCGTACGCATCTGTTCCGTCGCTGCAAGGAACTGCTTGGCATGAGCCCGTCCGATTACCTGCGTGAGCTGCGTCTCTCCCATGCCCATCGCCTGCTCGAAGCGGCGGCCGGGAACGTGTCCGAAGTGGCGTATGCCAGCGGTTTTGACAGCCTTTCGAGTTTCACCCGGGCTTTCCGCAATCGCCATGGATACCCGCCGAGCAAGGTGCAAAGGCGGGAAGCCTCCTGATCCGAGTCCCTCATCGTGTCGTTTCATGCATGGGATCGGCGTCGTCTGGCGCGCAAGAACGGGAATCCCACTCGGTCTGGATCCGCTCATCATGTCTCCTCAGGTGGGCCGCAGCCGGGTGCGGCCGAGGTCAACGCGGTAGTCTTGGCACCTACTTGCCAGGAGCGCCAAGATGAAGACCATCCGAGCCCAGTACACCCAGCGTGGCCCCAATCCGCACCAGCTGATCGCTCCGGTTGAGTTTGAACTGCCTGAGCTGGGGGCTGGCGAGGCTCGCGTCGAAGTGCTCGCCGCGCCGATCAACCCCAGCGATGTACTGACCATCACCGGCGAATACGGCATTCTGCCGCCGCTGCCGGCCATTGGCGGCAATGAAGGTGTGGGTCGTGTCGTGGCGGTATCCGATGATGTGGATTCGCTCCCGGTCGGAACGGTGGTCTTGCTGCCGGTCGGCTGTGGCAGCTGGTCGACGCTGCTGCAATTGCCAGCCAAATCGCTGGTGCCGCTGCCGTCCGGCGTCGATCCGGTGCAGTTGTCGATGTTGACGGTCAACCCGCCCACCGCGCTTCTGATGCTGCGCGATTTCGTCGACCTCCAGCCGGGTGACTGGGTAATCCAGAATGCTGCCAATTCGGCCGTGGGCGGCTATCTGGTGCAGATCGCCAGACTGCGCGGGATCAATACCTTGAACGTGGTACGGCGCGAATCGGCCGTTGAGGGCGTGCGCGAACTTGGTGCCGAGCATGTGCTGGTCGACGGCGAAGACCTGCCCAAACGGGTCAGAGCCATCACCGGCGACGCCCCGGTGCGGCTGGGTATCGATTGCGTGGGCGGCGTGTCTACCGAGAATCTTGCCCGTTGCCTGAGTGAAGGCGGCACGCTGGTGAACTACGGTGCCATGAGCGGCGAGCGCTGCATGATCTCGCCGCGCTATTTCGTGTTCCGCGACATCACGCTGCGCGGCTTCTGGCTCTCGCAGTGGTTCAAGCGCACTGATCCGGCGGCGCGCAAGGCTGTCTTCGCAGAAATCGGCGCCCTGATTGCCACCGGCAAGCTGAAGGCCAAGGTGCAGGCCACCTATGCGCTGACCGAGATCGACAAGGCTGTCGCCGCCGCGGCTGGCGGTGAACGCGATGGCAAGATCGTGGTGGTGCCGAATGGCTGAAGACCCGGTGCGCGCCGACGTCCTCGCGCTATCCAGGCCAGGAAGTCACTGCAGCAAGGCCTGCACCTGACGCGCGCGCTCGACCAGGCGACCGATGGCTGAAACCGATACCTTGAGCTGCGACAGACGCCCGCGCCGCCCGAGTTGCAGTTCGGCATCGCTGCGCAGCTGATTGAGCGCCGCAGAGGCAGAGACAGGTCTTCACCAGCAGTACCAGTGGCCAGTGGACCGGTGGGCCGTGCATCAGTCTCGGCCGCCAGCCGGTTCGCAGTCGCACGATCCCCCGCAATGGCGGCGTATTCCAGGATGTCGATTGGACCTGATCGGCGGAAGTCGGCGTAGCCGACGCTCAAGCTTTCTTCAGGTCTGCGCTGTGCCCTGATGTTCGGGTTCAGGCTCAAGGCATGGCCCACTATAACTGCCGCTCAACCGCGTCCCTCCCGCGCGCTTCGCCGCAGGCGGTACATTTCGGCGTCGGCGCGGGCCAGGGTGTCGCCCAGACTCTCGCCGCGCTCGCGCAGGGCCTGGCCCAGGGAATAGCGGCAGGGTGCGGCGTCCATGTCGCCACGCAAGCGCGCGATCAGCGCCTGCAGATGGGTCTGGCTGGCATCTGCCAACAGCAGCACGAACTCGTCGCCACCGCTGCGGACCACGGCATCGTCTTCGCGAATGTGCGACTGCAGGTAGCGCGTCATGGCGATCAGTACCTGGTCGCCGGCCTCGTGTCCACGGCTGTCATTGATCTGCTTGAAATGATCCAGATCGACATTGATGACGCCCCACGGACGCTCGCCCATTCTCCGCTCGAATTCGGGGAAGTAGCGCCGGTTGTAGGCCTGTGTCAGGGCATCGCGCAGATTTTCCTCGCGCAGCGCTTCTGCCTCGCGTTGCTGTTCGGTGATGTCGACGGCGCTGCCGATGGCGTAGCCGCGGGTCTCGGAGACCCGCGTGCTGTATTGCCACAGGCGCTCGGTGGCGTCCATGCGTCGCACCTGCATGGTGCCTTCGTCCTGGTGTTGCATGGCCAGCCGGCGCAGATAGTCCTCGAAATTCCGGCGTGATTCATCCGTGAGGAAATCGCCGAGCGCTCGTCCTACCAGTTGCTCCGGCAAGGTGCCAAGGGCTTCGGCGGTGGCCAGATTGACCATGACCAGTTCGCCGCTCAGATCATGCAGGAACACCATGCCCTTGCTCAGCCGCAGCAGATCGGTGGCCTTGGACTCGCTCTCGCGGCGTGCCGTCAGCGCCGCTTCCAGGCGTCGATTCAATCGCCGCTGCAGGATGAAGAAGAAGGACAGGATCAAGACGATGCCCAGAGTCGCGAACATCAGCCAGCGGGTCAGTCGATTGGACTCGGCCAGCGCCTGTTCGCGCTCCTTGGCCAGTTCTGCTTCGCTGGCCAGGCGCATGACCTCCAGTTCCTGGGTGGCGTAGGTCAGGCGCGCCTCGTAGTCATCGGCGGCCTTGGCCCGGTCACTCTGGCTGACCTCACGGTCCAGATCCAGAAAGCGGTCGACAAGTGTGTTCCAGGTGGTCGAATCGGCGTTGTGATCGACCATCAGCTCCATCAATTGTCGCGACAGGCGCAGCTCGTCGCGGGCCAGCCCGAGTTGATGAAAGGATTCGAAGGCCGTGCGCAGCTCGCGCTCCGCCGTTGCGCGGTCCCCCGCATCCATGGCGGCGAGTCCGAGCACCTCGTGACCCAGGCCGTCGAGTTGGGTATTGGCCAGTTGTGCCCCCAAGTCCAGCACCCGCTGGCCACCCTCGATCTGGGTGGCGATATCTCCGTCCTGACGGGCCACGCGGGCCGATTCCAGTGCCAATTCGGCGGACAGCTTGGGATCATGGACGGCATCGGCCGCGGCCAGCGCCTCACGCAGCGTGGCGCGGGCGGCCTCGAGCTGTTTGAGCTGCGTTTCGGCGCGGGCGCGATTGCGCAGCAGACGCGCGCGCATGGCCAGGGCTTGATTCGGGCCCAGCTGTTCCAGCCCCAGATTCGCGTAGCGGGCGGCAGATTCATGCTTTCCCAGCATGAAACTCAGCGAGGAATAGCCCAGGTAGACATCCGCCGCCAGGGCCGGTGATGGGTGCTTTTCCAGCAAGAGCTGTGCGTCGCCGAGCAGATGCTCGCCGCGGGTGTAATCCTGGCGAGCAAAGCTGCCGCGGCTTTGCGCGATCAGGCCGCGAACTTCCAGAATCGGGTCGTCGGCCATACGGGCAGCCAATGCGGCGGCCGCTCCGGCGTCGCGCTGACAGGTCCAGTCGGCCACCACGCGGCAGGCATTGGCACGGGCCAGTTCCAGCAGCGCCTGCAGGCGCGGGTCGCGTGCTTCCCGGGCGCGCTCGAGCTCTGCCGGCAAGGCCTCCAGCACCTGATCGGGCTCGGTCAGGGCCTGGATTTCGAGCGGGTGCCGGGGCAAATCGTCGTCATCGGCCTGTGCGTAGACCGAAAGCTGCAAGCCGGCGAAAAGCAGGCATAGCATGACCGCGCGCAACAACCCTGTCGGCGCGGTCGGATACTGGGCGCTTCCCAGCATAGGTACCCTCCGGTTGAACCGGCCCCCGTGACCAGCGGCGCGAATTCTAACCTACGCATGGGCAGATCAGCATTTGCCCGCACAAATGGCTGCAGTCGCATTGCGTGCCGGTTTCCTTCTGCTGCGACAGCCTGCTAGCTTGGCTCACCCATCGCCGGCCCCTACCGCCATGCATTACCTCCTGATCTACCAGCTGTCCCCTGACTACCTGTCCCGTCGCGCAGAGTTTCGCAGCGCCCATCTGCAACTGGCCTGGGCGGCCCAGGAGAGTCAGGGCTTGATTCTCGGCGGCGCCCTCGGTGATCCGGCCGATCAGGCCATCCTGCTGTTTCAGGGCGATACGCCGGCAGCCGCCGAGCGCTTTGCCCGAGCTGATCCCTATGTGACCAACGGTCTGGTGCTGAGTTGGAGCGTGCGGCTGTGGAATACGGTGGTCGGCGATCAGGCCAGCCATCCGGTTCGTCCCCAGGGCTAGACCCGAATGGCCGCTCCGGCATCCTTTCACGCCGCCCTTGTGTGAGCATCTCCCTTTGACCCTTGGATCCACGGATGTCGACTTTCGTTCTGGTGCTGTTCCTCTGGATCTTCTCGGTCTGCCTGCATGAGTTTGCACATGCGGCCGTGGCTTATCAGGGTGGCGACACCACGGTCAAGGACAAGGGCTATCTGACGCTCAACCCGAGCAAGTACCTGGACCCGATGAACTCGCTGCTGCTGCCGGTGGTGTTTCTCGTCATGGGTGGTATCGGCTTGCCGGGCGCGGCGGTCTACATCAACCGCAGCCTGCTGCGCTCGGCGCACTGGGACAGTGCGGTGTCTCTGGCCGGGCCGGCCATGAATCTGCTCTTGCTGGTGTTGTTGGCCGGCCTGCTGGGCCTGCCCGCGGTGGCGGCCAGCGAGTACGCACCGGCGCTGGCCTTTCTGGCACTGCTGCAGGCCAGCGCGGTGGTGCTGAATCTATTGCCCCTGCCCGGCTTCGACGGCTACGGGGCGATCTGGCCCTATCTGCCGGCGCATCTGCGCGCCCAGTTCGATCGCTACGCCGGCTACGCCGTGCTGGTGCTGTTCCTGCTGTTGTTCATGGTGCCGCCCTTCGCCCGCGCCTTCTGGGGTCTGGTCGGTCTGCTGGTCGACGCCGTAGGCGTGCCCCTGGGTCTGGCGCGCCTGGGTTATGCCGAGTTCCGCTTCTGGGATTGAGGGGGCCAGGGTGAAGCGGGGCACGTGGCACGGGGCACGGGGATCCGCCGCCATCGACCGGCCTACCGCGAGGTGTGACGGGCAAAAGTAGAGACTCGACATCAGGCCAGACCAGGCGGCGAGGCTGGCCCGTGCCCCGTGCCCCCTGCCCCAGTGACGAATAACCAAGGAGCGGCAATTCACCCGCAGACTCGTGTCTCATCCAAGCCGCCTGTTGCCCACCCTACTGCCGCCAACTGCGGCGATCAGCGATCTGCGCCGGCCCGTGGCTGGCGCGGTAGGGATTGATGTCCAGACCGCCGCGACGGGTGTAGCGGGCTTCCACGCGCAGTTCGTCGGGCGCACAGCGTGCCTGGAGGTCGACAAAGATCCGCTCCACGCACTGCTCGTGAAACTCGCGTACCTCTCGGAAAGACACCAGATAACGCAGCAGGCCGGCCGCATCGATGCGCGGTCCGCGATAGTCGATGACCACGCTGGCCCAATCGGGCTGTCCGGTCACTGGGCAATTGGACTTCAGCAGATTTGATACCAGCGTTTCGCTGACCCGTTGGTTGACGTCGGAAGCCAGTGCCTGCGCCTGCAGCTCCGTACTTGATTCGCAGTCGACCTCAAGATCGTCGATGCAGCGCCCCGGCAAGGCGCCAGGCGCCAATTGCGACCACTGCTCGGGCAGCAGCAATTCGATTGCCACAGGCGCGCCAGCGGCCGCCGACAGATCAGCAACGATGCGTTGCGCCACGGCTTCGGACGAGGGCATGCGCTCGCGCGCATAGCTGTTCAGATAGAGCTTGAAGCTCTTCGATTCGATCAGATACGGCGAATCTGCCGGTACGCACGCCCGAAGCACCGCCACCCGCGGCTTGCCGCCGGGCTGCAGCCAGCCCAGCTCGAATCCGGTCCAGCGATCACTGCCGACGAAGGGCAGCGATTCGCCCAGACCCAGCTCGGCACGCGCCTGGGCACGGGCGATGGGCATCAGCAGATCGGGGCTGTAGGCGGGTTCGTGCTCGACGGTGCGGCCGAGCAGGGTATGGGAAAGGTCGGGCATGGGGCCGCTGTGGCTCTGGTTCATGACTTCCA
The DNA here is from genome assembly GCA_024234055.1 of Rhodanobacteraceae bacterium. NCBI lineage: Bacteria > Pseudomonadati > Pseudomonadota > Gammaproteobacteria > Lysobacterales > Rhodanobacteraceae > Rhodanobacteraceae bacterium. The sequence goes on from JACKOW010000001.1 coordinate 44,705, forward strand.
AAGATAGCCGGATGGAGCTGAGTGGGGCGTCACGGCCGGAGGCCGGTTTCCACCCGACAGTGGCGATGGGTCATGAACCGGTATGCCCAGATCACGGCGGCTTTGAGGAAGGCCGCGCGCCTGCGCGGCCGCTCCTGATGTCCAATAGGCGGCGCCCCAGCGCGGCGCCCTCCAGGGCCGCTCTCGCCTTCAGGGTCGCAATGAACCCAGATCTGCCGGTGTGTCGATATCGATGGCCAGTTGCGGCGCGGGCACACTGAGGACGGAAGGGTCGCCGCTTCGCAGCAAGACGCGCGCGCCCAGGTCGCCGCCAAGTGCGGCCAGGCGCGGCCGCCATTCGGCCGGAAACAGCGCCGGGATGCCCAGCGTATCGGCGTAGGCACTGGCCACCGCGCAATCGGGTCTCTGCTGTCCCCGCGCGACCAGCGCACGCAGATGGTCGGCGTCGAGCGCTGGCTGATCGACGCCCAGGACCAGCACCGCCAGGGCGGGATTGGTGATGGCTTCCACGCCGGCAGCGAGGCTGCGCCCCATGCCCTCGGTCCAGTCGGCCACCAGCACCTCGCGCCAACGCAGCCCCTGCAGCGCCGCGCGGCAGCCCTCGACCTCGGCACCCAGCGAGACCAGCAATTCGGTGGGTTCGGTGGCCAACGCGGCCAGCGCCATGCGCCGGATCAGGCTGATGCCATTCAGGTCCAGCAGTTGCTTGGGTTGGCCCAGGCGGCGTGATCCACCGGCTGCCAGCAACAGGGCCAGATGCGCAGGCTCAGGCACCGGCGAACACCTGAGTCAGCCGCGCGGCAATCGACAGCGCCACCGATTCCGGTCCGTGGCTGTGCAGCATCAGGCCCACCGGGCCTTCCAGACGATCCCGCAGATTCGCGGCCAGCGCCGGCGGCAGTTCGCCCAGCAACTCGTCGCGGCGCACGGCGGGCCCGAGCAGACCAACGAAAGCGATCGAAGACGGCGCCAGCCGCGTCAGGCAGCGTTGATCCTCGTCGTACAGATGCGTCGCGCACAGCGCTGCGTCGTAGGCGGACAGATCAAGCTCGGACAGGGCATCGCCCGGACGTGCGTCGATCAGCCGATCGGCGTCGGCCAGGCGCGCGTCGGCCAGATAGCGTGCTCGATGTTCGATCAGATCCACATGCCAGCCCAGCGTGCGCGCCAGCGCCAGCAACGCTGGCGCTTCCGGGCCACCGCCGAGCAGCAGCAGTCGCGGCGGCGGGGCAATGCGCACGCAGTCGGCGGAGGCTGGGCCGACGGTACTCGACAGGATCTGCGGCGGATCAGCGCGGGCATCCACAAACAGCACTTGATGGGCTTCGTCGGCGGCGACCAGTGCATCCAGCAGCGGATGCCGCGGACCGCCCGACGGCCACAGCAGGACCTCGGTTTCACCGCGACAGCCACTTTGCGAGCCGAACCATCGGTCCTCATCGCTGCGGGTGTCGAAACTGGCCCGGCGAATCTCTCCCGTTGCCAGCGCCGTTTGCGCGGCAGCCACCAGATCGGCCTCCAGGCAGCCGCCGCTGATGCAGCCGGCCACAAGTCCATCGTTATCGATCAGCGCCAATGCCCCTGGCTTGCGATAGCTGGAGCCGCGCGTGGCCATCACCAATGCCGCCACCGCCGCTCGCGGCCGCGCACGCCAGTCGGTCAGCAGATGGCGCAGGCTGTGATGAACAGGGTAGGACAGCAAGCGCTGCTCCGACTTCATGGGCACTACGCACAGGATAGGGCAGCACTTGCGATATGGGTCCATGGAGAGCCACCTGTTTCGGCCTGAAACTGCCCACGGGCCATGAACCCTGGCAGGTACGACGTGGCCTTGAGGAGGGACGCGCGCCTGCGCGGCCGCTCTTGATCTCCGCTCAGCGCACAGCGGCGCCGCGCCCTCCACAACAGCGACCCGATACCCCCGGTACCCGGCGCTCGAATGCGGTTCATGGAGAGCCACCTGTTCCGGCCTGAAACTGCGCACGGGCCATGAACCCCCGGCGTCATTGCGACCCCGGACTTGATCCGGGGGAAGCAATCCAAAGGTGTGCGGCGATACCCTGGATTGCTTCGTCGCTGCGCTCCTCGCAATGACGCATCAATAACTTACGATATGGGTTCATGGAGAGCACAGCGAAGCAATCCAGAAGCACGCCCCGTGAAGCATCGGATGGCTTGGTTCCGCCGCGCAGCTGCTCGCGCCTTCGCCCCCGGAAGCGCCCAATCTGCCGCCGCTGGCCCGAAATGTGCCCGACGGATCTCTGCCGCCCCGGTCAGAGTCATCGGCACTTGAAGCCATGGAGCTGGACATGCGAGCTGGGAAAATCGTCAAGGGCCTGTTGCTGTTGCTGCCCGGCCTGTATGCGGCGATCTACTTGTTGAATCTGCCTTTCCGCGCCGCGCCACCGGCGGCAGATTTCGAGTGGATTTCGCACCGAGGTGTGCACCAGACCTTCAGAACCGATGACCTGGATAACGAGACCTGCACCGCCACGCGCATCTTTCCACCCACTCACGGCTTGTTGGAAAACACGCTGCCATCCATGGCCGCAGCCTTCGACCGCGGTGCGCACATGATCGAGCTGGATATTCATCGCACGCTGGACGGCGAACTCGCGGTGTTTCACGACTGGACCGTGGATTGTCGGACCGAGGGTCAGGGCGAAACCCGCGAGCACACACTGGCGCAACTGCAGGCGCTGGATGTGGGCTATGGCTACACCGCCGATGGCGGAGCGACCTTCCCCTTTCGGGGTCAGGGCGTGGGCCTGCTACCGAGCCTGCGTCAGGTGCTGCGGGCCTTTCCCGAGGGTCGCTTCATGATCAATCAGAAGGATCGCTCGGTGGACACCACTCGGCTGCTGGCGCAGATCCTGGCGCAGGAAAGGGCCAGCGAGCGTGTTTGCCTGAACGCGATTCCCGAGCTCAACCGGGTCTACGCCGAGCTCGTGGAGCAGGCCTGCGTGATGCCGGGCCGGGTCGGCATCAGGCGCTGTCTGGTCGACTACCTGAAAACAGGATGGACCGGGCGACTGCCGTCCAGTTGCGCCGGCCAGCGCCTCGTGCTGCCGGATTGGAAGGCCATGCGTCTGGTCTGGGGTTGGCCGGGCACCTTCATCGAGCGGGTGCATGCCAGCGGTGGAACCGTCCACATCTGGAGCAACGATCCGCAGCGGTTGCCCGCACTGCGTGCGCTGGGAATCGACGGCATACTCACCGATCGTATCGAGTTGATGCCGACCGGGGGCGTTCCATGAACCCATCTCGCAAGTTCTTGCCGCGTCATTGCGAGCCCCGTGTATCGGCCCGACACTGCCCACGGGCCATGAACCACATGCTTGGCGATAGGAGCGACCTCGAGTCGCGACCAGACAGCCGCACGGCGGCAACAAGGATCGCGCCGCGAGGGCGCTCCTACCGGTGAATAAGGCCGGAGTAAAATCAATGAATTACGATGCCGGTTCATGGAGAGAGCGGCCGCGCAGGCGCGCGTCCCTCCCCAAAGCCGCTCCGAGCCCGCCTCCGGGTTCATGGCCCATGCCCGCACAGGCGGCGGCTAACGAATTTCCTCTGCCGCGCTAGGGCTTGATGAAGTCCGTCGCCGCCACCGGACCCCGATGGCTCAGGCCAATCACCGGCCGCCTGCTGCGCTGGACCCTGGGCATGGCCATCATCGTGCCCGTCTGGCTGTTGTTGCGCCTGGGTCTGCAGGCCCTGCCGCAGCCGCCGCTGTCGCTGCAGGCGCCGCAATCGGTGGCGGTCTACGATCGTCATGGACAGCTGCTGCGTCTCAGTCTGGCCAGTGACCAGCGCTATCGCTTGTGGCAGCCGCTGGAACAGATCTCGCCGCTGCTGATCGATGCAGTGCTGTTGCACGAGGACGCCTGGTTTCGCTGGCACCCGGGCTTCAACCCGCTGAGCCTCATGCGCGGCGCCTGGAGCACCTATGTCTCGGGTGAGGCGCGCATCGGTGGCTCCACCGTGACCATGCAGTTGGCGCGGCTGCTGGGACGGCTGGATACACGCACGCCGCGCGGCAAGCTGCGCCAGATCGCCGACGCCGTATGGCTGGAGCTGCGCTACAGCAAGGACGAGATCCTTGAGGCTTATCTGAACCTGGCGCCCTATGGCGGCAATATCGAAGGTGCCGGCGCCGCCAGTCTGATCTATTTCGACAAACCGGTGCAGGCCTTGACCCTGCCCGAAGCCCTGACCCTGGCCGTGCTGCCTCAGGCGCCGGCGCGGCGCGGACGGCTGGCCGAGGATGGCAGTGCCACGGTCATCGGTCCGGCACTGGCCGCGGCCAGGGATCGGCTGTTTCAACGCTACCGCGCCACCGTGGTGGTCGACACCGCCGACGAGGCACTGATGGGCCTGCCCCTGCGCCTGCGCGCGTCCGGCGCCCTGCCGTTCTCGGCGCCGCACTTCGTCGAGCGGGTGCTGGCCGAGCGCTGGCGACGCGGCGATACCGAGCCGGTGCTCACCACCACGCTCGATCTGCGACTGCAACGCATCGCCGAGCAGGCCGTGAGCACGCATCTGGGTCGCTGGCGTCAGAAGGGCCTGAACAATGCGGTGGTGATGCTGGTCGACGCCCGCGACATGGGCGTTCGGGCGCTGGTCGGGTCTGCCGATTACGGCAACGCCGCGATCGCCGGTCAGGTCAACGGCGCAGCGGCCAAGCGCTCGCCGGGATCCACCTTGAAACCTTTCATCTACGGTCTGGCCATCGATCAGGGCATTCTGCATCCGGCGACGGTGCTGCGCGATGTGCCGAGCGCCTTCGGGCCGTTCACTCCGGAGAATTTCGATGGCCATTTCCTCGGGCCAGTGACTGCGACCGAAGCCCTGGTGCGTTCGCGCAACATCCCGGCCGTGCTGGTGGCGGCCCGACTGCATCGGCCCAGCTTTTACGACTTCCTGCGCAGTGCCGGCATCTCGCGCATGGCCAGCGCCGAACACTATGGCCTGGCGCTCGTGCTCGGCGGCGGCGAAGTCACGATGGAGGAGTTGGTGCAGTTGTACGCGCTGCTCGGCAACGACGGCGAACTGCGGTCGCTGCGCTGGCTGGATCAGAGTCCCGATGGCGAATCCAGGGCCCTGCTCAGTGCCGAGGCGGCCTTCATGGTGCGCGACATGCTGGCCAGGAATCCACGTCCGGACCTGAGCACGCTGGCCCAGACCGACGCCCCGCGGGTGGCCTGGAAGACCGGCACCAGTTGGGCCTTTCGCGATGCCTGGAGCGCCGGACTGGTCGGCCCCTATGTGCTGGTGGTGTGGATGGGCAACTTCGACGGCCGCGGCAATCCGGCGCTGATCGGTGTCGATGCTGCGGCACCGCTGTTCTTCGCCATCGTCGATGCCCTGCAGGCGGCCCATGTGGATCTGTCCGAACCTCAGCGGCGCTGGCCGCTGAATCTGCGCCGGGTCGAAATCTGCCGGGCCTCGGGCGAACTCCCCAACACCTGGTGTCCCAAGCGTGGCCAGACCTGGTTCATTCCCGGGGTCTCACCGATTCGGGTCAGCAGCATTCATCGTGGCATACAGGTTGATCGGCAGAGTGGCGAACCGGTCTGTGGTCGGCGCGATCCGGCCACCGTGCGCACCGAGGTCTATGAATTCTGGCCGAGCGATCTGGCTGAGGTCTTCGAACGCGCCGGCATGCCCCGCCGGAAACCGCCGCGCGGGGCCGACTGCGCCGGTGCCGAGCACTGGCTGGGCAGCCCGCCCCAGATCAGTTCGCCGTTGCGGGCCACCGCCTACGCGCTGCGACTGTCGCGCCCCGACCAGAACCAGATCGAGTTGATGGCCAGCAGCGATGCCGACGTCAGTCGACTGTATTGGTTTGCCGGCAACAGTTTCCTCGGCGAAGCCCCGACCGGTGCCGGTCTGCGCTGGACCCCGCCCGGCCCCGGCCACTACCGCCTGCGAGCGGTCGACGATCACGGCCGAGCGGCGGAACGCGAGGTGGAAGTGGTGGTGGAGAAGTAGCGGCTGCAGCACCGAAGCGGTGGGAGCGGCTTCAGCCGCGATTCGCTTTCGCAGTTGAGGTCGGCATCCGCAAACACATCGCAAGCACCTGAAGAAAGCATTTTCCGCAAAGGACGCAAAGGACGCAAAGTAGGGCGATTCCAGGATTTCGGCGGGCGAGGTCGGCATGGATCTCCGGCAGGCCGGCCGATCTTTGAACCTTTCGCGTCCTTTGCGTCCTTTGCGGACAAGAAACACGGGCCCCGTAGTCGCCTACAGTTCGACGCGCAAACAAGCGCCGCCATTTGTGACCGGAACTCCCAGGCAGTGCCCGCCCGCCCTACACCGCCGCCGTCACCACGATCTCGATGCGCCACTGGGGATTGGCCAGCGCGGCCTGCACGGTCGCCCGCGGCGGCGTGTGGCCGGGGGTGACCCAGGCATCCCAGACTGCGTTCATGCCGGGGAAATCGGCCAGATCCGCCAGGAAGATCTGGGCCATCAGGATCTTGGTCTTGTCGCTGCCGGCGCGTTCCAGCAGGGCATCGATGGCGGCCAGCACCTGCCGGGTCTGACCGCCGATATCGGCACTGGCGTCGTCGGCGATTTGCCCCGCCAGATGGGCGATGCCGTTGTACACACTCATTTCCGACATGCGTGCGCCGACGTCAAAGCGTTGGATGATCCGGTTGCCCATCAATACTCTCCGTGCCTGGATTGCGATTATTGCGGCCGGCGGGCAAGGGGGCGGCGTGCGTTGCCAAAGCGTGTTGCCGAACGCACGCCCGTCGCGCCTGACGGGTTAGGATGCAAGCTTGCCATCAGTTCGAGCGCAAGTCATGGCTACCGTGAAAACCTCAGGCACCGCGGCCACTTTCGAAATCTCCTCGGAAAAGCCGCCACGCTTCACGCCGAACCACAAGCTGGTGCTGTCGCAAGTGACCGCGGCCCTGATCGAGGACGGCATGCTGAGCGTCGAGGACTCGCAGCGCGTGGTCATGGACGCGCGCTCCGGAAGCGGCCGACTGGACCTGAATCCGCTGGTCATCATTGCCAACCTCAAGTTCAAGGATCAGCGCGACACCAGCAAGACCCTGACACTGGAGTCGCTGACCGAATGGCTGGCCGAGCAGGCGGGTCTGCCTTATTTCAAGATCGATCCGATGAAGATCAAGATGGGCGAAGTGACCGAGGTCATCGGTCAGGCCTACGCCCAGCGCTACAAGATCCTGCCAGTGTCGGTGAGCGAAAACGAAGTGGTGTTCGCCACCAGCGAACCGATGATCGACAGCTGGCGGCCAGACCTGGCGCACATCCTGCGCAAGGAGTTGAAGTGCGTCGTTGCCAATCCGCTCGACGTCTCGCGCTTCCTGATGGAGTTCTACGGTGTCACCCGCAGTGTGCGCAAGGCCAAGGATGCCAAGGACAACACCCGCGAGTTCGGTGCCAAGATCATCAATTTCGAACAGCTGCTGGAACTGGGCAAAAGCGCCAACCTCGGCGCCGACGATCAGCACATCGTGCAGATCGTCGACTGGTTGCTGCAATACGCCTTCGAGCAGCGCGCCAGCGACATCCATCTGGAACCGCGCCGCGAAATCTCCAATGTGCGTTTCCGCATCGATGGCGTGATGCACAAGACCTTCGAGCTGCCGACCCCGGTGATGTCCGGTGTGACCGCCCGCATCAAGGTGCTTGGGCGCATGGATCTGGCCGAGAAGCGGCGCCCGCAGGATGGCCGCCTGAAGGCGCGGAGCCCCTCAGGGCGCGAGGTGGAAATGCGCCTGTCGACCATGCCCACCGCGTTCGGCGAGAAAGTGGTCATGCGCATCTTCGACCCCGATATCGTGGTCAAGGAATTCGCCCAGCTCGGTTTCTCCGAGCGTGAGGGCAAGCTCTGGGAAGACATGATCGCCGTGCCGCACGGCATCGTGCTGGTCACCGGCCCTACCGGCTCGGGCAAGACCACCACCCTGTACTCGACGCTGAAGCGACTGGCGACCCCTGAGATCAATGTCTGCACGGTCGAAGACCCGATCGAAATGGTCTCGCCCGAATTCAATCAGATGCAGGTGCAGCACAACATCGACCTCGGTTTCGCCGAGGGCGTGCGCACGCTGCTGCGCCAGGATCCGGACATCATCATGGTCGGCGAAATCCGCGACCTGGAAACCGCGCAGATGGCCATCCAGGCCGCCCTGACCGGGCATCTGGTGTTGTCCACGCTGCACACCAACGATGCCCCGAGCGCCATTCAGCGCCTGATGGATCTGGGCGCGCCCTACTATCTGCTGCAGGGCACGATCGTCGGCATCATGGCCCAGCGCCTGGTACGCACCCTGTGCCCGCATTGCAAGCGTCTGAACGCCAAGATCGACGAGCCCAGATGGAAGGCGCTGTGCCATCCCTGGCGCGCCGAAGTGCCCTCCCGTGTCGGCGCCCCCGTGGGCTGCATGGAATGCCGCAAGACCGGCTTCCTCGGCCGTACCGGCATCTACGAGATGTTCCGCGTCTCCCCCAGCCTGCGCGCCATGATCAACCCCAGCATCGAACTCGCCAAGTTCAGCGAAGCCGCCCTCAAGGAAGGCATGCGCCCGCTGCGCCTGTCCGCCGCCATGCACGTCGCCCGCGGCTTGACCACGGTGGAGGAGGTGTTGGGGGTGTTGCCGCCTATCGACTAGCGTTGGTTGCTGGTTGCTGGTTGCTGGGACACGGGACACGGGACACGGGGCACGGGGCACGGGGCACGGGGCACGGGAAAGGCCGCGGCGCCGCCGGCTGTTGTAGGTCCAGACTTGTCTGGACGCTTCTTCCGCACCGAGCAAAGAACGCGCTCCTGTAGGTCCAGACTTGTCTGGACGCTTCTTCCCCGCCAGACCTTGAGCCCGGCTGCATCGAACCGGCTCGTCGCGCCCCTCGGCAAGTTGCGGCCCGCGATTTCGCGGGCGCAGACTTGTTCTCCGCGTATAGAACTTCCCTGGTGAGGTGTCTGTGTACTTGCACTACCGATGGCAGGCGCAATGGATGTCGGTGCTCATGGTCGCTCTGCTGCTGACGCCGGCGGTCTTCGCGGCCGAATCGCGGCTTCAGACGGAAGCCGTGAAACCGCAAGCCTCCCAGTTGAGGAAGATCCCGGGAACTGCATGCGGATATCTGCCGGACGACGTTACCGAGATCCAGCTGCTCACGCTGACGACAGACCAGTTGCAGCAGCTCGCAGGACTGAACCCCTATGTCGCCGTGGCCTTGCTGTATGCGCAGCAGGGTGATGTGGTCGAGCGATCGCCGTTCGGTTCAAGGTCGCTATTCGGCGCGTCATTGACACCGGATCAAGCGACCCGTGCAGCGGTCGACCTGCAGAGTCTGGAGCAGGGCCGATCGCGCTTTGATCCCGGCTATGCGGTCACGGTCGAGGACAGCTTCGAGCCGATTGCCGATGGCAGGGTCGCGCGCAGTTTTCTCACCCGTTACCGCTCACCCTCGGGCGCTACCCTGGACGTCTATCCGCCGCTGGTGCTGGTGGTGAAGCCAATCAGCGAGCGTATCGACCATGATCTGTTCGGCATCAAGATTATCGACTACGCGCTGGATTCGGTTCGGGGCGACGGCGTCGAAGAACTTGCCGTCTTCTGAAGCCGGTTCAGACAGGATCTGCACACGCGCTCAAGGCAGGCGGCACTGACCAGCCTCGAACCCTGGTTGGAGCGACCTCGTGTCGAGACCCACCCGAATGCACCATTGGTCGCGCCGCAAGGGCGCTCCTACGCAAAGCAGGCGCGTGAGATGGGCCAGGGGCACACTTCAAGGCCGCGGCCTGCGAGCCTTTCCCGTGCCCCGTGCCCCGTGCCCAATCTCAGTACAACACCCCAACCATCAGTCGCGTGATCAGGTAGGCCACCAGCATGCCCACCGCCAGCACGCCGGCAACCAGGTAGCTGGCCAGGCCTTCCTTGATGCCGGCCACGCGCGCCAGGCCGGTGAACACCACCAGCACCATCAGGCTCATGCCCACCAGCAGGGGCAATTGACCGACGGGGCCGCCGATACCGACCACGCTGAGCAGATAGGTCACCAGGGTGCCAAGGCCGATGGGCAGCAGTGCCGCGCCGCCGATGAAGATATCGAAGGCCAGTTTGCCCTCGCCGCGGAAGATCAGGCGTGACAGCCAGCTGCCAGCGCCGATGCCCACGGCGGCACCGAGCGTGGTGCCCAGGCCAACCAGGAAGCCCTTGAAGCCCATGGACATCATGCCGCCGCCGACCATCGACAGCGCGCCGCCACCGCTGACCAGCAGGCAGATGACCGCCACGACCGCGAAGACCAGTCCGACACCAATGGCTTGCGGTGCTTCCAGATCGCGATAGGCTTCGGGCAGGGCGCCGACCGGGTTGTAGATCAGTTTTCTGAAGGTGGCGAAAGCATCCTTGGCAGCCGCCTGGGCCTTGTTCATGGCCTCTTGTGCGGCGCGCTGATAGTCGGCGCGGGACTGCGAAGTGGAATCGGTGCTGGTTTCTGGCGGCGTCGGCGGCGGATTCGGTGGTGTCTGTTCGGGTGTATCGCTCATGGCTCGGTGCTCCCTGATTGAAAACCTCGGTAACCACGATGTTTACGCGGATCGAGATCGGGCACACGGTGATGGCTGGCGGCATGACCGATGGCGGACTGCGTCCTGGCCTTGGTCGCGCTATTCTGAGCGCCGGATACTCACGAGGGATCGAGCATGGTCAAGACCGTAGACGCCGGCGCTGGCATCAACTGGTTGCAGGGTGGCTGGGCTGCCTTCAAGTCCGGAGGGCCTTTGCTGATCGGCATGGTCTTCGTGTCGCTGCTGCTGGTGCTGATTCTGCGTCTGGTGCCCTGGTTCGGTGCGCTGCTGGCACCGATTCTGGCGACCTTTCTCTATTCAGGCATGCTGATCAGTGTGCGTGGTTCCGCTGGCGGCAGGGTCATGCAGTTCGACGATCTGTGGAGTGCCTTCGGCAATCAGGACAAGATGGTGCATCTGGCCATCGTGGCGCTGGTGCCCACGCTGGGCGAATTGCTGCGGGCCGCACTGCCCGGTGGTTTCTTCGGCTGGCTGATCAGCGGTCTGATCGGGGTCACGGTGCTGGCCCTCACCTACTTTGCCGTTCCGCTGGTGCTGTTCCGCAATCAGGAAGCGCCGCACGCACTCAAGTCCAGCTTCGATGGCGTGCTCGCCAACCTGCCGGCCGTCATCGTGTTCTGGATCGCCTGCATCATCCTGACGGTAGTCGCCATCATCCCGGTTGGCTTGGGCTTGCTGGTGTTGATTCCGGTGCTGTTGGGAGCGGCCTACGAGGCCTATGCCGAGATCTACGGTGATGTCGAGCTCGCGCCCAATGACCCGGCGCCGGCAGGCGACCCACCGCCGCCGCCGGCGGGGTGAAGCTGGTTTCGGATGGAAGCTGGGCCCAGGACAGAAGTCGGTGTCGGTGTCGGTAAGAGCGGGTGATGGCACCGAGCAGGCAGCGGTAGGGTGGAACCCGCCTGCGGCCTGACCCGGGGCCTCCTTGAGTCTTGAAGGCGGATTCCACCGGCCTTTGGGTTGCGGCGCAAGCTGAGGTCTCGATGGTGGATTCTTCGCCTGCGGCGAAGGATCCACTCTACGCGGCTGTTTCCGACACCGACACCAACAACCTGGGTCTCGATGGTGGATTCTTCGCCGGCGGCGGAGGATCCACCCTACGCTACTGGCGCGTCCTTCGCCGGCGGCTTGGCCACCATGCCGGCGGCAACGATGCCGATCTCGTAGAGGATGCACATCGGGATGGCCAGCATCAGCTGGCTGACCACATCCGGCGGTGTCAGCACGGCGGCTACGACGAAGGCGCCGACCACCACGTAGGAACGCGAGGCCTTCAGCTGCGGCACGGTGACCCAGCCGAGCGCCACCAGGATCACGGTGGCCACCGGCACTTCGAAAGTCACGCCGAAAGCCAGAAAGATCACCAGCACGAAGTCCAGATAGCGAGTGATGTCAGTCATCACCGACACGCCGTCAGGTGCAATCGCCTGCATGAAGCCGAACACCGTGGGCAGTACCAGGAAGTATGCGAAGGCGCAGCCCAGATAGAACAGCAGGGTGCTGGAGATCAGCAGTGGCACCGCCAGTTTCTGCTCGTGCCGGTAAAGCCCGGGCGCCACGAATGCCCAGAGCTGGTAGAGCACAAAGGGCATGGCGGCGATCAGCGCCACGAAAAAACTGAGCTTCAGTGGCGTGAAAAAGGGCGAGGCCGGATCGATGGCGATCATCTGCGCGCCTTCAGGCAGGGTCTGGCGGAAGGGCACCGCCAGCATCGTGTACAAACGATTGCCAAATGGAATCAGGGCTAGCGCCAGTACCAGCCAGGCCGCTACCGCGCGCAGCAGGCGGGTGCGAAGTTCAACCAGATGCGACAGAAAGCCCTGGCCGCCGTCATCATCGTCAGCGGCGGGTTGCATCGTCCACACTCTTCAGTGAATCACGGATTTCCCGGGCCTGCTGCTCCAGCGGTTCGGTCACGCTGCGCAGGGTTTCCGAGGGCTGCGGCATGTTCTTGAGGGCGCGCTTGAGTTCTTCATCGCGCACTTCCCGTTCCACCTCGGCCTTGACCGATTCGAAGCTGCTGCGCGCCTTGCGCAGCAGTGCACCCACGGTGCGTGCCGCACCGGGCAGTCGCTCCGGACCCAGTACCACCAGGGCCACCAGCGCGATCAGCATCAGTTCGGAAAAGCCGACGTCGAACACGGCCGCGCTCAGTTCTTCTGGGCCGGCTCTTTCTCGGCCTCTTCGGCCTTGGCCGTGGGCTTGGGATCTGCTTCGAGCTTGGCGGGGTCATTGCCTTCGGCCAGGCCCTGCTTGAAACCCTTGATGGCAGCGCCGAGGTCAGTGCCGACGTTGCGCAAGCGCTTGGTACCGAACACCACCAACACCACCACCAGCACGATCAGCCAGTGACCAATACTCCATGTGCCCATGTGCTACTCCAATGACTGCTTTCGATGAGCATAACGGTCTGGCGTCAATGGCGGATGACAGCCAACCATCAGCGCGAGGTCTGTTCTTCCAACTGATCGCGGAAATCGATGATGAAACCTGGTGCGCCCTGGGTGCGACCTTCAAAGAGCGCGCGTGGCGAGGTGCCCTTGCCGTACACGCGTTCGATCGCATCATAGTCGACGGCCAGCACCGAGCCATCCAGTGCCACGCCGGCGAACAGGCCGCGGGTGCGAGCGTAGGCCAGGATCTCGGCCTTCAGTTCGCCGTCGGTGGCTGCCGCTGCCTGTCGTCCGACCGGGCCTGCGGCGACCGAGGCGTCCGCGCCCAGTGTGAACTTGCCAGACACCAGATTGTCGACGCCACGCGGCGTGCGGAACACCAGAATGATGTCGGCCGATTGCACGCCGGCCTGAAAGCCGAAACTGCCGCCGGTGACCGTGATGTACGCCGGGTTCGACCAGGTGCCGTCTGACTGTCGCACCGAGATGAGGCCCTTGCCGCGACGTCCACCGACCACAAAACCCACCTTGACCACCTCGGGTATGACCGCGATGGCATAGGCTTTGGACAACAGGGAGGCCGGAATCTCGCTGTCCGGTGTCGACTGAACCTGCTTGAGCACCGCCAGTGCAGTCTCGGCGCGCTTCTGCTCCTTGCGGCCAGCATGTGCCGGCGCGGCTGCCGTCATCATCAGCAGCGCAAGGACAGTCAGAAGGGCGAAACCGCGGGACAGTATCGAATTCATGCTTGCATCTCCTGCAGGAATCATTCCGGGAGCGCCCACGCAGCAGCCGGCGCAGCAATGACTGGGGAGCATGCCCGACAACGACTTAGGCAGCGATGAACAGGGTCGGCCGAATCAGCGCGACTGAAAGCGAATGGCTGCGAACCCGAACAGAGCCAACAGTAACGACAGCAGTGCCTGACCCTGACTGCCGAGCGTGGGAATGGCGGGTGGCACCGCCGGGCCCGCTGGGCCTGTTGGTGCCTCGCAAACCGGCTTGGCGATGGCCAGGCTCTCGACTCCTGGCAGCGTCGAGCTGATGCGCTGTGCGGCACCGCTGACCGGATCGATAGTGAAGACCACACTGGGTTCCGGGTTGATGGACGTGCCGGTCATGTCGGCCACTCCCCAGAGGATGCCGCCGGCATCAAAATCCAGGCCGCCATCGGTGAAGCGCAGGCCGCCACCCAGAGGACCAATCAGCTCGGCCCGACCAGTGATGACGTCGATGCGATAGAGGTTCTCGTCACCCGAGGAGCCGATGCCATAGACGCCGTCATAGCGCGCTGCCAGACCGGTGATGGCAGCACCCAATGCTCCTTCGCTGCCGACCAGGGTCGCAGCGCCCGTGCTGACGTCCACTCGGTAGAGGCTGCGGCGGCTGTCGGAACTGGCGTACAGGTTGCCGGCGCAGTCGAACGTCAGGCCGAAATCGAAATTCGACGTGCGTGACAACCCGGTATTGCCTTCGCGCCCATCGACCGGCAATGCAATACCCGTATCGCGGTCGATCCGCAGCAAGGTCTTGCTGGCATCGTCGATGCCGTAGAGATTGCCATTGGCATCCAAGGCCAAGCCTTCGACGTCGGCATAGGGAGCGCTGGAAGGGGCGGCGCGAACCTCGCCCACCTTCGCTGCATCACCGTTGATCAAATCGAGTGTATGCAGGGTATCGAAATCGCGCACACTCGGGTCATCCGAATTCACGATGAACCCGGAAGCTGCATAGGATGCCGCCGCCGGAAAGACAGCAGCAAGCACCAAGAGCGCGATGGGAGCGCGTCGAATCTGCATTGTTTTAGTTATCTGAATCGTCACCACGACGTGCGCCACATTAGTCTATCAGCACTGTTGCTGACAGACAAAGCCTGTCCCGTTGCGGAAATTGCTCGATTTCGTGACCTTTCACGCACTGCGGACAGCCAGGCAGGATTGTATTCGCGCATGCTTGCGCCCTGAACTGCACAAGGACTGATCGATCGGATGCCGAGCTATACCGGAAACACCGAGGCCGAGGGACATGGTGGCCAGCCGCTGACTGCCGTGGTGCTGGTCAATCTGGGCACACCGGATGCGCCAACCGCCTCGGCCCTGCGTCGCTACCTGGGAGAATTTCTGGCGGATCCGCGCGTGGTGGAAACGCCCCGTTGGTTGTGGTGGCTGATCCTGCACGGCGTCATCTTGCGTATCCGCCCGGCGCGCTCGGCGCGCGCCTACGCCAAGGTCTGGACCGAGCAGGGATCGCCCTTGCTGGTGGGCAGTCGGGCCTTGACTGATGCGGTGGCAGCGCGCGTGCGTGAGGCGATGGGCGATCAGGCACCGGTGGTCGAGCTGGCCATGAGCTATGGCAGCCCGAATCTGCGTGAGGTGCTGGACGGTCTACGCAGGCGCGGCTTGCGGCGGCTGTTGGTATTGCCGCTGTACCCGCAGTACTCGGGCAGCACCACCGCTTCGGTGTTCGATGCAGTGACCCAATGTCTGCGCCAGTGGCGCTGGGTGCCGGAGCTGCGATTCATCACCGACTACTACCGTGAGCCCGGCTACATCAGCGCCCTCGCCGAGAGCGTGCGCGACCATTGGCGGGTACATGGCCGCGGCGAACGCCTGATGCTGAGCTTTCATGGTATTCCCAGACGCTATTTGCTCAACGGAGATCCCTACTACTGCCAGTGCCAGGTCACTGCACGCCTGTTGCGCGACGCGCTGCAATTGACCGAGCAGCAGATGTTCGTGAGCTTCCAGTCCCGGGTGGGTCGCGAACCCTGGTTGCAGCCCTACACCGATCTGACGCTGGGCGAATGGGGCAAGGCCGGCGTTGGCGACGTCGATGTGCTTTGTCCGGGTTTCTCCATCGACTGTCTGGAAACGCTGGAAGAGATTGCCCAGGAAAATGCCGAGACCTTTGCTCACGCCGGCGGCGGCAAGTTGCGCTACATCCCGGCTCTCAACCACCGCCCGGCCCATGTCGACACGCTGGCCTCACTGATCCAGCGTCAGCTGGGTGGCTGGCTGCCGCCCGGCGACGATGCCCTGGACCAGACTGCGCGCAGTGTCCGGGTGAATCAGATCAAGGCCGACCAAGTCTGGCTGGGGACATCGCGATGAGTCTTTTTGCCGATGCCGAAGAGTGGCAGTTGGCGGTACTGGAGCAAACCTGGGCAGGTCTGGCGTGGGGTGAGATGGATCAGCCGCCGGCACTGCTGCTGCATGGCTGGCTGGACAACGCCGGCAGCTTCGGGCCGCTGGCCCGAGGCTTGGCCGGGCGCCGGTTGTGGGTGCCCGACCTGCCCGGTCATGGCCGCAGCGGCCATCGGCCGGCGGGTACCTGGTATCACTTCGTCGACTACGTCAGCGATCTGATGGCGCTGACCGAGGCACTGGGACTGACCCGCTTCGATCTGATCGGGCATTCGATGGGGGGCGCCATTGCCACGCTGTTGGCCGCGGCCTACCCGGAACGGGTACGGCGACTGGTGTTGATCGAGGCGCTGGGGCCGCTGGGGCGTCCGGCCGAGGTTTGCGCCGCTGATCTGCGGCGTGCCGTTGATGCGCGCCTCAAGCTGGAGCAGAAGCAGCTCAAGGTGCATGGTGACCGCAGCGCCGCGCGGCGTGCGCGGATGCAGGCCAATGGGCTCAGTGAGCAGGCAGCCGATGCCCTGATCGAGCGGGCACTGATGCCGGCGTCGGGCGGCTACATCTGGAGTTCCGATCCGCGGCAGACACTGCCAACGCCGATCCGCGGCACCGAGGAACAGTATCTGGCTTTGCTCGCCGCCATCCGCTCGCCGACCTTGGCGATCTTTGCCGAACCGGCGACGCCCTACCTCAGCGGCCCGGATGCCGAGCGCCGTCTGGCGGCGCTGCGCCCGGCGCAGATCGAGCGCCTGCCCGGCGGGCATCATCTGCATCTGGAGAATCCGGCGCCGGTTGCCGAGCTGATCCGCGAGTTTCTGGCTGGCGACGATCAGGTCCCGTGAGCCCCTCTCAAGCCGGCTGTGTCGGCTCGACACGGCAACGATCCATGAACCGCGGCGTCATTGCGAGGAGCGCAGCGACGAAGCAATCCAGGGTTGCGCCGCACGCCCCTGGATTGCTTCGCTACGCTCTCCATGAACCCATATCGCAAGTTGTTGACTGGCTGTCATAGGTCACGTTGCTCGCGTAGCGAGCTACGTGAGGCAACTCGATGTCACGTAGTCCGCTGACGCGGACAACATGAACCCTGGCAGGCCCGAAGCGGCCTTGAGGAGGGACGCGCGCCTGCGCGGCCGCTCTTGATCTCCGCTCAGCGCAAAGCGGCGTCGCAGCGCGGCGCCCTCCACAGTGCGCTGCACCGCGACTGCTATGTCCTGAGGCAAGTCGTCGCCGAATCCTGGAGAGGGAGCACGCAAAGAAAAAGCACAGAGAACACGAAGAAGAGCGTTCAGATCTTCGAGATGCCACGAAACCATCGTCATCGCAGGCCACACGAGTGTGACCCTTTCTCATGCCCCGCGCCCCGCGCCCCGCGCCCCGACAACCGACAACCGACAACCGACAACCGACAACCGACAACCGACAACCGACAACTACGCCGCCGAACTGCCGTCGCCGCCCACCGGCGCGTACAGCCGCCGCAGCAAGGCCTGCAAGTAGCGGTGTTCGCGATTCAGCTCCTGCCGCCGCTGCACATAGTCGGGATACAGCTGGGCAACCACGCCCCAGAAGCGTGGGCTGTGATCGCGGGCCACGAAATGGGCCAGTTCATGCACCACTACATACTCTGCGAGTGACTCGTCGGCAAAGGCCAGTGCCAGGTTCAGCGCGATCGCGCCCTGTGGCGAAAGGCTGCCCCAGAGGCTGCGCATGGGTCGAATACGCAGCGCCTGGCAGCGCGCGCCCACCAGCGGTTCGTACTCGCGCAGCCACACCCGCGCGCGCATCGCCAGGGCATCGACCAGACCGGCGATGATCAGCCGTTGTGCCGCCTTGGCGGCAGCCAGATCGCACTTGGGCACGCGGCAACGAATCGCCTGGGTATCGATATCCAGACGCGCCGGGCCGTGCTCGAAGTGGATGGGCAGCAGGCGCCCGAACCAGGGCACGCGACCGGGCCAGCGCGGATCAAGCGCCAGATCGACGGCGGCCCGATCCACCGCCTGCCGATGCACGCGCACGGTCTGTTCCAGCCATTCGCGATGCTGCTCGAAGAAGGCCAGAGCGTCGGTGGCCGAGACCCGCTCCGGCCAGATCAGACGGGCGAAGCCGCTCTCCACCGAGATCTTCAGTCGACTGCCACGCGCCAGACGTTCCACCTGCAAGGGCCAGCCGGAAACTCGCTCGGGCAGCTGCGCAATGGCACGCGCGGCGCTGTCACGCCGGATCAGCAGACGTCCACTCATGAATCGGTGCTGTTCCGGTCAGTCGACAAAGCGCAGCACTTCATCGAGTCGCGCATACAGGCGCCGCAGTTCCAGACTCATCAGCGTGAACTCGGCATCCAGAATCTGGTCCGGATCGGCACCGTCCTGGGCGTCCAGCTTGTCGGCAATCACGTCGAGGAAGCGCAGCTTGCGCAGCTTGGCCTTGGAGTCCAGCACGAAGCCGATGCGGCCGTCGAAGATCAGGCCCAACTGGGTCACCTGCTTGCCGCAGCGGGCATGTTCCTTGACTTCATCGGCACCGAGGTCGTGGTGCCGACAGCGCACCACCGAGGTCTGGTCGCTCGGATCCTTGAGCTCGCATTCCTCGCCGAGTTCGAAGCCGCCCGGCAATTCGCCCGAGATCAGCCACTCACTCATGACCAGTTCCAGCGAAGCCTCGGTGGCCAGTGGTCGCGCCGGGAAGGTGCCAATGGCGTCGCGTACTGCAGTGGCGACTGCCTCCACGCTCTTGTCGCTGCCGCTGTCCACGGCCAACAGTCGCGAGGGCGCATCCCAGTAGGCGCCGGTGCGCGCGCGCTTGATGAAAGCGCGTGGCAGCAATTCGCCCATGGCCGCCTCCCGGAATTCATTTCTCAGGCGCTTGCCGGGTTTGCGTCCGGTTTTGGCCTCATGTTCGGCAATCTTCTCGGCCACGGCATCGCCAAGCACCGATGACGGCAGCAGGCGCGACTCCTGGCCCAGGCAGAACAGCAGCGCCTCGGCGCTGCCGTGCGAGAGCGCCGCGCCTTCGCGGCTGAAGGGTGTCAGAAAGCCGCGCGTCTCCATCTCCAGCGGGCCCGGGCTGCGCAGCGGGTGTTCGGCCAGAGCTGATTCGAAGGGTTCGGCGCTGAGGCTGAAATCAGCCGGCAGTCGCATCAGTGACAGATTCTTAAACCACATGTTGGGGGTCATTCTCCGAATGGGGTTTGCCGGCCAGCCAATCCTGGGCCTTCAGCACAACCGGTGTTTGCGAGCCCAGCGACGTGAAGTCGAACAGCGAGCGGTCAGCCAGCTGGGATGGGCGGATATTCATCAGGCTCTTGAAGATGTTCTCGATGCGGCCGGGGTTGGCGCGTTCCCATCCGGCCAGCATCTCCTTGATGACCTTGCGCTGCAGCGTCTCCTGCGAGCCGCAAAGATTGCACGGGATGATCGGAAACTGCTTGAGCTCCGCATAGTCGACCAGATCCTCCTCGGCCACATAGGCCAGGGGCCGGATCACCACGTGCTTGCCGTCGTCGCTGAGCAGCTTTGGCGGCATCGCCGAGATCTTGCAGCCGTGAAACATGTTGAGGAACAAGGTCTCGACGATGTCGTCGCGGTGATGTCCGAGGGCGATCTTGGTGATGCCGTGATCTTCGGCATAACGATAGAGAGCGCCCCGGCGCAGGCGCGAGCACAGGCCGCACATGGTCTTGCCGGCCGGAATCACACGGGCGACCACGCTGTAGGTGTCCTGTTCCAGAATCTCGAAAGGCACACCCTGCGCCGCCAGGTAGTTGGGAAGGATCTCGGCCGGGTAATCGGGTTGCTTCTGATCCAGGTGCACGGCGATCAATTCGAAATCCACCGGAGCTCTGCGCCTGAGCTCGATCAGAATGTCCAGCAGCGCATAGGAGTCCTTGCCACCGGACAGGCAGACCATCACCCGGTCGCCCTGCTCGATCATGTTGTAGTCGGCGATGGCCTGGCCGACCTGATGGCGCAGGCGCTTGACCAGCTTCTGTTGGTTCACGGTCAGTGTCGGAGCAGACATGGCAGCGGGGCTGGCGGACGGGGCGCGAATTGTAGACGAGCAGGGCCCAGGCAACACCCACGAATATCGGATCAACCCTTTCTGTTCAGCGCCCAGACTGGCGTCGGCGCCATTCTCGGACACCGGCGTTGCCGGGCCGGCCATCGCCCGGGCGAGCGGCTCGGAGCTACACTGTGAGGATCGATCTCAAGCTGGGTGCGGCCATGCAGGATGATGGGCAGATAGTTCGACGACTCGCCGAGTTGCGTCTGGAGCACCGTGATCTCGATGAACTGGTGGCCCGGGTGCATGGCAGCGCAGCGCTGGATGAGTTGGCGATCAAGCGCATGAAAAAACGTAAGCTGAAACTGAAGGACATGATCGCGCAGCTCGAAAGTCGGCTGATTCCAGACATGGATGCGTGATTCCGGGTCGCTGATGGCTTGGCGCCCATGCGTATGCAAGCCATAATCCGCGCCCCCTTGCCCACCCTGGTGCCACTGACCGATGCAGCGTTTCCTGGAATTCGTCAGCAATCACCCGGTGCTGTGGTCACTGTTGATCATTCTTGTGGTGGCGTGGGCCTTCGTCGAACTTCGTGCCCGGGCCCGCGGCAGCGTCAATCTCGGAACCTTCGAATTCACCCGTGAGCTCAACAGCGGAAATGCACTGCTGATTGATTTGCGACCGGGCGCCGACTTCGACAAGGGACACATCCGTGGCGCCAGACACCTGACGCCCTCACAGGTCGACGCCGGCGGGCGCGATCTGCTCAAGCACAAGGATTCGGCCGTTCTCGTCTATTGCCAGAACGGCATCACCTCGGTCGACGTGGCCGAGCGCCTGCTCAAGGCCGGCTACGCCAAGGTCTATAGTCTCAAAGGTGGAATTGCCGCCTGGATCCAGGATCAGTTGCCGCTGGAGCGCGGCAAGAGCCGCTGACTTGGCTTAACCGCTGCAACCGTGACTTGTTGCATGCTAGTCGGGGCACGTAGGGTTGTTGTTGGAAAGACGGGAGGAGCACATGTTCAAGTTTCGCTTGATCGTTGCGTTGATGTTGGGGGCGGCTCTGGCGATGAGCGTCATGCCGGCGGATGCGGCGCGCAACAAGAAGGAAGAGAAGTCTCAGGTCAGCAAGAGTGGCCGAGAGGACAAGAAGCCCATTTCGAGCAAGAAGTTCGTCAAGTCCTATGGACACATCGCCGACAAGTACGAGTCCGACGACTACGACGGTGCGATGGAAGGTCTGGACAAGCTCGACAGTCCCAAGCTGAGTCCCTACGAGCGCGCCAAGGTGGCGCAGATGCGTGGCTTCATCTACTACAACCAGGATCAGGTGCCCGAGGCCATCGAGCAGTTCAAGCTGGCGCTCGCCACCGATGCGCTGCCGAATGCCGAGCATTTTCAGCTCAAGCTGACGATGGCCGAGCTGTATCACATCAACGATCAGCTGACCGAATCGGCCGCGGTCTTCGATGACTGGACCAAGGATGCGGAAACCATCACCGGACGCAACTGGGCCCTCCAGGCAAAGAATTACTTCGATCAGGACGATTACGAGCAGGCCCTTGTCTATCTCGACAAGGCCTTTGCCACGGGTGACAAGCCCGAGCGCTCCTGGCAGCAGATGAAAGCCAATGCGCTGTTGTCGCTGGAGCGCACCGATGAGGCCATTGCTTTCGGCCGAGAGGTGCTGGCGCAGGCGCCCGACGATCCTGAGTTTGTGAACTTTCTGACGGCGCTGCTGCTCGACGCCGACAAGCCCCAGGACGCCGTGACCATCCTTGAGGATCTGCGCGCTCAGGGCAAGCTCGGCAAGGAGAATCTGTACGTCAACCTGTATGCCGCGTATCGCGATCTGGAGCGCCCCAAGGATGCGGCGGCGACCATGAGTGCCGGGCTCAGCAGTGGCGTGGTCAAGGAGACCAAGGACCGTTACCTGCAGGTGGGTGAGGCCTACTACGACGCCGAGTCGCTGCCGGAGGCGCTGGCTGGGTTCCGTCGTGCGGCAGAGTTGTCCGATGCAGATGGTACGGCCGATCTTTACGTGGGCCAGGTGCTGCTCGATCAGGAAAAGCCGAAAGAGGCACGCGAGGCATTTACAGCCGCGATCCAGAAGGGCAATCTCCGCCAGCCGGGTAACGCCTATTACCAGCTGGGAATTGCCGAACTCGACAGTGACAACGAAGCGGCCGCGATCGCCGCATTCAAGAAGGCCCAGGGTTACCCTGAGTCGAACAAGAATGCGACACAAGCGTTGAAATCTTTGGGGCGATGACAGCGACTTTGGTGCCTTCCGCCTTGTGGCTAACGGATCAGTGGTGTAGCTTCGCCCGACTTTGGGGAGGCTTCCGCAGACGGTCCAGGCAGAGGGCAGCCGGAGAACGCGGATTCCAGAATATGAATACTTTGAATCCTAATTTGACAGCACGCTGATGGCTGCTAACGACCACTCCCAGGGACCAAAGGGTCTCAACTTCAGGCGCGTCTCGGCAATCGCCGTCACGTTGACTGTCCACTCCGTCTTGGTCGGGCTGCTGTTGCTGCCCGCCAAGGCGCCGACTGGTGAGAAGAAGCTTCAGGAAAACACCATCGAGGTGGTGTTCCTTGAGCCACCACCACCACCGCCGCCGCCGCCACCGCCGCCGCCACCGCCGCCGCCGGAACCTCCGAAGATCATCAAGCTCGAGATCAAGAAGGATATTCCCAAGCCTGAGGAGCGTCCGCCGGATCCGCCGCCGGAAGTCGCTGACGTCATCACCGACAGCACCGAGGGCATCGCGATCCAGCCGCCGGCGCCGCCGCAGCCCGAGCGTGGTGATGGTCCGCGCGAAGTCGCACCGTCTGTCGACATGTCGATGATGCGTGCACGTCCGCCACGTTATCCGCCGGCCATGCTGCGTCGCGGCATCCAGGGCGAAGTCATGCTGCGCATCCTCGTCGGCATTGATGGCAAGCCCGAGAAAATCGAAGTCGAGAAGTCCAGCGGACACCGCGAGTTCGATCGATCGGCGATGCAGGCTGCACGCAACTGGCGCTTCAATGCTGGCCAGCGTGACGGCGCGTCCTATTCCGGCTGGGCTCTGGTCCCGGTGCGGTTCTCGCTTGCAGATTGAGGTCAGTGGTCATGCAGGATCAAGTTCCCGCTTCAACTGAAATGGTCGATCCCAACGCCGCCGGGGCGATGTTGGATCCCGGTCAGGCCAGCCTGGATGTGTCGTCAGCGCTGCCGCCCGGGATGGATCGGCTCGACTTGCTGATGGGCAATACCGACTCATTGGCCTTGAGCAAGATGGGTTTTGCCCATCTGATCGACAACGCCGACATCGTCGGCATCGTGGCCTTCACCGTCATGGGCATCATGTCCTTGCTGGTGTGGTACTACATTCTTTACAACGCCCTGCGGTTGGTGTCGGTGCGCGCTCGCACGCAACGCATCATGGAATCCTTCTGGGAGGCATCTTCCCCGCGCGAAGCCATCGAGCAGCTGCGCAGCGAGCCGGAATACGAGCCTTTCAGCAAGATCGCGCTGGATGCGGCTTTTGCGGCCGAGCACCATTCAGATGCCCTGGGTGGTCGGATGGCCGAAGCACTGAGTCGCCACGAATTCATCGATCGCGCACTGCGCAGTGGCGTGCAACGTGAGGCGGCTCGCATGGAATCGGGCCTGACGCTGCTGGCCTCGGTTGGCTCCACCGCGCCCTTCGTAGGCCTTTTCGGTACGGTGTGGGGCATCTATCACGCCCTGATCAGCATCGGCCAGACCGGCGAGGCGACGCTGGACGTGGTCGCCGGACCGGTGGGTGAGGCCCTGATCATGACCTGTATCGGCTTGGGCGTGGCTATTCCGAGCGTCTTGGCCTACAACTACTTCGTGCGCAGCAACAAGGCGCTGAATGCCAGCTTCATGACCTTCGCCCACGATCTGCTTGACTACTTCGCGACAGGCAATCGGGTGCGCGGTCAGCGCTACGGCAACAAGCAGCACGCGCCGAGCGCCGGCTGACCGGCTTTGTGACAACCAGCGGCTCCGTGATCGGGGCCGTCGAGCAAGGATCTGAGCGATGGGAATGAGTACCGGCGGTGGTGGCCCGCAGAATGCAGCCCCGATGACCGATATCAACACGACGCCCCTGGTGGACGTCATGTTGGTGCTGCTGATCATCTTCATGATCACGGCACCGCTGATGCAGAACAAGGTACCGATCTCGGTGCCCGAAGCGCCGAATGAACCGGACTCGGTGGAAGAGCGCGCCATCACGCTCAACATCCAGGACAAGGGTGGCGGCATGGTCCAGTACTATTGGGTCGACGATCCGATCGGCCTTGACGGACTGGAAGCCCGACTGGCGATAGAAGCCGCCAAGAAGCCTCAGCCCGAGATCAAGATCCGCGGCGATCGCAGTGTGCAATATCAGCACATTCGCACCGCACTGGATCTGGCCAAGCGCAAGGGCATCAGCAAGATTGGTTTTGTGACCGCCCCCGGCGAATAAGCAGCCGCAGGCGCAGGAGACGACATCATGGGTATGAGTGCAGGTCCGAGCGGCGGTGGTCCGGGTAGTTCGCCGATGGTAGACATCAACACGACGCCGCTGGTCGACGTCATGCTGGTGCTGTTGATCATCTTCATGATCACGGCGCCGCTGTTGGCGCACAAGGTGCGCATCAATCTGCCGCAGCAGTCCACGGATCCGGCGGACAAGAGCAAGATCGAGCAGAAGCGGCTTGAGCTTCGTGATCTGGGCGGCGCCATCGAGATTCGCCTGAACAACGATCCGATCAGCCAGGAAGTCCTCTTTGCCGAGTTCCGCGAGATGGGCCGCAAGGTCAAGGACGATCAGCCGGAGTACAAGATCGAGGCGGATGAGACGGTGCCTTACAGCGTGCTCGCCAATGTACTGGCGGCGGCCAAGCGCTCCAAGGTCGAGCGCATCGGCTTTGACAGCCTGTCGACCGCATCAGGCGGCGTCGGTGCACCACCGCCGCCGGGCTGATTCGGCCTGAGCAAAGACGAACAACGCCGGGCTCTGTCCCGGCGTTTTCGTTGGTGCCCAGCGAATGCTTCCGGGTTCATCGTGAAGGCTTGTCTGCCCGAGGAACATTGCTTGCAATCGGAGATTCTCGCCGCCGAATCCGGGTTGCCGAACCGGTCTTCGTGCGGGCCGAAACCGTGAAGCCTGGGCTGGTTATCGGCAACTGAATTCCGACTCCAGGATGAGGCATCGCCTGTGCGTGGCTGCGCTACGCTTGGGCCGGCGCAATCAGCGCCCAAGCTGTGGAGCCGGTCATGATGCAAGCGGATGCTCGTGCGATGCCGATGGCGGATGTGAACACCACCCCTTTGATCGACGTGATGCTGGTGCTGTTGATCATTTTCATGATTTCGGCGCCGATGCTGGCGCAGCGACTGCCGGTACCCAGTCCACAACCAGGGCCACAGGTATTCGAGCCGACGCAGCGCCATCTGGTGCAATTGGAAGCGATAGGCACCGATCTCCGCCTGACCCTCGATGGTGAAGTGATCTCCAGATCTGCTCTGCAACAGAAACTGGTGGCCGCCGCCCGCCTGCCGGAGTCTGGACAGCCGGAGTTCCGCATCGACGCCGCGGCCGACGTGCGTTTTGATCACGTGGTGGCACTGCTCAGCGACGCCCGCCGCACCGGCGCCGCGCACGTGGGGCTGGCACGCGCTGACTGATGGCCCCGCGCCGGGCGGCGGCGCCAGTGGCAACGCCGCCCGGCAGAGGCATTGACGCGACCCAGCCCAGGGGGCCGGCGTCGTGGACCTGCGGCTAACCGTCGCCGTTTGTGGCTCGGATGATGGCCAGATAGCGCGCCACGGTAGCGGCCAGCCCGACGTCCAGGGCCTCGGCAATCAGGGCATGGCCGATGGAGACTTCCTTGATGCAGGGCACGGCCGCCAGCAGCGGGCCCAGATTGCTCTGATCCAGGTCGTGGCCGGCATTCACCGCCAGACCGCAGGCGAGCGCCCTTTGCGCAGCCCTCCGGCATGCGGCCAGCGTTGCGGCAGCATCGCCGGACTCGGCCGCATGGGCGTAGGGACCGGTATAGAGCTCGATCCGATCAGCGCCGATGTCGGCGGCGCGCTCGATGTCGGCGGAGTCTGCGTCCATGAACAGGCTGACGCGCATGCCCCGGGATTTCAGTCTGGCAATCAACGGTCGCAGGCGTTCGCCATCGGCTTGCAGATTCCAGCCGTGGTCGGAGGTCAGCTGCTGATCGCCATCCGGGACCAGCGTCGCCTGCTCCGGCCGGCAAAATTCGAGCAGGGCCATGAATCCGGGATAGCCGGGTGCAGGCCCGGCAAAGGGGTTGCCCTCCAGATTGAGTTCCACACCCGCAGTCGTACAGAGCTCGCGCATCGCTTCGGCATCGGCGGGTCGGGCGTGTCGCAGATCAGGTCGTGGATGCAAGGTGATGCCTTCGGCGCCCGCCGCCAGCACTGTGCGCGCAGCGCCCAGAGGATCGGGGCGCGTGCCACCACGGGAGTTGCGCAGAAGCGCCACCTTGTTCAGATTGACGCTGAGTGCGGTACGGCATCGCTCAGGCGTAGCCATTGACTGAATCATCGTATTACCATTGATCGGAACACTGGAAGGATTGCCACATTCCTGTGTAGGATAGCGTGCTCCGCGGTGCCTCCTGTGCCGTGGTTTGACTCGGATTAGTGAGGCTTAGTCATGGAACAGATGGGGATCATGCACATGTGGGGCGCGGCCGATTTGGTCGCGAAATTCGTGTTCGTGGTGGTGTTGATCATGTTTATTGGTACGGTGTGGTTCATTGCGACCGCGTCGATGCGCAATTTCTCGATTCGCTCCCGCGCACACAAGGTTATCGAGACCTTCTGGCAGACGACTAATCCGCAGGAAGCCATTCGCGCGATGGAGGCACAGCCGGCCAGCGAGCCCTTCTCCAAGATTGCTCTGGAGTGCGCCAACGCCGCTGCGCATCACGCCAAGAACGAAGGCAGCCGCCTAGTCGAAGCCTTGAACCGCAGCGAGTTCATCGACCGCGCTCTGCGTCAGGCGGTGAGCCGCGAAAGCGCCAAGCTCGAAAACGGCCTGACCTGGCTGGCCTCGGTGGGCTCCACCGCGCCCTTCGTCGGTCTGTTCGGTACGGTGTGGGGCATCTACAACGCTCTGATCAAGATCGGTGCTTCGGGCCAGGCATCGCTGGACGTGGTTGCAGGTCCGGTCGGTGAGGCGCTGATCATGACCTGTATCGGTCTGGGCGTCGCCATTCCCTCGGTGTTGGCCTACAACTTCTTCGTCCGCGCCAACCGCGTGACACTGGGTCAGTTCGACGAGTTCGCGCATGACCTGCACGACTACTTTGCCACTGGCGCCCGCGTCGGCGGTGGTCCGCAGCCGACGATGCGCGTGCAGGCCGCTGCACCGAAGGCCGCTCCGGGCAAAGCTTGATCGCCTGAGTAGCAACGACGCAAAGCGCGACGGCCCCGATCGGGGCCGTCGCCGTTTCAGTGACTCGCAAATCCGGGCTTGCAGCCGCCTTTACGGGTGCAGCCCCGTAGTCGCGCAGCGTGCTCAGCCGCCGTGGTGCATGACTGTATTGGGTTGGATCACGCCGGTGTAGATGCCCAGTGCAATCAGGGCGAACAGCAGTATCGACAGGCCAATGCGCCAGGACAGGGCCTTGACCACGCGGTCAGTCTTGCCATGGTCATTGAGCATGTAATAACAACCTGCCGCCAGGTTGTAGACGATGAAGATCAGGAACAGCACTACCACCAGCTTGACCATGGAGACGCCCCTCAACGGGCGGATGACAGGCAATGGGCTAGTGTACCTGCTCCGCCTGCAAGGATTGATCAACACCCATGCGTAGCCACCCATGTTGTCGAGTGTCGCGGCAGCCGTACCAGGCTGGTCGAGAAATCGGCGGTGCCCGTTCCGCCGTCCGCACGGCGCGATCATGAAGCAAGGGCGACACCTTGGCCGTGCCCTGTTGGGCTATGCGGTGCTGACACTGCTGAGCTCTGGCGGTCTGGCGAGTCTGGGTATCTGGCAGTTGCAGCGGGCCGAACAGAAACAGCAGTTGCTGGACGCCATTGATCGTGCCGGATCCGAAAAAGCCGTTGATCTGGGCGATGCGCTGGCGAATGGCGTGGACTTGCACTTCCGCGCAGTCACTGCCCGCGGTCGTTATCTGCCCGATCGCCAGATCCTGCTCGACAACCAGATACGCAACGGCGAGCCCGGAGTCCAGGTCTTTGTGCCCCTGCAACTGGATGGCGGTGGTCAGATGCTGCTCGTCGATCGCGGCTGGCTGCCCTGGCGGGACCGCGCAGGGCCGCTTCCCATTGCCACTGTCAGCACGGAATCGGTCGCCGTTGACGGCTTGCTGCTGAGCGCGCCGGCGGCCGGCCTGGTGCTCGGCGCCGAGGTCCGTCAGCAGTGGCCGCTGCTGGTCACTCGCATCGATCTTGCCGACCTTGAGCGCCGTCTCCAGCAGCCGCTGTTAGACTTGGTACTTGAAGACCGCCAGACGCCGCGCGCGCAGACCCTGCGCAGCGGCATGCTGCCGCCTGAACGCCATCGCGGCTATGCGCTGCAGTGGTTCGGTCTGTCCCTGACAGTCATCATCATCTTTGGCGTGCTGGCCATTCGCTCGTGGCGCGCCAGGTCAATAACGCCATCATGAATCAACGACGCCTGCAACTGACCCTGATCCTGGCCGCCTTCCTGCTGCCTGCCGTCATCGCGCTGCTGTTGCAGACGCGCTGGTTCCATTGGGAGCCGGAATCGACCAAGAACCGCGGGCAACTGATCTCTCCCGTGGTCGCGCTGACGCCCTCCGAGCCGGTCGCCGATGGCCATCGCTGGAGCGTGGTCGTGCGTATCCCGACCGTCTGCGATGCGGCCTGTGAGCAACGGTTGACCTTGCTTTCGCGTATCCGGGAGGCCTCGGGCAAGGAGATGGATCGGGTGCAGATGGTCGCCTGGACGGGCGGGCAGCGAAGCCTGGCCGCCGAATGGGGCGCGCGCTGGGAACCGGCATCGAGTGCATTGATCGAAACCCTCGCCGTGCCCGAGGCTGGCGTCATGCTGGTCGATCCGCTGGGCAATGCCATGATGCGCTATGCGGCCGATGCCGATCCCACCGATGTGCGCAAGGATCTTGCCCATCTGCTGCGCTGGAGTACCGTCGGCAAATGAGCATCATCGAAGAGACCCTGCGCGACTTCTGGGCGCTGACCAAGCCGCGGGTCGTTGCCCTGATCGTGTTTACGGCCGTCGTCGGCATGTTTCTGGCCACGCCGGGCTTGCCGGGATGGCGACCGCTGATCCTGGGCAGCCTGGGCATCTGGCTGGCGGCCTCCGGCGCAGCCGCCATCAATCAGATTCTGGATGCGCGGATTGACGCGCAGATGGCCAG
The DNA here is from genome assembly GCA_024234055.1 of Rhodanobacteraceae bacterium. NCBI lineage: Bacteria > Pseudomonadati > Pseudomonadota > Gammaproteobacteria > Lysobacterales > Rhodanobacteraceae > Rhodanobacteraceae bacterium. The sequence continues at coordinate 74,239 of JACKOW010000001.1, forward strand.
AACCATGTATCGGCCCTTGCCGCGGGGACGGCTCACCGAGACCCAGGCGTTGATCTTCGCCCTGATCCTGGCGGCGATCAGCATGCTCATGCTCTCGATCTGGGTGAACGTGCTGACCGCGGTGCTGACCTTCGCCTCGCTGATCGGCTATGCAGTGATCTACACCCTGTTCCTCAAGCGGGCCACGCCGCAGAACATCGTCATTGGCGGCGCCGCCGGTGCCGCACCGCCGGTGCTCGGCTGGACGGCGGTCACCGGCACGCTCGATCCGCACGCGCTGTTGCTGTTCCTGATCATCTTCATCTGGACGCCGCCCCATTTCTGGGCGCTGGCGATCTTCCGCCGTGCCGATTACGAAAAAGTATCGATCCCGATGTTGCCGATCACCCACGGCGTGGTGGTCACACGTTGGCACATCCTCGCCTACACCGTGATCCTGTTCATGGTCACCTTGTTGCCCTATCTGACCGGAATGGCCAGCTTCTTCTACCTCGGCGGCGCCATCGTTCTCGGGCTGGGATTCCTCTATTACGCCATCCGCCTGATGAATCCGCCCGACGAGCTGTTTGCGCTCAAGACCTTCAACTATTCGATCCTGTATCTGGCAGCCTTGTTCGCCTTCCTTCTGATCGATCACTACTTGCCGCAGCCGCGCTTCGGGCCGGTTCCGATGGTGCTGGTGCCGATCTGAGGCGCGCCTGTGGCAGCGGACTTCGTCCGCGATCATTTGCTCCGGCAATGACCTGTTGCGGCTCAAGCCGCTCTCGTACCGGACACGCCGCAAGCATTTGATCAGAAGCTTTTCCGCAAAGGGCGCAAAATAGAGCGATTCCTAAGTTGTCAGCCGGCCATTAGCATCGCGATGAACTCTCCGGGCTGATCAACGCCCAGATAAATCTCCTCGACCACCGCCGATCCGATCAGTGTCGCCAGTTCCTCGCCGGGCTTCAGACGAATCACTACATTGGCCTCGCCTCGCCATGACGCTGGTTCAAGGTCGCCGCGGCTTTTCTTGGTGAAGTTGGGGGCTCTGCATCAACACATTCTGAAGGCTATTGGATCCGCGAACTGCCACGGTCGTAGCGCGGCTCCGGCGCGCGTGAAGTTGGATGTTGACCTAAAGTCCATCGCGCCGGCGGCCGCGGCTCTGTTGCGGGGAGAGCGCCGGGCGCCTCGCGTATGAACCCTGCGGTTCAGGCGGATGATTCGGACGCGAAGGACCCGGCCTACAACAATGCGCCGAGGGTTTGGCGCGTCGGCATTTTGCGGCCGGAACAGCAGAGCACCGGCCTTCGCCAATCGTCCCACACGCTCAATTTCAGGAGAACCGCTCCATCTGTTCCTGGATGAATGCGGACTCGTAGTTCTTCCCGATCGAATAGGCCGCGATCTTCCCGATATGGGTGTAGGGCAGTTTCGACTCCGTGTGCCAGGCATTGAAGGCCTGCTGCACCTTGGCCAGATCGCCCTTGCTGGTCGGCTGATCGGCGATCTCGAATCCAGCGCGCTTGATCGCGGCGATGACGTCCGGGGTCATGATGAAACCGTCCCAGCCGATCTGACGCAGAAACCACTGCCCGGTGGCGCCGCCCAGGCGCGATCCGTGCTTTTTCAGATGAGTCATCAGCCCGATCTGGTCATCTGCCGGCCATTCAGCCAGGAAGCGGGCGAAACTGCCATGGCGCTCGGCAATCTCAAGTATGTAGCCGACGTTTTCCATGACCGCCTTGATCTTCGGCCAGTTGCGCACCACGCGCTTGTCCGAAGTGTAGGCCTCCCATTCGTCGATCGGCATTGAGGCCAGGCGGCCGATATCGAAGCCGAAAAAGGCCTCTTCGAACTGCGGCCACTTGCTCTCGATCACCTGCCAGTTGAAGCCGGCCCGGTTGATGCACTTGGCCATGGCCGAGAGCACCCGGTCATCGCCCAGCGCGGCCAGTGCTGATTGAGACGGCACCTTGGGTAGCAGGCGTCGCAGCGCGGACTTGCCGCCTTTGCGCTCGGCCGCCATATCCTGAATCGTCTGAAACTTCGTCCAGTCCATGGGGCGTCGTCCGGTCGTGAGCGGAGTTGGATGGTAACTACACAAGCTACTCGGCGCAGCATTCAGGGGCGATAAGCGCGCAGCAGATCGGACACCAGAATGCCGTTGATGCTCATGCCTTCCAGATTGGAATCGCTGATGCTGACCTGGCTGAAATTGATGTCGGCAAATTGCGCCCCCGCCAGTGACACATTCGAGAAACTGGCTGAGGCCAGATTGACGTCTTCGAAGCGAGCGCTAGCGAGGTTGACGTCCTTGAAGGTGGCTGATTCGAGAGACGTGTTTTCGAACACATGAGGATCTTGATTCACGATGCTTGCTCCAGAGTGAAGTAGCGGCAGGCCCAATAGCCCTTGAAGTTCAGTGTGGTGAATCGTGATCCGGCTCGGCCATGGCATCGTCCAGCCGCTCCAGCAGCGCGCAGGCGCGATCCAGCACATCCAGTTCTCGTGCGTGCGCATGATTTGCGCCAGTGGTGCACTGGCCTCCCGAGCCGCCGCAATCAGGCGTTCGCTGCCGAGCGGTGTCAAATCGTAGGTCGCAGGCGACGCGCGAGACGCAGTATCGATCGCCGCAATCGCGCTGCGGTTTCCCTGGGGTCAGTACCAGTCACGGCAGGCTAGATACAAAGATTAGTCTTTCTACATGCCAAGGTTAATCTTGGTACCTGGCAAGCTGCTCGACTTCACGCAGCGCCGATCCGCTGGCTTGGGTTGGCGTGCTGCCGATGAGCGCGCCGCTGCTGATCATGGTGGGCTGGATGCACCTACAAGAGCCCACAGCCCCTGTGGGAGCGGACTCCGTCCGCGATAGATCTTGCCTCAGACTGTCGTTGCAATCGCGGGTAGAGCCCGCTGCCACAAGAGCCCAGGCCCCTGTGGAAGCGGAATTCGTCCGCGAATGATCTTGCCCCAAAGTGCCACTCAGATCGCGGGCGGAGCCCGCTCCCACAAAAGCCCGCTTTCACGGTTCAGGTTGCTCGGACCCGGGCCGCGGGCTAAGGAGAGACCTCTGGTATCTCAGCCTTCGCCACCGCTTCTTTCGCCGCCGCAATTCGTGCCTCGACCAAGGTCGCGGCGCGGTCCAGGTAGCTGAGCGCGGCCGGCGTCGGCGCCTCCATGCTGCCCTCCAGCATCCACAGAGCTTCGCTGACCTTGTCGTAGGCTGCTGTGGGCGGCACATAGCCCTTGGTCGTGTCCGGATTGGTCCACAAGCCCCTGGCAGCCTCGTCCAGGGTCTTGCTGGTGGTTTCGATGGCCTTGAGCGCCATCAAGGTGGCGTCTTTCTCGTCCGGGATCAGGGTCGGGTCGGCGCGCTTGGCGCTGGCCTGTTGCTGCTCCAGCAGGGACCGCTGGCGTTCCAGATCGGCCTTGCGGTTCTTGATCAGATCAAGTGCGTCCACCAGGCGTGTCTGCAGGTCTGCGGCGCGCAGCACGGCCTGCTGGCGCGCGGCCAGTGCCTCCGGGCTCACCGACAGGCGAGGATCCAGTTGCACCTCGATCGGCAATGTGGCGCTGACATCGCCGCGTTTGAGCGTGGCCACGTAGCTGCCCGGCAATGCGGAGGGGCCGCTGGGATCGAACAGCCCAGGAGGCGCCGGCGAGCGCGGTGCCGTCAGTGTCAGATCCCAGGTCCAGCGGTTCAGGCCCTGGGTGACTTCGACCTCGGCGAAGCGCATCAGTTTGCCGGTGCTGTTGCGGATTTCCACCCGCAGCGGCTTGGGCTTGTCGGCTTCCGGGTCGTCGCTGCTCGGCGTCGCGGGCAGGGCAGCCAGTCGCGCGCGCTCCTGATCGCGGTCGGGCAACGGCAGCGTGGGGTCGTTGATCCAGACGCTCAGGCGTGCGCCATAGGGCGCATTCTCGCCGACGAAATTCTGGTCACCGGCAAAGCGCGGGCCGGCCGGTTGCGGCGCGATGTAGAGCACCCCGGGCGTGCTGTCCAGTGCGGTCAGCGCGGCCTTGGGCACCCCCTCGCGGGCGATCCGCCGCAGGCTGTCGACATCATCGACGATGAAAATGCCGCGGCCGTGGGTGCCCAGAATGAGATCGTGCTCGCGCGGATGCACGGCGATATCCATGACCGACACGGCGCGCGGCAAGCCCTGGCTGAAACGTACCCAGCTGTCGCCACCATCAAAGGACAGGTACAGACCGAGTTCGGTGCCGAGGTACAGCAATCCGGGCTCGACCGGATCCTCGACCAGCGCCAGCGCATAGCCATCCACGCCCTTGAGATCGAAACGCCGCACCTTGGAACCGTACTCGTCCAGACGCCAGGCGTAGGCTGCCATGTCGCCGTTGCGGTGATTGTCGATGACCACGAAGGCGCGGCCGGCGTCATGCCTGGATGCATTGATGTGCGGCAGAAAGCCGAAATTGGGCGCGCCCTTCAGCCTGGCTTCCAGACTCTGCCAGCTGCCGCCGCGATCACGGGTGAGCTGCAGACGGCCATCGTCGGTGCCGGCCCAGATCACGCCTTCGGCCAGCGGGCTGGGTTCGATGGCGATCAGGGTGGTGTTGTTTTCGGCACCGGTCACATCGGGCGTCAGGCCGCCGGTTGCGGTGTCCTGGCGGGTCGGGTCATTGCTGCTCAGGTCCGGCGAGATCGTGGTCCAGGTCTCACCGCGGTCGCGGCTCATGTGCACGAACTGACTGCCGAAGTAGATGGTCGCGGCGTCGAAGGGATCCTGGGCGATCGCCGCGTTCCAGTTGAAGCGCAGCGGCACGGCGGCATCGTCTGCAGCTGGCCGGATCATGCGCTTGCTGCCATTGCTGAGATCGTAGCGGCTGACGTAGCCCTCCTGGCTCATGGCGTAGCCGCGGTTGGCGTTGTCGGGATCCGGCATGGTGTCGAAGCCGTCGCCAAAGTCGACCTCGCGCCAATGATGATTCTGGATGCCGCCCGCTTCCCACACCTGCGAAGGTCCGCGCCAGGAGCCATTGTCCTGTAGCCCGCCGTAGACATGGTAGGGCTGCTCCATGTCGTAGCGCACATGGTAGAACTGGCTCAGCGGCAGATTGCTCACATAGCGCCAAGTCTGGCCGCGATCGTTGCTGAAGCCGACACCGCCGTCATTGCCGCTGATCAGCAGTTCGCCGCGGCTGGGGTGTACCCACAGGGCGTGATGGTCGGGATGGAGATCGTTCCAACCGGCCAGCGTCTCGAAGTTCTTGCCGCCATCGTGAGACACCTCAACGAAGGTGCTCAAACGATAGACGCGATCGGGTTGCTCGGGATCGACCCTCAGATCGGCGAAATAGAAGGGCCGCGGGTGCACATTGGTGCTCTCGTTGACGGTCACGAAGTGATCGCCGCCATCGTCCGAGCGCAGCAGCACGCTCTTCTTGGCTTCGACCAGCACATACAGCGTGCGCGGCTGCGAAGGCGCCAATGCCAGCGTGATGCGACCCAGTTCACCCTTGGGAAGGCCCTCGATCGCCCCCAGCGGCTGCCAGGTCTCGCCGCCATCCACCGAGCGGTACAGCCCCGAGCCGCTGCCACCGGAGCGGAAGCTCGACGGCGTGCGCCGGAAGCTCCACAGCGAGGCGTAGAGCCGATTCGGATTGGATGGATCGATGACCAGCTCGCTGGCACCGGTATCGGCGCTGCCAGGCAGCACAGCGCGCCAGCTATTGCCGCCATCGGTGGTCTTGTAGATCCCGCGCTCGCCGCCGTCGCCCCAGAGCGGACCTAGCGCCGCGACCCAGGCCGTATTGCCGTCCCGGGGATCGACCACGATTCGGTGGATACGCTCGGACTTGCTCAGGCCCAGAAACTTCCAGGTGCTGCCGCCATCGGTGGAGTGATACACACCTCGCCCTATCGAGGTGCTGTTGCGGACGTTGCCTTCGCCGGTGCCGACCCAGACCGATTGCGGGTTGTTCGGATCGAGCGCGATGGCGCCGATGGCGTGTACATCTTCGCGATCGAAGATCGCGGTCCAGGTCAGTCCGGCGTTTTCGCTCTTCCAGACACCACCGGTGGCTGCGCCCACATAGACCGTGCGCGGATCGGCGGGATCAGCGGCAATCGCCGCCACGCGGCCGCTCATGGCAGCCGGCCCGATGGCGCGGGCCTTGAGCCCGGCCAGCAAGGTGGAATCAACCGGAGCGGCCAGCGCACAGGCGCTGATCGACATCAGAAGCAGGGAAAACGCAGCTCGCATTGTTCACTCCAGGTTGGCGTCATCGGCGGAATTGTGCGCCTGGCGCCAGGGGCGCCAGGTGAAGACCAGCGGTACCGGATCATGCCCGCCTTCGCAGCCCGGATGACAGCGGCCGACGCGGCAGATGGCCATGTACACACCGCGGCCAGCGCCATGGCGGGCGATGGCCTCGGCCGCATAACTCGAACAGCTGGGATAGAAACGACAACGCTGACCCAGCAACGGACTGATGAAGCGTTTGTAGAAGCGCAACAGCGCCAGGAGCAGGGAGCGGATCACGAGCGGGCGGTCGTATTCAAAGCATGAACGATAGCGCGCATGCGCTGGAAGGGGCGTTGTCCTGCGCTGAAAACCGGCACAGCATCGACGCCCAGTCGCTGGAGGAATTCATGCATGAACGGCTTGCCCTGGTATTTCGATGTGCTCTCGCCTTTTGCCTATCTGCAACTGGAATGCCTGCGACGCGACCATCCTGACCTGGTACTCGATCCACGACCGGTGGTGCTGGGCGCTGTGCTCGCCCACCACCGGCAACTGGGCCCCGCGGAGATTGCCGGCAAGCGCGAATTCACCTACCGATTCGTCATCTGGCGCGCACGGGAGCTGGGACTGCCGCTGCGCTTTCCGCCGCGCCATCCCTTCAATCCGTTGCCGGCGTTGCGTCTGATCATCGCCGCGGGCGGCTCGGTGAATGTCGTCCAGCGCACCTTCCTCCATATCTGGGCGCAGGGCCGCGGCTGCGAGAGCCTTGAGGAACTGCAGACGCTGGCCGCCGAGTTCGGCATCGACGATCTGGCCTCCGCGATCTCGACGGCGGAGGTCAAGGAGGCACTCAAGCACAGCACCGAAGATGCTCTGAAAGCTGGCGTGTTCGGCGTGCCCACCCTGATGGTGCACGGCCAGCCCTTTTTTGGTCAGGATGCCACGGCGCTGGCGCTCGCTGTCTGGAAAGACCCCGGGATGTTGCAACAGGGCGAGTACGCACGCAGCACCGCCATTCCGGTGGGTGTACAGCGCTCGCGAGTTGCGCCGTAGGGCACGGCGTCGGCAAACCGTGCTGTTGTCGCTGACCAGCAGCGGAAGCGGGACGCAAAGGACGCGAAGGAAAAGCAGAAAGGACGCAAAGAAGAGAGATCAGCATTTACCAGGAGGCGCCGGAACCATACGTCCGGCGGCGCAGCCGTCAGTTCAATCACGATCGCCAGAACAGCGTTGAATCCGCCAGTTTTCGCTGTCCCAACGTGGCCCTCCTTCGTGATCTTTCTGCTTCTCCTTCGCGTCCTTTGCGTCCCGCTCTTGTCCTCAACCAAACTCAAGGCGACGCTCATACGCCCCCCGCGCCCCGTGCCCCGTACCACGCTCAGCGGTTTCCGCGGCTGGCCATGAACGCGATCTTCTCGAACAGCTGCACGTCCTGCTCGTTCTTCAGCAAGGCGCCGTAGAGCGGCGGGATGGCCTTGCGCTGGTTCTTCTCGCGCAGGGTTTCGGCCGGGATGTCCTCGGCCAGCAGCAGCTTGAGCCAGTCGAGCAACTCGCTGGTCGAGGGCTTCTTGCGCAGTCCCGGGGTTTCGCGCAGCTGGAAGAAGGCGGCCAGCGCTTCGCGCAGCAGATCCTGCTTCAGACCCGGATAGTGCACCTCCACGATCGCGCGCAGGGTTTCCTCGTCGGGGAAGCGGATGTAGTGGAAGAAGCAGCGGCGCAGGAAGGCGTCCGGCAGTTCCTTCTCGTTGTTGCTGGTGATGATGACGATGGGGCGAGACTTCGCCTGCACCAGCTGCTGGGTCTCGTAGACATAGAACTCCATCCGATCCAGTTCGCGCAGCAGATCGTTGGGGAATTCGATGTCGGCCTTGTCGATCTCGTCGATCAGCAGCACCAGTCGCTGTTCGCTGACGAAAGCCTCCCAGAGCTTGCCTGGCACCACATAGTTCTTGATCTCGCTGGCGCGCGGGTCGCCAAGCTGGGCATCGCGCAATCGATTGACCGCATCGTATTCATACAGTCCATGCTGAGCCTTGGTGGTGCTCTTGATGTGCCACTCGATCAGAGGCGCGCCCGCAGCGCGGGCGATTTCCTGAGCCAGCAAGGTCTTGCCGGTGCCAGGCTCACCCTTGACCAACAAGGGCCGTTCCAGCGTGATGGCGGCATTGACCGCCAGTTGCAGCTCACGCGGGGCGACGTATCGATCAGTGCCTTCAAAGCGCATGGACGACTCGGATAGCTGGAGATTCGACAACGATATCGCGAGTGGGGTGAAAAGGGGGCAGGGGGCAGGGGGCGTGTTGAAGCGGGGCACGGGAAACGGGGCAGGGGGCACGGGCGGCGCGACTTGCCACGGACGCCGGATGCAGGCTGTTGTAGGTCCAGACTTGTCTGGACGCTTTTTGGGTCGTAATGGAGAAGCGTCCAGACAAGTCTGGACCCAGTGCGCTCGCAAGCGCACACACACAGCACGGTGGAAGTCCGTGTCGGGGTAAGCCAAGGCCCCGTAGCTGAGGGTAACTGCGTCGTCGCGAGGCGGGGTGGAGAGCAACCGGAAGCGAACTGGCGGTCTGCAGGAGACGAACTCGATTCGGCGTGGAACGACGACGAGCTTGCTGGGTTATGGCGAAGTCTGGAACACATCGGTCACGCTGTTTTGGCGTGTAAAGCGATGACCGGGTCGTCCGCGTGGTTGGGGGTGGAACGCTGGGACGTGTGTGTGAGTGAAGCGAGGAGACCTGTCGGTCGGGGTGTGGTCGGCAGGAGTCAGAGTCCTGGTAGTACCGTGTCGGCGATGTGGTGGTGGGGGCGCGTGGCGGGGACGTCGCGCAGGGTTTGGAGGGCCGCTCCTCTGCCTGAGTCCAACTGGATCGTACGCGAGAGCCGTGGTCACCATAAACCACGGGTAGGGAAGCGGGATAGGTGTGGTGGAGGTGGAAGGTATCTGATGACCGAGAACGCAAGTGAAGTCGCGGTATTGGCTGAGCCTAGGCAAGCGACGTCGAACCGGCCCGAGGGTTTGGGTTGGGTAGACCGGAGCATTTGGACCGACCGCATGTTGGCGGCGCTGGGTAACGGCGTCCAAGGAGGCAAGTGATTGCCTACTTCGCCCAGCTCGGGCTGTACACCCTGACCACAGCCCGTGGCCGAGCGAGCCAATCCCGATGAGGAAACCACCCGCTGGAGAGCCGTATGCGGGAGAACCGCACGTACGGTTCGGAGGGCGGGGCGGCCATAGGCCGCTCCGACCCTATCAACAGCCCAGGTCCTATAGCCTTTTCCCGTGCCCCGTGCCCCGTGCCCCGTGCCCCGTGCCCCGTACCCCGTACCCCGTGCCCCGTGCCCCGTGCCTCAATTCGCCCTGCCGCGCTCCACGTGCGCCGCTGCCAGTTCCAGTGCGTGCTCGAAGTCGCGGGCGTAGGCGAGTTCACCTTCGCGCTCGTGCAACCCCATGCGCTTGAGTACCTTCTGCGGCTGGATCTGCAGTCCGGACAGAATCAGCAGCGTGCCGGCCTTGCGCAGCTGTGCCATGAAGACTTCCAGCGTGTTGACGCCGCTGACGTCGATCAGCGGCATCAGTCGGGTACGCAGGATGAATACCTTGGGGTAGCCTGTATCCCGGAAGGCCCGCAAGGCATCCTCGATGCGACTGGTGGCACCAAAGAACAGCGGACCGACAATGCGGAATGCTTCGACGCCCGCTGGCAGACGCCCGCGCATATCGGTGTCTTCCCCGCCCTGTTCAATCTCGTCGGCCAGCGTGTGGTCTTCGATCTCCACGGTGCGCGCCATCCGATGCATGAACAGGAAGGAGGCGACCACCAGGCCGGTCTGGATGGCCACGGTCAGATCGACCATCACGGTCAGCCCGAAGGTCAGCAACAGCAGCAGCCGATCGCCGATGGGTGCCTGCAGCAGGTGCTTGAAGCGTTCGATCTCGCTCATGCCCCAGGCCACCAGTACCAGCACCGCCGCCAGCGCCGCCAGCGGCACGTAACGCATGATCGGCGCCAGCAGCAGCATGAACACCAGCACGAACACCGCGTGCAGCATGCCGGCGATGGGCGTGCGCCCCCCGGCGCGGACATTGGTGGCCGTGCGGGCGATGGCGCCGGTGGCCGGCAGCCCGCCGAACAGCGCGGAGGCGGTATTGGCCACGCCCTGGGCAACGAGTTCGGCATTGGAGCGATGGCGCTGACCGGTCATGCCGTCGGCCACCACCGCAGACAGCAGGGATTCGATGCCGGCCAGAAATGCGATCGTGAAAGCGGCCGGCAGCAGAACGCGCATGCGATCCAGGTCGAACTGAGGCAGAGAGAAGACCGGCAGTGCGCTCGGCAGATCGCCAAAACGGCTGCCGATGGTTTCCACCGGCAAGTTGAACAGCACAGCGGCCAAAGTGCCGCCGACTACCGCAATCAGGAAGCCCGGCCATTTCGGTGCATATCGGCGCAAGCCCACGATGGCGGCGATGCAGGCCAGGGCGAGGATCAGGGCAGCCCAGTTGAAGCTGGGCGCCGCCTGCCACAGCGCCTGCATCTTCGGCAGGAACTCAGCCGGTACCTGGGACATCTGCAACCCGAACAGATCACGCAACTGACTGCTGAAGATGATCACGCCAATGCCGGCGGTAAAGCCGGTAATCACCGGCTGCGGCATGTAGCGCATCAGCAGTCCCAGGCGTGCCCAGCCCGCCAGCAGCAGCATGACCCCAGCCATCAGCGTGGCCAGCACCAGGCCGTCGTAACCATGGCGTTCGATGATCGCGAACACCACCGGAATGAAGGCGCCAGTCGGGCCACCGATCTGCACCCGGCTGCCGCCAAAGGCCGAGATCAGGAAGCCGGCGATGATCGCCGTGTGCAATCCCTTTTCAGGGGCTGCGCCGGAAGCAATGGCCAACGCCATGGCCAGGGGCAGCGCGACAATGGCCACGGTGAGGCCGGCCACGGCATCGCGGCGCAGATGATCCAGCGTGTAGCCCTCACGCCAGGTGGTCAGCAACTTGGGTTCGAAATGCTTGCGCAGGGACATTGCGGCATCCGCCAGGTGGACCGCGACACATTAGCGCCGACGACCACCGGGATTCTTGACCGCATGCAATTTGCCCGCGAAAACGGATGCGGGGAACGGGGAACGGGGCACGGGGCACGGGGCACGGGAAAGGCGCAGGGCTTCGGTGCAGTTGTAGGTCCAGACTTGTCTGGACGCTCTTGGCGTCGTGCTGAAGAAGCGTCCAGACAAGCCTGGACCCACAAGAGCTGGCGTCATTGCGAGGAGCGAAGCGACTAAGCAATCCAGTGCGTTCGAGGCCGGGCCTCCGGACTGCTTCCCCCGGAACAAGTCCGGGGTCGCCATGACGCTGTCTGGGAAGGTGCGGGCGATCGCGGACGGAGTCCGCTCCCACAGTCATGCTGCCCGCAGCGCGGGCAACATGTGCGACGGTCTGGCAACCAGCAACCAGCAACCAGCAACCAGCAACCAGCAAGCCCTCAGCGCGGACAGCTCACTTCTTCGCCGGCGGCGTTGTAACAGGTGCCGGAGTGCTGCACGCCCTGGCCGGTAGTGGCGGTGGTCTGTCCCTGGTAGCTGTTGCCGGCGGCACTGGTGGCACTGGTGTTGCGCACACCCGAGGCATTGCCCTGGCCGTCGCCACTGGCCGACGCGCTGGTCTGGAAGCGTCCCCCGGCCGCTGTTTCGCCCGCTGCGCCGCCCTGGCGGTTGAAACTGCCGTCGGCGTTCTTGTTGAACTGGCCGGCGCGAGCTCCGCGGCCGCCCGCGGCGGTCTGGGCGGCGCCGCCGCTGGCACCGGCGACATTGCCCTGGCCATCGGTGGTCACGCCAGCGCCGCGGGCAAAGCGGCCGCCGTTGGGACCGGCGCCCGCGGCCGCGCTACCGGCCGTGACACCGCCCTCAGCGTTCGTCGTGGCGCCGCGTGCCTTGGCGCGTCCGGCCGCGTCTGCGGGCATCGACAGGGCAACAGCGGCGAGGGTGGCAACTGCAATCAGGGTGCTCTGGATCATCTTGTTCATGGTGGTTCCTCTTGTGTTGTGGAAAGCGTTGTCTTTCGGGTCGGCAGGGCGTGTCAGTCGCGGCCCTGCAACACGGCGATCGCCTGCAGAGCGCGTTCGGCCTGTTCGGTAGCCTGGATCAGGAATCCGCGCACCTGTGCCTGCTGGGAGGGATTGAGGCTGTCGTAGAAGGCCAGTCGCTGGTCGCGCAGCTGGCGCTGTTCCATCAGCGCCGTGAGTGCGATGGTTTGGTAGTCGGCACCGATGGCGCGAAGATCGACATCGGGATCGGCCAGTGCCACCCTGGTCTCAGCCAGTTCAGCCTCGATCGAACTCAGGGTGGCTTTGCGAAAGGCCAGGGTCTGCGCCTGGATCTGTTCCCAGGCCGCCTGCTGCGAGGCATCCAGGCCCAGTTCCTGGGCTGAGGGCGCCTGGACGCGGTTGAAGAATGGGCCGGCGACGGCGTGGTGGGCGCTGGTCAGTCCGGCGACCAGCGTCAGGGCCAACAAGCTTCTGCGAATCATCGGGGTTTGCTCCGGGTCTGGCCGCCCCGTTGGCGGCAGGGACAGATTGACGCCGAGACTTGAGTCCACTGTGTCCAGAACGGGCGAAGTTGTAAGCGGATGTAAGCGCCTGCCAGCTGGGTGACATCCGCTCACGAATGCGCTTGCGGCGGCATCGGCTGGCCGCTACAAAGCAGCCATGGACAAGGAACGAATCCTGTTGGTGGACGATGATCCGGGTTTGCGCGATCTGCTGACGCGCTATCTCGGTCGAGAGGGCTTTGACGTCAAGGCGGTGGCCGATGGCGTGCAGGCCAGACGTACACTGGATCAAGGGCATTTTGAACTGATCGTGCTGGATCTGATGCTGCCCGGCGACGATGGTCTGACCCTGTTGCGGCGCTGGCGCGCCGAGGGTGTGCCGACGCCGGTGATCATGCTCACCGCCAAGGGCGACGAGATCGATCGCATTGTCGGACTGGAACTGGGCGCCGATGACTACGTGCCCAAGCCCTGCAATCCACGCGAGCTGCTCGCCCGCATGCGTGCGGTGTTGCGACGGGCTTCGGGCGCCGCGGTGCCGGGCGCGCCCGGCGATGCCGATGCCACCTTGCAGTTCGGCCGCTGCCGTCTGGATGCTGCCGCGCGCACGCTGAGCAGGGACGGCCAGACTCACCGCCTGACCAGCGGCGAGTACGCGCTGCTGAGCGCGCTCGCCCGGCATCCGCGGGTGCCGTTGACCCGCGATCGTCTGATCAGTCTGGCCCGCGGCCGCGACAGCGATCCCTTCGAGCGCTCGATTGACGTGGCCATCTCCAAGCTGCGGCGCATGATCGAGGACGATCCCAAGGCCCCACGGCATATTCAGACGGTCTGGGGACATGGCTATGTCTTTGTCCCGGACTGAGGCGGCTGGGGGCTGGCGCACCGCGCATCTGCTGCTGGCGGCCCTGCTCGGCTTCCTGTTGGTCCTGAGCACTGCCGCATTGCTGCTGCTGCACTATTCGGCGATGCAGCCCTCGGTGCGACAGGTGGGTCTGCCGATCGTGACCGTGGCCAATCTGGCCGATGCCAGCAGCGCCGCGCAGACCCGTGCCGCCCTGGAGCGTCAGGGCATCGTCCGCCAAGCACAGCCGCCGCAGGCTCGGAGACTCTTGCCGGTACCCTTTCTGTCAGCCTTGGCAGCCTACTTGCACGAACAGACCGGTCGTCAGGTCCAGATCGAATACGGCGAGGACGGTCGTACCCGGATGTGGCTCAGCAGCCCACTCGGCGACTGGATCGGCGTGCCCCTGGAATCCTTGCGTACGCTGGTGGCGCGTTTCGCGGTGCTGGTGATCCTGATGGCGCTGATGCTGGCGTTGGCTGCCGCCTGGTGGCTGTCGCGACGCCTGGCCGGCCCTATCGAGCATCTGGCGAACGTGGCCGCGCGTCTGCCCGAGCCGGTCGCTGCCGACCAGTTCCGGGTCCAGGGTCCGCGCGAGGTGCGACTACTCGGCGGACGTCTGGCCGATGCGCTGGGTCGCATCGAGCAACAGCGCCGCGAGCGCGATCTGCTGCTGGCCGGACTCAGCCACGATCTGCGCACGCCACTGATGCGCCTCTTGCTCCGCGTCGACCTGATTGACGGCATCGCTGAAGAGGAACGAGGCGCGATCGGCGCTGAAATCGCGGAACTGGATCGGCGCATCGATCGCTTCATCGAGCATGCCCGCACCGGGGCTGAGGAGCCGACGATCAAGGTCGATCTGAAACGGCTGCTTGACGCGGCCATTGCAGCCAGTCGCTTACGGGGCTACGACTGGAGGGCCGACCTGGCCGATGCGGCCTGGGTGCGTGGGCAGCCAGGCGTGCTGGCGCGTTTGCTCGACAATCTGATCGACAACGCCGAGCAGCATGGCACCGCTCCCTTCGCGCTGACGCTGCTATGCGATGGCGATCAGGCCGCCCACTGGCGACTGCGCATCGAAAACGCCATGGCGGAGCCGGTTTCCGAGCGAAGTTCGCCGACACCCCATCGGGGATTCGGTCTGGCACTGTGCAAGCACATCGCCGAAGCCCACGGCGGTGGATTGCGCACCGATCAGGACTCGCAGCGATTCATGGTCGAGCTGAACCTCCCGCAAGTCGTTGCTGCAAGGCCTTGATGCGTAGTCCCGAGCGAGCGGGCCGATGGGTTTCTCGCGCACCGACGCCAAACCGATGGACCACTCCACGCCACAGGCCTAAGCTCTAGCCTCAAATCCTGGAGTGGCTGTCATGACCCTGTGTCCTGTTGCGCTGGCGGTAGGTTGCCGCAAATGCCCGATCTTCTCGGTGTGCCCGGCCAAGTCCATCATTGGCGATCAGCCGTCCAAGTCTGCTGAACCGCCGGCGCCGGCCAGCAAGAGCAAGGGCAAGGGCAAGAAAGCCGGCAAGTGATCGAAACGTCAGGCGCTGCGTGCGAGAGGAGTCGTCGATGATCATCCGATGGTTGCTCATACTCGGTTGCGGCCTCAGCAGTTCATTGTCGGCCGCCAACTATTGGCAGTGCGAGGATGCCGAGGCGATCAGCCGCGGACCGGAGGCTCTCGCCGAGCAATTGGGCGCCGACGCCGACTTTTGTCGGCGCACCAACGTGCGCGGTGTGGACAGCCTGAATTGCGAGCTTCCGCGCAGTCGTTCGGCCTTTGGACTGGGCGTGGTCGAGGTCTCCGCCAGCATCCAGCAGGGCGGTACCCGGCGTTTGTCGCTGGTGTTCAAGGCTGGCCAGGAGCGCGTACAGCGAGCGGTGGAAAGCCGCCTCGGCGTGCGTTTCGAGGATGGCTTGCGCGGCCTGGTGGCCACGCCGGCCAATGATTTCCAGCGGCGCTACCGACTGGCCGAGCGCGACGATGGCGCCACCCAGCTCTCATGCGAGATCAGTGGCGCGCCCGATCTCAGTCTGCAGGCTGTGGTCGAGGGGCAGCTGACCTATCCGGGGGCAGGCAGCACTGAGACGCGGGTCTGCGCCATCCCGGTGGGCACCGCGCTGCCGATCCGCTGCGTGGAACTGCCGCCTCGCCTGCGCCGTTTTCGCATCGACGGTCTGGCTGGCGCCGACTATTACCTCGCCGCCTACCCGATGGCCGACAATCCGGATGGCATCGTTGCCGCCTACGGCCGGCCCTTGCGCGATTGCAGCGATGCCCCGCCGGGCTGCGTGGCCACGCTGCTGGTGCCGCTGCGGGTCAAGGCCGGCGAAACCCAGGGCAATATCGTGATCGAGCAGCGCTTCGCCGGCGTGCCCGAGCGTGTCGGCCTGGTGCGCGAGCCGCATTGAGCGGGGGATGAGAGGGCACGAGGGCACGAGGGCACGAGGGCACGAGGGCACGCAAGGGCCAGAGCTTGTCCGTGCCTTGATGCTGCCGGCTGCCCTGTGGGAGCGGATTCATCCGCGAACGCTTTTCCCTACCCCACGACGTCATTGAACGCAGCGAAGCAATCCAGGGTAGCGCCGCACATCCCTGGATTGCTTCGCTACGCTCGCAATGACGCTGGGGGTTCATGGCCCGTGCGCAGTTTCAGGCCGAAAAAGGTGGCTCGCAATGAACCGCATTGCAGCGCCGTGCACCGGGGGTTTCGGGTCGCTGCTGTGGAGGGCGCCGCGCTGCGGCGCCGCTTTGCGCTGAGCGGAGATCAAGAGCGGCCGCGCAGGCGCGCGTCCCTCCTCTAGGCCGCTTCGTGCCTGCCAGGGTTCGTGGCCCGGGCGCAGTGTCGGGCCGAAACAGGTGGCTCTCCATGAACCCATTTCACAAGTCGTTGATTCTATTTGTTCACCTGCAGGAGCGCCCTTGCGGCGCGACCGCTGCGTCGGACGTGCGACTTGCCGGTCGCGACGCGAGGTCGCTCCTACGCGCGGGTTCGTGGTTCATGGCCCGTTGGCAGTTTCAGGCCGATACAGGTGGCTCGCAATGACGCCGGCTCTTGTGGGTTCAGACTTGTCTGGACGCTTTTTCCGCACGACGCCAAGAGCCTCCAGACAAGTCTGGACCTACAAAAGCCAGAAGCGCGTAGCCTTTTCCCGTGCCCCGTGCCCCGTGCCCCGTGCCCCGTGCCCCGTGCCCCGTGCCCCGTGCCCCGCCGCCTGCCACCAACGCTCAGGATTCCTGCCGAGTAACGTCCTCGTCGGTCCCGGCATCGGCCTCGGCGGCCGGGCTGGGCTCGCTGCGGAACAGCGGCTTGAGCATCTGGAAGATCGCCCGCTGGGCGCTGGGGGCGCGATTCTCACGCCGCTCGATCTGGGCCTGGCGCATCAGCTGGCGCAAACGACTACGGTCCAGATCCGGAAAACTGCCGATCAGTTCGCTGAGGGCGTCATCGCCGTCCTCGATCAGGCGTTCGCGCCAGCGTTCGATCAGATGCAGTTCGGCGGTTTCCTTGCGACGCACTTCCAGTGGCTTGTCGACGGCCAGGCGTATCGGCTCCAGGTCGTCCTGCTTGCGCATCAACTTGGCCAGAAAGTGCACCTGACGCTTGTGCGCGATGTGCGCCGTGATCTTCTGCGCCAGCTTCACGTGTTCCAGCAGGGTATCGTCGAGTGGTACTTCGCGCAGTTGGGTGGCGCTCAGGGCCACCAGTTTCTCGGCCAGCGCCAGCACATCCAGCGCGTCGCGTCGGCGCTGGCTGCGGCTGGGGCCTGATTCTTCCCGGTCTTGATCGAATGCATTCATCCGCCAAGGTTAGCCGAATAGCCGGGCGCATCGTAGTCGGCACGGACGATGTTGGCGGGCTTGCCTAGCTGGTCTTCAGACTTGCGTCAAGTGTCCTTGGCTATAGGTAAAGTGTACTTGACATGACAAGTTCCCTTGACTAGGCTTGGTCGCAAGCTTGAGACCGCCCACATGACTGCCGAACGCCGCGCCGCCCAACGCCGTTACAGCACGCGATTTCTGCTCGCGATGACGGCATATTCCGTGCTGATCGTGGTGATGGTGTTCCTGATCAAGCGGATCGAGCCGCTCTGGATCAAGGCGCTGTTGGCCCTGGTGCCGGCGATTCCCATTGCCGTGGCGTTGAGCGAGTTGCTGCGCTTCGTGGCCAGCCAGGACGAACTCGAGCGCAGGGTGCAGTTCGAGGCCGCAGCCGAGGCAGCGATCCTGACTTGCGGTCTGACCTTTGCCTGGGGCTTGCTGGAGGTCGCCGGCATGCCACGCTTGCCGGTGATCTTCGTGCTGCCGATCTTCTGTGCCGCCTACGGTTTCAGTGTCTGGCGCGCAACCCGGAGATACCGGTGAGTTTGCCCATCCTGCGCCGCTGGCGATCGCCGCCATGAACAACCGCCTGCGCGTATTGCGCGCCGAGCGCAACTGGTCACAGGCCGAACTGGCCGATGCGCTTGGCGTGTCGCGGCAGACCATCAATGCCATCGAGACCGGCAAGTACGATCCGAGCTTGCCGCTCGCCTTCAAGATCGCGGGCCTGTTCAGTGCCGCGATCGAATCCATTTTCATCCCCGACGAGGAAGCGCCATGAGACGCATGATCGTGCCGGGCCTGTTGCTGTGCGCGGTGGCCGGAATGGCCGCACCCGCACACGCGCGACAGCTGGGCGAACTGAACTTCGAAAAATGCGAGTTGCCGGTGGTCGGCACGCGGCCGACCAATCCGCTGAATGCCGAGTGCACCACGCTCAAGGTGCCCGAGAACTGGGACGGCGAGGGCGGTCGTGAGATCGAGCTGGCCATCGCTCTGGTGCCGTCGCGGTCACCCAAGCCTGAACCGGATCCGGTGTTCATGCTCGCCGGCGGTCCGGGTCAGTCGGCGCGGGAATCCTGGCGCCAGATTGCCGGCGTGTTTCAGGACGTGCTGGCCAATCGCAACGTGATTCTGCTGGACCAGCGGGGTACCGGGGCATCCAATCGCTTCAACTGCCCCGAGCCCGAGAATCTCGATCCGAATGCGGTGGATGTGAATCCGGACATGGCCGCGAGTCTGGCTCAGAGCTGTCTGGAGTCAGTCAGGAAGACCCACGATGCCCGCTACTACAGCACCGAAGACGCCGCCCGCGATCTGGACCGGGTGCGCGAGGCCCTCGGTGCCGACACGATCAATCTGGTCGGCGTGTCCTACGGCACCCGTATGGGTCAGATCTACACCAAGCGCTATCCGACGCGGGTGCGCACGCTGCTGCTGGACAGCGTGGTGCCCAATGAACTGGCGCTGGGCACCGAGCACGCGATCAATCTGGAAGACGCGCTGAAGACCCAGCTGGCCCGTTGCCAGGAAGATGCCGAGTGCGGCGCGAAGTTCGGCGATCCCTACGCCACGCTGAAACAGCTGGCCGCGGAGCTGCGGGAACGGCCGCGCACCGCCACGATGCGCAATCCACGCACCTTCGAGAGCGTCGAGGTGCCGCTGAATGTGGGCTCGCTGGCGGTGGTCGCCCGCATGTACATGTATTCGGGCGAGACCACGGCGCTGTTGCCGGTAACGCTGCAGGAAGCCAGAGAAGGGCGTTTCGACGCGCTGCTGGCGCAGGCCTCGATGATGTCTGATGACCTTGGCAGCCAGATTGCCAGCGGCATGCACTGGTCGGTGCTGTGCGCCGAAGATGCGGCCGGCTTCGAGCCGCGCCCGCAGGATGACGGTCTGCTGCTGGGCCAGGACTTCATTACCATGGTCATCCACTGGTGCGGGCAGTGGCCCAAGCGCCCGATCCCGGCCGATTTCCACGAGCCCATGAGCGGCGATACCCCGACGCTGATTCTCTCCGGCCAGTTTGATCCGGTGACGCCGCCGCGCTACGGCGATCAGGTGGTCAAGAACCTGCCCAAGGGCCGTCATCTGGTGGTCCCAGGGCAGGGCCACAGCGTCATGGGTCGTGGCTGTGGTCCCAAGCTGCTGACCGAGTTCATCAAGACCGCCGACGCCCAGGCGCTGGATGCCGAGTGTCTGCAGGAGCAGACCCCGGCACCGTTCTTCCTCAATTTCTCGGGGAGTGCGCCGTGAATTGCAAAGAGATAGAGGCGGGGCACGGGGCAGGGGGCGGGGGACGAGAATTCGAGTCCCTGGTGTCGCTCTTTCGCACAATCGGCCGCCGCCCGTCTGGCTCGATTTGTCCACCGAAATCCGGCCCCTGCCCCCTGCCTCTTGCCCCCTTCTTTTCCCGGAGCCGCCCATGCTCGAACTAACCGATCTGCGCAAGACCTTTGGCGCGGTCAAGGCTGTCGATGGCGTCAGCTTCACCGCCCGCGATGGCGAGATCACCGGCTTGCTTGGCCCCAACGGCGCCGGCAAGACCACTACGCTGCGCATGCTGTACACGCTGATGAAGCCCGAGACCGGACATATCCGCGTGGATGGCACCGACATCACCCTTGATCCGGACGGCGCGCGCCGCCAGCTCGGCGTGCTGCCGGATGCGCGTGGTCTCTACAAGCGCCTGACCGCGCGCGAGAACATCGAGTACTTCGGTCGGCTGCATGGTCTGGACGAAGCCACCCTGAAGGCGCGCACCGATCATCTGATCCGTGAACTCGGCATCGAGGACATTGCCGGGCGCCGCACCGAGGGCTTTTCCAACGGCCAGCGGGTCAAGACCGCCATCGCCCGGGCGCTGGTGCATGACCCGCGCAATGTGTTGCTGGACGAGCCCACCAACGGCCTCGACGTGATGGCCACGCGCAGCCTCAGGCGCTTCATGCAGCAGCTGCGCGAGCAGGGCCGCTGCGTGCTGTTCAGCAGCCACATCATGCAGGAGGTGGCCGCGCTGTGTGACCGCATCGTGGTCATCGCCAAGGGCCGCGTGGTCGCCCAGGGCAGCGCCGACGAGCTGCGCGAGCAGGCCGGGGAGGCCAATCTCGAAGATGCCTTCGTCAAGGTCATCGGTTCCGAAGAAGGATTGTCGCTATGAGTCCGTGGAGAATCGTTTTTCTGAAGGAAGTGCGCGAGAACATGCGCGACCGCCGCACCATGTTCAGCACTTTCGTGCTCGGCACGCTGATGGGACCGATCCTGTTTGCCGGCCTGATCGGTCTGATCATCTCGGTCAGTCTGGAGCGGGCCGAGAAGCCGCTGGAACTGCCCGTAGTGGGCGCGGAGAACGCGCCCAGCCTGATCGCCTGGCTGAAGAACCAGGGGGTCAAGATCGAGGAGGCTCCGGCCGATCCGGAAGCCGCGATCCGCAAGCGTGACAAGGACGTGGTGCTGCGCATCCCGGCCGAGTACGGCGAACAGTGGCGTGACGGCCGCGCGGCCACGCTGGAGCTGATTGTCGACCGTTCGCAGCAGAAGGCCGAACAGACCATCCGCCGCGCCGAGCGCATGCTCAATGCCTACAACGGCCAGACCGCCTCACAGCGGCTGATCGTGCGCGGCATCAGTCCGGAAGTGGTGCAGCCGATATTGATCGCCGATGTCGACCAGTCCACGCCCCAGAGCCGCAGCGGCATGCTGCTGGCGATGCTGCCTTACTTCCTGATCCTGACGGTGTTCGCCGGCGGCAATTATCTGGCCACCGATGCCACCGCCGGCGAGCGCGAGCGCCAGTCGCTGGAGCCGCTGCTGATCAATCCGGTCAGCCGCGGTCAGATCATGAGCGGCAAGCTGATCGCCACCTTCGCCTTCGCGGTCGCCTCATTGGCCCTGTCATTGGTGGCCTTTTCGCTGGTCACGCCGCTGTTGCCGGTCGAGAAGATCGGCATGATCGTCAAGATGGGTCCGGCCGAATGCGCCATGATGTTCCTGATCGTTGCCCCGCTGGGACTGATCGGTGCCGGCCTGCTGACCAGCGTGTCGGCCTTCGCCAAGGGCTTCCGCGAGGCCCAGACCTACAACACCCTGCTGATCATCATGCCGGCAATCCCGTCGATGCTGATGGCGCTGAATCCGGTCAAACCCGCCGACTGGATGTACAGCGTGCCCCTGCTCAGCCATCAGTTGCTGATCGAGCAGACCGTGCGCGGCGAATCGCTGGTGCTGTGGCAGGTGGGTTTGTCCATCGTGTCCACGCTGATCGTCGGTGTGATCATCGCCGCCATCGCCGCCCGCCTGTACCACCGCGAGCATCTGGCGATCTCGGCCTGAGCCCGATCTGTGGGAGCGGACTCTGTCCGCGATCGCTGCGGCGATCCGGACACCCCGGTTCGCGGCTGAAGCCGCTCCCACAGGGGCTGCGGATCGCCGAGCACTGTGGGAGCGGGCTCTGCCCGCGATTGGCGCCGCGATCTGGAGCGAAAGATCGCGGCTGAAGCCGCTCCCACAGGGGTCGTGGGTTGCCGGCGATGGGGCAAGCTTCCGCAAACCAGCAACCAGCAACCAGCAACCAGCAACCAGCAACCGCCAACCGACAACCGACAACCGACAACCGACAACCGACAACCGCTCTTCAGTCCGCCGGCAGCAGATGCGCATAGTTGCTGGCCAGCGCCGGCGGCTGCTCGGACTTGAGCAGATAGCAGTTGCCGATGGCCAGTCGATCCAGGTGCGTCCCCATGAAGCAGCGGAAGGCGTCCTCGGGTGAGCCGACCACCGGCTCGCCGCGGACGTTGAAGCTGGTGTTGACCAGTGCGGCGCAGCCGGTGAGTTCGTGGAATCGGCCGAGCAGTGCATGGAAGCGCGGATTGGTGTCCGCGCGGACCGTCTGCACCCGCGCCGAATAGTCGACATGGGTCACGGCAGGAATGCTGGATCGGAGCTGCTTCAGCCGGTCCAGCCCGGTGGCCTGATCGTCAACCGGCAGGCGCAGGTCCTCGCGCACTGGCGCCACCAGCAGCATGTAGGGGCTGTCGGCATCCAGATCAAAATAGTCCCCCACGTGCTCGGCCAGTACCGCCGGGGCGAAGGGTCGGAAGGATTCGCGGAACTTGACCTTGAGGTTCAGCACCGACTGGGTGTCGCTGCGGCGGGGATCGGCCAGGATCGAGCGATTGCCGAGTGCCCGCGGTCCATATTCGGCGCGGCCCTGGAACCAGCCCATGGCTTGGCCATCGGCGAGGTCAGCTGCGGCGCGGTCCAGCAGTTCGGCATCGCCGAGGCGCGCGTAGACCGCGCCCAGCTGGTCGAGCGTACGCGCGATCTGGTCGTCGTCGAACTGCGGGCCGAGATAAGCGCCGGCCATGCCGTCGCGGCCCGGCCCGATGGCGCTGCGAGGCGCACCCTGGGCGCGATGCCAATGCGCCAGCGCGGCACCCAGGGCACCGCCGGCATCGCCCGCCGCCGGCTGGATCCAGACCTGCTCGAAACCGGCCTCGCGCAGCAGGCGGCCGTTGGCCACGCAGTTGAGCGCCACGCCGCCGGCCAGGCAAAGATGGCGCTCTCCGGTTTCGCGGCGCAGATCGGTGGCCAACCGCAGCACGATTTCCTCGGTGAGCTTCTGGATCGAAGCTGCCAGATCCAGGTGACGGGCTTCAATCGGCGCCTCCGGCGCGCGCGGCGCGCCGCCAAAGAGCGCATGGAAGCGCGCATTGGTCATCGACAATCCGGTGCAGTAGTCGAAGTAGTCGAGGTTCAGGCGAAAGCTGCCATCCGCCTTCAGATCGATCAGGTGCTCGCGTATCTGATCCAGAAAGCGCGGCTGTCCATAGGGCGCCAGGCCCATCAGCTTGTACTCGCCGGAATTGACGCGAAAGCCGCAGTAGGTGGTGAAAGCCGAGTACAGCAGGCCCAGCGAGTGCGGGAAATGCATCTCTCGCAGGATGTCGAGCTGGTTGCCGTTGCCGATCGCCGCGGTAGTGGTGGCCCATTCACCGACCCCGTCCATGGTCAGCACCAGCGCGCGCTCGAAGGGCGAGGGATAGAAGGCGCTGGCGGCGTGGCTGAGGTGGTGTTCGGAGAAGCAGATTGGATTCCTGAGCGCGAGATCCGGACTTGTGGCAATCGCCTTCAATTCATCGGTGATCAGTTTTTTCTGGAACAGCTTGTCGCGCAGCCAGATCGGCATGGCCGTGGCAAAACTGGCGAAGCCACGCGGGGCGAAAGCCAGATAAGTCTCCAGCAGCCGCTCGAACTTGAGGAAGGGCTTCTCGAAGAACACCACATGATCGACATCGGCCAGTTCCACACCGGCCTCGCGCAGACAGTAGCGCAGTGCCTGGGCAGGAAAGCGCGCATCGTGCTTGACCCGGGTGAAGCGCTCTTCCTGCGCAGCCGCCACGATCACACCATCGCGCAGCAGGGCGGCGGCGCTGTCGTGGAAGTAGGCGGAGATGCCGAGTATCAGCATGGGCGGGGCACGGGGCAGGGGGCAGGGGATGATGCCACGAGAGGCCGAGGGCACGAGGGCACGAGGGCACGTAAGAGCTGGGCGCCGCGGCTCTTGATCTTTCGCGCCCTCGCGCCCTCTCGCCCTCGTGCCCTCGGTCTTTAGTGCCCTCGTTCCCTCTCGCCCCGGCCCCGTGCCCCGGCCGCCGGGCCGCTACTGCGCCACCGGCAGGCTCAGCGGTGAACCCGGACCCACGGGTATGCCTAGCATGATCCAGAGCACGAACATGATCGACCAGCCGATCAGGAACACGATCGAATAGGGCACCATGGTCGATACCAGCGTGCCGATGCCGGCATTGGGTACATAGCGCTGGAAGAAGGCGATGATCAGGGCGAAGTAGCTCATCATCGGCGAGATGATGTTGGTCACCGAGTCGCCGATGCGATAGGCGTTCTGGGTAATTTCCGGTGGGTAGCCGAGCAGCATGAACATGGGCACGAACACCGGCGCCATCAGCGCCCACTTGGCACTGGCCGAGCCCATCACCAGGTTGATGGTTGCGCAGAGCACGATGAAGGCCAGCAACAGCGGAACCTGCGGCATGCCCAGTGCCGACAGGAAGGCGGCGCCCTCAATGGCCAGAATCAGGCCGAGATTGGTCCAGTTGAAGAAGGCCACGAATTGGGCGGCAAAGAACACCAGCACCATGTAGCCGCCCAGCGTGCTCATCTGCTGGTTCATGCCGCGGATCACGTCGCGGTCGTTCTTGATGGTGCCGGCGCCCACGCCATAGGCCACACCGAGCGCCACGCCGGCAACGAAGATGAAGGCCACGATGCCGGTCAGAAAGGGTGAGTGCAGCACGGATTCACTGCCAGTGGCGCCGATCTTGCGCAGGAAGCCGTCTTCCGGCAGCAGGCCCCACAACACCAGTGCCGTGAGGATGGCCGCCACCACCAGCGCATAGATCAGTCCACGCCGTTCCGCGCCGCTGAGCGCCTGGATCTGCTCCCCCGCATCCACCGCGCCTTCGAATTTCCCGAAGCGTGGCGCAACAATCTTCTCCGTCACCCACCAGCCCAGACCAGTGACCAGGAAAGTCGAGACCACCATGAAATAGTAGTTGGCCATCGGCGACACGCTATATCCAGGGTCGACGATACGAGCCGCCTCCTGGGTCAGGCCCGACAGCAGCGGATCGATGGTGCCGAGCACCAGATTGGCGCTGTAACCGCCGGAGACGCCGGCAAAGGCCGCCGCCAGTCCCAACACCGGATGGCGCCCGGCAGCCAGAAAGATCAAACCCGCGAGCGGCACCAGCAGCACGTAACCGACCTCGCTGGCGGCATTGCTCATGACCCCGGCGAAGACCACGATCGGGGTCAGCAGGCGTCGCGGCGCGTTCAGCACCAGTAGCCGCATCAGAGCGCCGATGAAGCCGCTGACCTCGGCTACACCGATGCCGATCAGGGCCACCAGCACCGTGCCCAAGGGCGCAAAACCGGTGAAGTTGGTGACCAGCCCGGTCATCATCCGGTGCAGTCCCTCGATGGTGAGCAGGCTCACCGCCCGCACTTCCGCACCGGTCTTGGGATGGGCCACCGACACATCGAACCAGGCCACTACGGCCGACATCAGGATGACCAGCAGGGTCATGATGGCGAACAGAGTGGTCGGATCCGGCAGCGCGTTGCCGATGCGTTCGACCCGATTGAGGAAACGATCGACCAGCTTCTTGGGAGCGTCAGTGGCTGCGGACATGGAGGCTCGTGCTCAACAAAAAGACCAGCATAGAGCTGCGGACGTCATGAAGAAGTCGTGATGATGCGGACGAGCGCCGGCTTGGGGGGGCACGACAGGTTCTGTGCATTGGGGCTTGACCCAAGCCCGCCTTGTTACCTGCTGTTACCGAGCGTGACCGGAAGCCGCCGGTTTGCTGCGCGCTCGATCCCTAAAGTCACCGCCATGGCAACACGCAGAACATGGAGGACGCAATGGCGATGATGGCGGCGAAGCGGTGCGAATCTGGGGTTTGTGGTCACTGTGTCCAGCCCTGTGTGCTGGGGACCCTGTCCAGCGGACTGCGTCTGGACCTGCGGGACTTCCCGGACCTCAAGGAACGTCATCTGGCCCGCGGGGACTATCTGTTCCATACCTCCGGGTCCTTCGAGTCCCTCTATGCGGTGCGCAGCGGCATGCTCAAGGTCACGGTGCTGACCGAAGACGGTCGCGAGCAGATCACCGGCTTCTTCCTGCCGGGCGATCTGGTTGGTCTGGACTCGGTGGGCCTGCGCCATCACGCCAGTTCTGCAGCGGCGCTGGACGACACGGTGGTCTGTGAATTGCCGTTCTCGGTGCTCGAACGTCATGGTCAGTCGGTGCCGCGCATCCAGGCGGCGCTGTTCCGCATGTTGAGCGGGCAGATTCGGCGTGAGCAGTCCACGCTGCTGCTGTTGGGATCCTTGCGCGCCGAGGAGCGACTGGCCCAGTTCCTGATCGACATGTCCGAGCGCGCCCAGACCGACGCGACCTGCGGCACGGCGATCGGCATGCCGATGACGCGCGAGGAAATCGGCAGCTATCTCGGCCTGAAGCTGGAAACCGTCAGCCGCACGCTCTCGAAGCTGCATCGAGAGGGCGTCATCGAGGTGGTCAAGCGCGGTGTACGCATCCGCGAG
This sequence comes from Rhodanobacteraceae bacterium, assembly GCA_024234055.1. Classification (NCBI taxonomy): domain Bacteria; kingdom Pseudomonadati; phylum Pseudomonadota; class Gammaproteobacteria; order Lysobacterales; family Rhodanobacteraceae; species Rhodanobacteraceae bacterium. The sequence goes on from JACKOW010000001.1 coordinate 100,785, forward strand.
GTCAACAAGCTGCGTCTGCTCGCCGGTCTGAGTGTTCGTAAACCGGCACCGTCTGCGCTCCGCCGCACAGGACACTGATCGTGGGTGATCACCTCGAAAACGCCTCGCGGCAACCCCTGGTGGGGGTCGTTGAACCCGATGCCGATGTGCGCGAGTTCATCGAGTCGCTGCTGCTGCGTGCCGGCTATCGCTGCGAGAGCTTCGTCAGCGCCGAGCGCTTCGAGAGCTCGGCGCGCAGCGAGCACTTCGATTGCCTGATCACGGATCGCGATTTGCCCGGCATCGACGGTCTGGAACTGGCGAGAAGGGTGCGTGCGTCCAAGCAACCGTTTCCGGTGATGCTGCTGACGACCGATTCCGGGGTCGATCTGCAGCGCGACGCCATCGCTGCTCAGGTCATGCGGGTGCAGAAGAAGCCGCTCAGCGTGCACGAATTTCTCCATGGTGTGGCCCAGGCCACCGCCCGAGTTCAATAGGCCAATACGCCCCTTTCAGCGCCTGCGGCCAGGCGCATCGATCAGCTCGCGCACTGCCGAGCCCAGGTCTTCACGGGCATAGGGTTTGGCCAGAATGGCGGGCCGCTCGCCGTCGGCAAAATGTTGCTCCAGCGCGCCCTCGGCATAACCCGAGCAGAACAGGATCGGCAGATGCGGGTGCGTCAGGCGCACCTGATCGGCCAACTGAAAGCCGGTTTCTCCGCCGAGCAACACCACGTCGCTGAACACCAGGGCGATATCCGGTGCAGACTGAATCAACGCCAGCGCTGGCGCGATGGCATTGACCATGCTCACCCGGTAGCCCAGAGAGCGCAGCTGATTGCAGGCAATGGCGGCAACCTCGGGATCGTCTTCGACCACCAGCACGTGCTCGTCCCCGCGAGTGCGCATGCCTTTGGAGGCCAGAACTGGCGCGGACTCGCCGGAGTGAGCAGCGGGCAGCATCATCCGCACCGTGGTGCCCATGCCCGGTTCGCTGTAGATGCGAACATCACCGCCCCACTGGCGCACGAAACCGTAGACCATGCTGAGCCCGAGTCCGGTGCCCTTGCCGGAGGCCTTGGTGGTGAAGAAGGGCTCCAGCGCGTGCTCCCGGACCTCCTTGGTCATGCCCTCGCCGCTGTCGCTGATCTCGATGACGATGGTGTCGGCGCCGCGGCTGGCCAGACGTGTGCGGTTGCGCTGCAGCGCCGAGAGGGTCAGCGTTCCTCCGTTTGGCATGGCATCGCGGGCATTCAGGGCGAGGTTGAGCACGGCACTTTCCAGTTGCCCGGCATCGGCCAGCGCATGTTGCAGATCCGGAGCGATGCGGTAACGCAGTTCGATGCCCTCGCCCAGGGTGCGTCGCAGCAGTTCACGCATGCTGTTCAGCAGCTGCGAGCAGTCCACCGCCTGGGCGGCCAGCTGGCGCTTGCGTGAGAAGGCCAGCAACTTGCCGGTGAGCTCGGCAGCACGGCGAGACGCACGGCTGGCGGCGTCGACCAGGCTGCGTATGTCAGTCTGGGCGGCGGGCAGCAGGTCGTCGAGGATCTGCAGATTGCCGCCGATCACCGTCAGCAGGTTGTTGAAATCGTGTGCCACGCCACCGGTAAGCTGGCCAAGAGCCTCCATCTTCGAGGCCTGCAGCAGCAGCGCCTGATGGTACTGGCGCTCGAACACGGCTGCGGCCAGATGCGCCGCGCTCTGCGCGAATACACATTCGTCCTCGCTCAGCGGCTGTTCTGCTGATCGGAAGATCGACAATACGCCGTGAACCCTGGTCGGGCCGCGCAGCGGCACGATGACGCCCGCCAGAAACTGGTCGAGTCGGGCGCGCGCAGCGCGACTGGGAACCACCAGAATCTGGCGCACCTGACCTTCGAGCATGCGCCTCATGCGCGCCGGACTGAGTGCCTTCAGAATCACCGGCAGTGCTTCCTCGTCCGTCCATCCGGTGACACTGATGAAGCGCACGTGGTGGCCGTCATGCCCGCGTTCGCACAGGCCACCGTGACTGATCTGCAGCTGCTCGATCAGCACCGACAGGGTGTGCTTGCAGAAGGACTCGATGTCGCTGCTGGTCACAGCGCGCTCGGCCAGGCTGGCCAGCGCCAGCTGCCGGGCCGAGCGTTGCAGCAATTCGCGCGAACGCCGCAACTCGGTGACATCGCGCACGGCGGCGATCACGAAATGAGTATCGCCACTGCGCATGGGGCTCAGACTCACCTCGACCGGGAACTCGCTGCCATCGCGGCGCACACCCAGCAGTTCCAGGTTCAGCCCCATCGGTCGGCTACGGGCATCGTGGCTGTAGCGGGCACGGTCGGCTCGGTGGCGAGTGTGGTAGCGGCTAGGCACCAGTTTCTCGATCTTCTGACCCAGCAGTTCTTCAGGCTCGTAATGGAAAACGGTCTGGACCGCCAGATTGGCAAACTGGATCGTGCCCTCGGCATCGATCACCAGCATCGCATCCGGCGCCGCGTCGGCCAGGGCTTCGAGCCAGCCGTTTGGACGCAGCGCGGGGCTCAAGATGGCTCTCCGGATTCGACCGCACAGGCCAGCATGTAGCCGACCCCGCGCACCGAGCGGATCAGGTTGGGGCGTTTGGGGTCGTCGCCGAGCTTGCGCCGGAGCCGGGTGATCTGCATGTCCACGGTGCGGTCGTAGGGCCCGGCCTCGCGGCCGTGAGTCAGCTCGAGAATCTGGTCACGGGTCAGCGGCGTTCTGGCGCAGCGGGCCAGTGCCGCCAGCAGTTTGAATTCGCCATGGGTCAACACGATCTCCTGTCCGGCCAGATCGGTCAGGCGGTGCTCGCGCAGTTGCAGGCAGAAGTCGGCAAAGCGCAGTTGCTCGGGCTCCTTGACGGCTTTCGGAATGCTCTCCGAGCGTCGGAGCACGCTCTTGATCCGCGCCAGCAATTCGCGCAGGTCAAAGGGCTTGGTGACGTAATCGTCGGCACCCAGTTCCAGGCCCACGATCTTGTCCACCGTGTCCCCGCGTCCGGTGAGGATGATGATCGGCAGCTGATGCTGTTCGCGGAAGTGGCGGATCAAGGTCAGGCCGTCCTCGTCGGGCAGGCCGAGATCAATCAAGGCCATGTCCGGGCGGGACAGTTCAAGGCGCCTGCGGGCACTGGCGGCGCAATCGGCCTCGATCACGCGCATGCCCTGCGCGCCGAGGTAAACCCGCAACAGCTGGCGAATGTCAGGCTCGTCGTCAACAATCAGGATTTCGGCCGCTTGGCTCATGCCACCGCTGGATTCCGGGGTACAGAGCCCGGATTGCGTTCGATTCTAGGGCAAGGCGGATCGTTGCGAGCCACCGGTCTTGGCCCGACACTGCGCGCGGGTCATGAACCCGCCGTCGTAGGTCATGTTGTCCGCGTCAGCGGACTACGTGACATCGAGTTGCGTCACGTAGCTCGCTACGCGAGCAACGTGACCTACAAGGGCAAATCAACAACTTGCGATATGGCTTCATGGAGATCGTAGCGAAACGATCCAACCCTGCGCCTTCAAGAGCGCTGGATGGCTTCGTTACTGGGTTCTCGGGAAGGACGAAGCAACGAAGTGCGATGCCGGTTCGCGAGCAGTCTGGGGGCCGACGGATGTACGGGGGTCGCTCTGCCCCTCAGGGTGCGCTGAGTCCAGTGTGCTGGCTGCTCTCTGCGCGAGACTGGCAGACGTGACACAGTGGCGCCTCGGGTTGCACCTCCAGACGCTGCAATGGAATGTGTGCCCCGCAATTCAGGCAACGCCCATAGGTGCCGCGGTCGATGCGCCCGAGCGCGGCATGCACCGCGTCGAGTTCGTGCTGGTCGCGGCTGATCTCGGCGAAATCCAGGCTGGTCTCCAGATCGAGAACGCCCCTGTCGACGGCTCGCCCCTCCTGCACCTGAGTCTGCCGACGTTCCATCATGCTGGCGATTTCGGCACTGAGCACTTGCTCGCGCGCCTGCAGCTGTCCACGCAATGCGCTGATCTGGACGGTGCTGAGGTGCTTCATGGCCGGCTTCCTTCAGGCGCGGACGACCAGTACGGGCGTCCGGCAGTGGGTGAGGACTTTCTGGGTTTCGCTGCCCAGCAGCATCGCCGACAGGCCGCGGCGTCCATGCGAGGCCATCACCACCAGATCGCAGCCGCGACGTTCGACTTCGTCGATGATGGCCTTGAAGGGATCGGCCGACAGCAGATAGTGGCCCTCGATGTTGACATCGTGGGCGCTGCCCAGGCGTTTGGCCCGTGACAGGATGGATTCGGCTTCACCGATGGCGCGTTGCTGGAAGGCCTCGCGCGCGGTGCTCGCCAGCAGTGGCACGGCGTTGCTGGCATCTCCGGTGAATTCGGTCACCACATGCAGCACGCTGATACGGGCGGCCAGTGCCTTGGCCAGCGTCAGAGCGTGGGTCAGCGCCGCCTCCGACAGCTTGCTGCCGTCATGGGGAACCAGGATGTGGGTGAACATTCGCATCTCCCGCTAGCCGTGGGTCGAGACTAGCGGCCTTGCCGGAATCGGGTTTGACTGCGGTCAAGTCAGCGACAGGCCAAAGGGCTGATCGCGATGAGGTCAGGTCCAGATCTGGCATCAGTGCTGAATCTCGCGCAGCCGCAGTTCGAGCAGATGACGCTCGCCATCCGCGCCGGGCACGGCCAGCCGATGAACGGCGCTGACTTCGACATCGGCCGGCAGGCGCCCGATTTCTGCCTCCGGGTACTTGCCCTTGAGCGCCAGCCAGCGACCTTGCGGGGCGAGAATCCGCCGGGTGCTGGCCACGAAGTCGGCAAGCTCCGCATAGGCCCGGGAAATGACCTGGTCGAATCCGGTTTCGCAGGACAGCGATTCGGCGCGTGCCTCGTGGACCACGACTGTCGGCATGGCAAATCGGCGCAGACATTCGCGCAGAAAGCGTGCCTTCTTGCCGTTGCTGTCGACCAGCCAGACACGCCGGTAGGGGTGCGCGAGTGCCAGGATCAGTCCGGGGATGCCCGGGCCGGTGCCGATGTCGGCGAGATCGCTGCCCTGGGCGTAGGGCAGGATCGCCAGCGAATCGATGAGGTGGCGGTCAATCATCGCCAGCGGTTCGCGTACCGCCGTGAGGTTGTAGGCGGCATTCCACTGCAGCAGCAAGGCAAGGTATTCCAGCAGTCGCTGCTGGATTTCGGGTGCTGGCGACATCTGCAGATCCCCCAGGCGTGCACTCAGCCGCTCACGCCAGATCTGGGGAATATCAAGGGCCCTGGGAGTCGCGGTCATGGTCTGCCTCCGAGCCGCAGAGGGCTCATGCACCGCAATCGGGCATATTTTCGCCCGGGCACTGGCGTGGCGCCCAGCATCGCACCATACTGGTGCACAAGAACATATTGGTGCACCGACGCGGTGCTTGACATTAGGCTAAGCCATTGATTGTTGTTTCTTTTGTGCATGGCACAACGATTGCTCCGTGTTTGCCGCATTCCCTCATCCATCTCCTCAAGGAGGCCACCGATGTCGATAGACAAAGTCAAGAAACTCATCAAGGACAATGGCGTCAAGTTTGCGGACCTGCGTTTCGCAGACATGGCCGGACGCGAGCAGCATCTGTCCATCCCGGCCAGCACGCTGGACGACGCCTGCTTTGAAGACGGCAAGATGTTCGACGGATCCTCGATTGCCGGCTGGAAGGGCATCAACGAGTCCGACATGGTGCTGTTGCCTGATGCCTCCACGCTGTTCCTCGATCCCTTTGCTGAAGAGCCGACCCTGGTGCTGCGCTGCGATGTGCTGGAGCCGTCGACCATGCAGCCCTATTCCCGCTGCCCGCGTGGCATCGCCAAGCGCGCCGAAGCCTACCTCAAGGCCAGTGGCGTGGGCGACACCGCCTTCTTCGGCCCGGAGCCGGAATTCTTCATCTTCGACAGCGTCCGTTCGGATGTGTCGATGAAGGGCAGCTTCTACGAGATCGATTCCGAAGAAGCGGCCTGGAACTCGGGCAAGGTCTACGAACACGGCAATACCGGCCATCGTCCGGGCGTCAAGGGTGGTTACTTCCCCACCGGCCCGGTCGATTCCCTGCAGGATATCCGTTCGGCCATGTGCCTGACGCTGGAAGCGCTCGGCATACCGGTGGAAGTGCATCACCACGAAGTCGCGACCGCCGGCCAGTGCGAGATCGGCACCCGCTTCAACACGCTGGTGAAGAAGGCCGATGAGCTGCTGACGCTGAAGTATGTGGTCAAGAACATCGCTCACCAGCATGGTCACACCGCCACCTTCATGCCCAAGCCCCTGGTGGGTGACAACGGCAGCGGCATGCATGTGCATCAGTCCATTGCCAAGGCCGGCAAGAACCTGTTCAGCGGCAACGAGTACGGCGGTCTGTCCAAGCTGGCGCTGCACTACATTGCCGGCGTGTTCAAGCATGCCCGTGCCATCAACGCCTTCACCAACTCGACCACCAACAGCTACCGCCGTCTGGTACCTGGCTTCGAAGCACCGGTCCTGTTGGCCTACTCGGCCCGCAACCGTTCGGCCTCCTGCCGCATTCCCTGGGTGTCGAATCCCAAGGCCCGCCGTATCGAGGTGCGCTTCCCGGATGCCATCAACACCGGTTACCTGTCCTTCACCGCCCTGATGATGGCCGGCCTCGATGGCATCAAGAACAAGCTCGATCCGGGCGCGCCGTCAGACAAGGATCTGTACGATTTGCCGCCCGAGGAAGAGAAGCTGATCCCGACCGTGTGTCACTCGCTGGATCAGGCGCTGGAAGCGCTGGATGCCGATCGCGAGTTCCTCAAGGCCGGTGGCGTCATGAGCGATGACTTCATCGATGGCTACATCGATCTGAAGATGAAGGAAGTCACTGCCATCCGCATGCACACCCATCCGATCGAAATCCTGCAGTACTACTCGATCTGATGCCGCTGGTGCGACCGGAGCGTGTCATGAACCGGAGTGTCGTTTCGATGAGCGACGCCGCCACCAACGCCAGGTCGCCGCACGCGGCGGCGCCGGAGCATTCCGGCGCCGTGCTTGATCTGCTGAGTACGCCCCTGGCCATCGTCAATGGCCAGGGGCGAGTGCTGCACGCCAATGCAGCGCTGATTGAAACCTACTGCGAACGCCGCCTGTCGGGCACAGAGCTCAGCACATTGGCCTATGGCGAGCATCCGTTGTCTGACCTGGCGCGCCGGGTTGCCGGCCAGTGGCAGCGCCTGGTGGCTCGCAGGGTCTTGCTGGAACTCAGGCGAGATGCCCCCAAGCGTTTCGATGTGGCAGTAACGCCGATCGAATGGCGCGGCGAGGCTGCGGTACTGTTCGAATTTCACGCCTTGGCCGAACATGATCAGGATCTGGGCGAAGGCGTGGATTCCACCCCCGAGCCGGCGGCCCAGCAGATGGCAAGGGCGTTGGCCCACGAAATCAAGAATCCGCTGGCCGGTCTGCACGGCGCGGCGCAACTGCTGGAACGCGAACTGCCGAGCGCAGCGCTCAAGGAATACACGCAGGTCATCCGCGCCGAGACCGATCGCATCCGGCGGCTGGTGGACCGTTTGTTGCAGCGACCGGAAGTGGCGCACGCCGGGCAGAGTTTCAATATCCACGAGGTGCTGGAGCGCGTGCGCACGCTGATAGGCGCCGAGGCCGGCAGCCAGGTGCAGGTGCTGCGCGACTACGATCCCAGCCTGCCGGATCTGGATGGACATCCGGATCGATTGACCCAGGCGGTGTTGAATCTGGCCCGCAATGCCCTGCAATCGGGCGCCGGCACGATCCGCCTGCGCACCCGTGCCGAGCGCCGCGCGCGCATCGGCGATCACACCTGCAAGTTGGCCCTGCGCATTGATGTCTGCGATGACGGCCCGGGCGTGCCCGAGGATCTGCGCGAAAGTCTGTTTCTACCCTTTGTCACCGGACGTGATGAGGGCACCGGTCTGGGTTTGCCGGTGGCGTTGGGCATCGCCCGTGAACATGGCGGCACGCTGGCCTTCGTCAGCCGCCCCGGATCCACGGTCTTCAGTCTGCTGATTCCGGTGACGCCATGAGAGAGCGGTCAAACGCAAAACGTCAAACGTCAATTGAAGCGTGCTTCGTTGGGGGGCTCTGTGATCGTGCTGGGGTCGGGAATGGACAGCGGTCAAACGTAAAACGTGAAACGTCAACGAAGCGCGCCTTTATTGACGTTTTACGTTTTACGTTTTGCCGCTGTCCAGTCCTCAAGCTACCAGCATCAGCAGTCCTTTCAACGAAGCGCGCTTCAATTGACGTTTCACGTTTCACGTTTTACTTGTCCAGCTTCATTTCGGTGCCCGCATGAGCGCCCAACTGCATCAACGCAGCGGCCCGCGCCGGGTCGTGTGGCTGGTCGATGACGATCGCTCGATCCGTTTCGTGCTGGAAAAGGCGCTGGCCGGGGCCGGTTTCATGGTCGAGAGCTTTGATGCTGCCGAACCGGCCTTGCGGGCGCTGGGAACGCGCAGCCCTGATCTGGTCTTCACCGATGTGCGCATGCCCGGCATGGACGGCATGGCCTTTCTGGAGAAGCTCGGCCAGCGCGCAGCGCAGGTGCCGGTGGTGGTCATGAGCGCCTACACCGATCTGCCGAGCACGGTGGCGGCCTTCCATCGCGGCGCCTTCGACTATCTGCCCAAGCCCTTCGATATCGACAGCGCCATCGACATGGCGCAGCGGGCCACTGCGCGCGAGGCACCCGCGGCCGAGACTGACTGGTCCGATGAAGGGTTGGTTGGCGATACGCCGGCCATGCGTGAGGTCTTCCGCGCCATCGGCCGGCTGTCGCGCGCCGATCTGTCGGTACTGATCACCGGCGAAACCGGCACCGGCAAGGAGTTGATCGCCCGCGCGCTGCACCGGCACAGCCCGCGCGCCGACGGTCCTTTCATCGCGCTCAACACCGCCGCCATTGCGCCGGAGTTGCTGGAAAGTGAGCTTTTCGGTCACGAGCAGGGGGCCTTCACCGGTGCGACCCGGCGCCATCAGGGCCGTTTCGAGCAGGCCGAGCGCGGTACCCTGTTTCTCGATGAGATCGGCGACATGCCGCTGGCACTGCAGACCCGGTTGCTGCGAGTCCTGGCAGAAGGCGAGTTCTATCGGGTCGGTGGCCGTGAACTGATCCGCGCCGACGTGCGCGTGATCGCCGCCACCCACCAGGATCTGCGCGGCAAGGTCGAGCGTGGCGAATTCCGCGCCGATCTGCTGCATCGGCTGGACGTGGTGCGCATCCATCTGCCGGCGCTGCGCGAGCGTGCCGCCGACGTGCCGCGCCTGGCCGATCGCTTCCTGGCCGAAAGTGCCCGCGAGATGCGAGTAGCCACCAAGCATCTGTCGGTGGACGCCGTGCGTGCACTGACCCGTTATCCCTGGCCCGGCAATGTCCGCGAGTTGCGTAATCTGTGTCAGCGCCTGGTGCTGATGGCCCCGGGTGCACAGGTGCTCAGTGGCGATCTGCCCGAGGAGGTCCGCCGTTCTGCGCTCGCGCCCGCGGCGGAAGCCAATTGGCTCAAGGCCCTGGCTGACTGGTCAAGGCAACAGTTGGAACTGGAGCAGGCAGACCTGCTGGAATCGGCCAAGGCCAGCCTGGAGCAAGTGATGTTCGACGAAGCCCTCAAGCTGACCGGCGGCGACCGCCAGCAAGCCGCCAAGCGCCTGGGCTGCGGCCGCAATACGCTGACCCGCAAGCTGGGGCCGAAGAAGCGCTGAGGCTGGTTGCTGGTTGTCGGTTGTCGGTTGTCGGTTGTCGGGACTCGGGACTCGGGACTCGGGACTCGGGACTCGGGACAGAGCCCCGCAGCCTTTTCCCGTGCCCCGTGCCCCGTGCCCCGTTTCCCGTTTCCCGTTTCCCGTTTCCCGACACTGACACCCATAACCAGCACCAGCTGTTAGGCTACGCGCCCCCTTTTTCAGCTTCGCCGCGGAGTCGCCATGAGCGCAGAAACACAGCAGGTGGTTCGTTTTCACTACAGCGTGGCCGAGGTCGGCAAGCCGGCCATGGAGAGTTCGCGCGAGGGTGGTGAGCCCATTGCCGCGCTGATCGGCGCCGGCAACATCATTCCCGGGCTGGAGAAGGCCCTGGCCGACAAGAAGGCTGGCGACCGTTTCGAGCTGCTGGTGACTGCGGCCGAAGCCTATGGTCCGCGCAACGAGGCGGCGACCCAGCGCGTGCCGAAGAAGTACTTCCCGACCCAGGTGGCATTGCGCCCCGGAGTCACCGTGATGTTGCAGACCCAGCAGGGGCCGCGTCCGGTCACCGTGATCAAGGTCGGCATGAGCGTGGTCGATGTGGATCTGAATCACCCGATGGCCGGCAAGGACCTGAATTTCGATATCGAGATCGTCGAGGTGCGCGATGCCAGTGCCGAGGAAATTGCCCATGGCCATGCCCACGGCGACGGCGGTCATCACCACTGAGCAAATCGTCAATGCGGGGACTGCCGCAACGAAAGGTTAACGCGTAATCTACGTCGTCTTTTCATTCCGGCAGGATGACGATCATGCAACGTACGCGTTTGTGGATGGCTTTGGCTGCGGCAGTCAGCGTGAATCTGTCGGCGCCGGCACTGGCCCAGGATCAAGGCTCGTCGACCGAAGCCAGGGCGGACGAAGCCAAGCTGCTGGATCAGCTGACGGTGCTCGGTTCGCGCCGCGTGGGTCGCTCCGATACCGAGTCGCCGGTACCGGTGGATGTCATCACCATGCAGGAGATGGCCGAGCGCGGCGCCCAGTTCGATCTGGCGCAAACGCTGCAGTTCACCGTGCCGTCCTTCTTCTCCACCCGCCAGACCGGTGCCGACGGCGCCGATCTGGTTGACGGCGCCGCGCTGCGCAATCTGGGCTCGGACCAGACCCTGGTGCTGGTCAACGGCAAGCGCCGCCACACCACCGCCCTGGTGAACCTGTTTGGCGCCCGCAATCGCGGCAACACCGGCACCGATCTCAATACCATCCCGGTCTTGGCCATCGATCGCGTCGAGGTGCTCAGGGATGGTGCTGCAGCGCAGTATGGCTCCGACGCCATTGCCGGCGTGATGAACATCGTGCTCAAGCGCGACAAGGGTTGTGAAGGTCTGGCCGGTTACGGCAAGTACAGCGCCGGAGATGGCGAAAACCAGCTCTACAGCGCCTATTGCGGCATCGAGATGGGCGATGGTGGCATCTTCTCGGTCACCACCGAATACGGCAACCGCGGCCGATCTGACCGCTCCGAGCCGCGCGACAATCCGCGCACCATCGGTGACAGCGCCGTGGAGAGCGGCACGCTGGTGGTCAACAGCGAAATCCCGCTGACCGACACCGCCGACTTCTATTTCAATGCAGGCCTGCAGAACCGCCGCGCCTCGTCCGCGGCCTTTGCTCGCGACGGCGTCGACGACGTGCCCTCGCGCAACTCAGCAGCGATGTATCCGAACGGCTTCGTGCCCTTTATCAACGGCGATCTCGAAGACCGTTACGCCACGGTCGGCAGCCGCGGGCTGGTCGCCGATTGGACCGTGGACTTGTCGGCCACTTACGGCTACAACGAGATGTATTACGACATCAGCAACACGCTGAATGCCTCGATTGCCAATTTCGAAAGACTGAACAACCGTCCGGCGTTGAGCAACACGGCCTTCGACGCCGGCGGCTTCCTGTTCCGCCAGGGCACGGTCAACCTCGATTTCACCCGCTATTTCGATGGGCTCTGGGGTGGCGCCAACATCGCCTTCGGCGGCGAGTACCGCGATGAGAACTACCAGATCCGCGCCGGCGAACCTGGCAGCTACATTGATGCTGATGGTCCCGGCGGCGGCAATGCCGGCAGCCAGGGCTTTCCTGGTTTCCAGCCCGGCGACGAAACTGACAGCAGTCGTGACAGCTACGCGCTCTATGCCGATCTGGAGATCACCCCCACCGATCGCCTGACCACGGACATCGCGGCCCGTTTCGAGCACTACAGCGACTTTGGATCGACCCTGGACGGCAAGCTGGCGCTGGCTTTCGAGGTCAACGACGACTTCGTGCTGCGTGGCTCGGTGTCCAGCGGCTTCCGTGCGCCTTCGCTGCAGCAGCGCTTCTTCTCCTCGACCTTCACTGATTTCATCAGCGGTGAACCGGTGGACGTGCTGCTGGCACCCAATGGCGGCGCCATCGCCCGCGCTGCCGGCATCCCCGATCTGACCGAAGAAACCTCCGTCAGCGGCGCGCTCGGGTTCACCTGGCGGCCGAACAGCAGCATGTCGATCACCGTCGATGCTTACCAGATCAACATCGATGATCGCATCGTGCTCTCCGGCCGCTTCAATACCGACGATCCGAACATCGGCAGCATTCTCGCCGGTCTGGGCGTCGGCGAGGCCCAATTCTTCGTCAACTCGGTGGACACCCGTACCCGCGGCGTGGACATCACCGCAGCCTGGGATTCGACACTGTGGGGTGGCGAACTGACCACCTCGCTGGGCGTCAATATCGGCGAAACCGAAGTCACCGCCATCCATGCGCCAGCGGCCCTGGTGGGACGCGAAGACGTGCTGCTCAGCGATCGCGAGCGCCTGTTCATCGAGAACGGCTCGCCGGAAAACAAGGGCGTCGTCGGTTTCGACTGGACCCGTGAGCGCTGGAACGCCAACCTCAAGCTGATCTGGTTCGGCGAACAGACCCTCGGCACCTTCTCCGGCCCGCCGGTGCCCAATCAGCACTACAACGCCAAGGCCTCGGCCGATCTCAGCCTGACCTACAGCATCAGCGATGCCACCAAGCTGACCGTGGGTGGCGCCAATATCTTCGATACCAAACCGACCCGTCAGAACCCCGACGAAACCGACAACGGCCATGTCTACGAGAGCGTGCAGTTCGGCCTGAACGGCGCCGCCTGGTTTGTGCGTCTGCACAGTCGCTTCTTCTGATCGGCGGTATCTGCGCAGGCGTCGGGGCGGCTTTTGGGAGGGACGCGCGCCTGCGCGGCCGCTGTTGATCTGCCTTCTGCACAGGAAGCGGCGCCGCGGCGCGGCGCCCTCCCGAGCAGCAGCCTGCGCTGTCGTGGGTCCAGACTTGTCTGGACCTGCAACAGCCCAAGCCTGGAGCCTTTCCCGTGCCCCGTGCCCCGTGCCCCGTGCCCCGTGCCCCGACACCAACGCCCCCTGAACTTTGCCCGGAAATCAGGGTCCAAGGTGCTCCCGTGTCAACTCATCGCGAGCCTGCTTACCGCCATGAAACTGTTGCGTTGTTGTGCTCTTGGCCTTGCCATTCTCACGACTGTTCCCTTCGGCCCACCCGCCCTGGCGGCCTTGCCTGCCGAAGTCGACAACACGCCGATGCCCTCGCTGGCGCCGATGCTGGATCGCACCACGCTGGCGGTGGTCAATGTGGCCAGCAAGACCCGGGTGCAGGTGCGCAACCCCTTTTTTGACGATCCCATCTTCCAGCGTTTCTTCAACCGCCCCGATGTACCGCAGGAACGGGTGCAGCAGAGTCTGGGCTCGGGCGTCATCGTCGATGCGGCCAAGGGCCTGGTGCTGACCAACAATCATGTGGTTGAACGCGCCGACGAGGTGACGGTGACCCTGCATGACGGGCGCACGCTGAATGCCGAGATCGTCGGCCGCGATCCGGACACCGATGTCGCCGTGATCCGGGTGCCGGCGGAGAACCTGACCGAACTGGGCCTTGCCGACTCCGATGCGCTGCGCGTGGGTGATTTCGTGGTCGCGATCGGCAATCCCTTTGGCCTTGGCCAGACCGTCACCAGCGGCATCGTCAGCGCTCTGGGTCGCAGCGGACTGCGGGGCCTTGGGTACCAGAACTTCATCCAGACCGATGCCTCGATCAACCCGGGCAATTCCGGCGGCGCACTGGTCAATCTGCGTGGCGAACTGGTGGGTATCAACAGCGCCATCTTCAGTCCGTCGGGTGGGAATGTGGGCATCGGCTTTGCGATTCCCTCGAATCTGGCGCGCGATGTCATGAAGCAGCTCATCGCCTACGGCGAGGTCAAACGCGGCAGTCTGGGCGTGCAGGCCCAGGATCTGGATGCCCGCCTGGCGCGCGCGCTGGAACTGGCCGAGGGCCGCGGTGCGGTCATCACCCAGGTGGTGCCGGAGTCGCCGGCAGAAAAGGCCGGATTGCAGGCCGGCGACGTCATCGTCCGTCTCAATGGCAAGGTCATCGGCAGCGCCGACGAGCTGTCCAATACCGAGGGCCTGTTGCCGATAGGCAAGGCGCTTGACGTCGAGTTCGTTCGCCGCGGCAGCAGCCGCAACGCCAAGCTGACGCTGATTGCCAGCAGTGCCCAGCAGCTGGGCGGCGAGAAGCTGGATCCACGCCTCAACGGTGCCCGATTCGGGGAACTCAGCCAGCGCGAGAAACAGGCCGGCATCAAGGGCATCAAGGTGCTGAGCGTGGCTGATGGCAGCCGGGCGGAAATCGCCGGGCTGGTGGCTGGCGACATCATCTTCGGCGTCAATCGCTATGAGGTCGGCAACCTGGCCGAACTCAGCCAGCTGCTGAGCGAGCGCCCGCGGCAGATCCTGTTCTCGCTCTATCGCGGGCGCCGGGCTTATTACCTGCCGATCGAGTAGCTGGGAAACGGGGCAGGGGACACGGGGCATGCGGCACGGGACACGGGACACGGGACACGGGACACGGGACACGGGACACGGGACACGGGACACGGGACACGGGACACGGAGCATGCTGTTGTAGGTCCAGACTTGTCTGGACGCTCCTTGCTCGGTGGTGCAGGAGCGGGGCAAGGGACAAGTCGCATGCTGTTGTAGGTCCAGACTTGTCTGGACGCTCCTTGCTCGGTGGTGCAGAAGCGTCCAGACAAGTCTGGACCCACAAGAGCGCGCCGCCCGTGGCCAAATGGCCTGCACGGGCCAGTCTCGGGCGCAGACAGGCACAAGCCCCGCAGCCCGTCATTCCCGCGAAAGCGGGAATCCAGTGCCCCGAGACACTTGCATGCGCATGGGTTCCCGCTTTCGCGGGAACGACAAAGGCTCAGCAGTCCCATCCCTTTTCTCTCTTTCCTTTCACCTTTCACTTTTCCCGTTTAACCTCACACCGCCCTGCGGCACCGACAACCAACAACCAACAACCAACAACCGCCCAAATGGATTCCTACGTACTCTTCGGTCATCCGGTCGCGCATTCGCGCTCGCCGTGGATACATGCGCAGTTTGCTGCCCAGTTCGGATACGAACAGAGCTACGAGTGTGTCGATGTGGTTCCCGAGCATTTCGAGGAAACGCTCTGGAACTTTGCCGAAGCCGGCGGGCGGGGCGCCAATGTGACCCTGCCGCTGAAGGAACAGGCGGCCATGCTCTGCGATGAGCTGACACCGGCGGCGGCCCGCGCCGGCGCCGCCAATACCCTGATCCGTCTGCCGGGCCAGCGCTGGCGGGGGGACAATACCGACGGTGCCGGATTACTGGTGGATTTTGAGCGACTCGGCATTGCCGTGTCCGGCCGCCGGCTTGTCATCATCGGCGCCGGTGGCGCCACCCGCGGCATCCTCGGGCCCTTGCTGGAACTGGCGCCACGCCAGATCGTGATCGTCAATCGCACGCCGGAGCGCGCCTTGCAGCTGGTACTGGAGTCAGGTGCGATGGGTGTGGTGCAAGCCTGGTCGCTGGATGATCTGGCCAGTGTGGGCCACGCCGATGTGCTGATACACGCGACCTCGGCTTATCGCGCCGAGGGCTTGCCACCGCTGCCTGAGGAACTCATCGACGCCGAGACCGTGGCCTACGATCTGGGCTACGGACCCTCGGCAGAAGTCTTCCTGGCCCAGGCCCGTCGCGGCGGCGCCCACCTGGCAGTCGATGGTCTGGGCATGCTGGTGGAGCAGGCAGCCGAGTCCTTCCTGCGCTGGCGCGGTGTGCGCCCGCAGACCGCGGTGGTGCGCGAGAACCTCAGACGCCTGCTGGCCGATGGCTGAACCCGGACAGATGTCCTGTCGCGTCGGCTGCGCGGCCTGCTGCATTGCGCCGTCGATCAGCAGCCCGATTCCGGGGATGCCGGACGGCAAGCCGGCGGGCGTGCCTTGTGTGCAACTGGATGCCGAGTATCGCTGTCGTCTGTTCGGTCGGCCCGAACGTCCGGCGGTGTGCGGGAGTCTGCGGCCGGAACCGGATATGTGCGGCAGCAGTCGCGCGCAGGCCATGGCGACGCTCGCCGAGTGGGAGCTGTCGACATCGCCCGAACCGGCGCGCTAGCCCGGCTAGCGGAGCACCGCGAATTCGTAGCTGGCGATCGGCATGGTGCCGCCGGTGGCATCGGTCATCACCAATCGGTATCGCCCCGGCTTGAGCAACTTGCCTTTCAAGGCCACCGTGACCATGCCTTCGATACTGACTGCGGCTGACGCGATATCGACCGTCACTTCGCCATCGCGGAGCAGGCGCACGCGATAGGCATCCTGCGGTTGCGGGCCCGCCGGTACTTCGATCAATACATTGGCGTCGGCAGCCGGTGCGCTGATCGGCGGCAGCGACTGGCTGCCTAGCGAGCGAGTCTCGTCAAAGCGGATGAAAGTCACGTCCCCGGTTGGCGCTTCGGCATTCGCGAGTGCCGCGCGCAGCTGTCGGATCTCGTGATTGGCGTTCCACAACAGTGCCGCACCGGTGAGCGTGGCAGCCAGGGCCAAACCGCGGCTGAACCATGGCGTTGGCCGGGCCGGGCGCAGCGGCAGCACGGCAGGAGCGGCAGGCGCACTGTCAAAGACCATCGGGTCGCGTCGGGCCAGTTCACGCACACCCTCCCGGAGCATCTGCTCGGCCTCCACCCATTCCGCCCATTGCGGATTGGCCAACAGAGTCTCTTCGAAGCGGGATAGCTGTGGTTCGTTGAGGTCTCCGGCGACATAGTCGGAAATGAGCCTCTCGAACTCGTCCAGCGGCATGGGATGGCGATCGCCGAAACTGTGTTCGGCCGATCCCGGGCGAGGCGGTGTGAAGTCCATGATCATGATTTCGTCTTGGTACTGTCAAACAATGTCGCCACAGCGGCGGATGTCCCAGCCGATTCTGCCAACCGCGACACAAATTCACGCAGACGGACTCTGGCCCGGTGCAGGACGCGATCGAAATGACGGGTTTCGAGATCCAGCTTCTCGCAAATATCGGTCTTGCTCAGATCGTCAAGATAAAAGGCTCGCAGCACCTGACGGTCGCGCTCGTTCGGCATCTCGTCAACGATGCTGCGCACGGCCTCCAGCATCTGGCCATGCTGCATGCGGTCTTCCGGCGAAGGCTCGAACTGCGCTTCGACGCTGTGCGCGTACTCGCTGGCCAGACGCCGCCGTCGGGCCTCGGTGCGGCTGGCATTGGAGGCCAGATGTACGGCCGTGGTGTGGGCAAAGGCTACCTGCTGCTGCGGATCGACAATCTCTCCCTGGCGCCAGCGGGCAATGATGAGGATCAGCGCTTCCTGGACCAGATCGTCAACGATCGGCGAGCTGCCCAGGCGGGCTCGCAGCAACACTCTCAGGCCCGGGCGCAGTCGCTGGGCAAGTTCGCGTTCCGCTGCGGCGTCGCAGCGCAGAGTCTGCTGGGTGGCCAATCTGGGCATGTCCGAGGTGTGCGCCATGGGTGCATTGTATGCGTCTCGGTGCCCATCTTACTGCGGCTGAGGGCTCTCGCGCCGGTTCAGGTAAACAAAGTACAGCACCGGGATCACCACCAAGGTCAGCAGCGTGGACACCAGAATGCCGAAAATCAGCGAAACGGCGAGACCGTTGAAGATGGGGTCATCGAGAATGAACAGTCCCCCGGACATGGCCGCCACGGCTGTCAGCGCGATGGGCTTGGCCCGTACGGCGCAGGCTTCGACCACCGCATCGGCCAGTGCCGTGCCCTCGCGCATGGCCTGATTGATGAAATCGACCAGCAGGATCGAATTGCGCACGATGATGCCGGCCAGCGCGATCATGCCGATCATGCTGGTGGCGGTGAACTGTGCGCCGAGCAGGGCATGCCCGGGCATGACGCCGATGACCGTCAGTGGAATCGGCGCCATGATGATCAGGGGCACGACGTAGTTGCGAAATTGCCCCACTACCAGCAGATAGATCAGTACCAGACCGACCGAATAGGCCAGGCCCATGTCGCGAAAGGTCTCGAAAGTGATCTGCCACTCGCCATCCCATTTGATGGCGAAGCGGGCCGTGTCCACCGGCGCCTTGAAGAAATATTGATCGATGGCGCTGCCATCCAGGCCCTGATCGGCGATCTCGCCGACAATGCTGAACATGCCATAGAGCGGGCTGTCGACGGCGCCGCCCTCATCGGCAAAGACCATGCTCACCGGCAGCAGGTCCTTGTGATAGATGGAGCGCTCCCAGCGCGCATCGCGGATCTGGACCAGCTCCGACAGCGGCACCAGTTCGGCATTGGCGGCACGCACCTGCAGCGTCAGCAGATGCTCGAGCTCGGCCTGGTCGCCCGGCGCCAGGCGCAAGCGGATCGGCATGGCGTACTTGGCCGCACCGTCACGCAGATAGCTGGCGTCCAGGCCGCGCAGACCGGTGGCGATGGTGTCGACGATCTGCTGCTGGGTGATGCCCAGGCGCGCCGCCCGCTGGCGGTCGACGATGAGCAGATCGCGTCGGGCGTCGGCTTCCACGGTGGTGTCGATATCGACAATGCCGGGAGTCTGTGCGAATCGCGCCTGCAGCTGGAGTGCCAGTTCACGACCGCGCGCCGCGTCTGGGCCGTAGATTTCGGCGACCAGTGGCGACATCACCGGTGGACCGGGCGGTACCTCGACCACCTTGACCGACGCCCCGTAGCGCGCGCCGATGGCGGCCAGCGCTGGCCGCGCGGCGCGGGCTATGTCGTGACTCTTGCGGGTACGTTGGTGCTTGTCGACCAGATTGACCTGCAGATCGCCGACATTGGCGCCAGCGCGCAGATAGTACTGGCGTACCAGGCCGTTGAAGTTGACCGGTGCCGAGGTGCCGGCATAGCCCTGGATGCTGGCGACCTCGGGCTGTCTGGCGACCTCGGTCGCGAGTTCGACCAAGGCGCGGTTGGTGCTTTCCAGGGTACTGCCTTCGGGCATGTCCAGCACCACCTGAAACTCGGACTTGTTGTCGAAGGGCAGCATCTTCAGCACCACCAGTTCGACCACGGCCAGACTGGCCGAGGCGGCGACCAGCACCAGCATCGACAGGAACAGCAGCAGTCGGCGGCGGCCCGCCCGCGCGCCTTCCAGGAACGGCCGCAGCACCCGGTTGAAGAGCCGGTGGAGTCCGCTGCTGCGCTGGTCGTCGCCGTGGGTGCTGCCGCCATGATCGGCGGCGTGATGGCGGATCAGTTTCAGCGACAGCCACGGCGTGACCGTCAGTGCGACGGCCAGTGACAGCAGCATGCCGACACTGGCATTGATCGGGATGGGCCGCATGTACGGGCCCATCAGGCCGCTGACGAAGGCCATCGGCAGCAGCGCCGCGATCACGGTGAAGGTGGCCAGGATGGTGGGTCCGCCGACCTCATCGACCGCAGGCGGGATGGCTTCCTTCAGCGAGCGACCGCCGAGCGCCATGTGCCGGTGGATGTTCTCGACCACCACGATGGCGTCGTCCACCAGGATGCCGATCGAGAAGATCAGCGCGAACAGGCTGACCCGATTGATGGTGAATCCGAGGAAATAGGAGGCGGCCAGCGTCAGGGCCAGAGTCAGGATGACCGCCGTACCCACGACCAGCGCTTCACGGCGACCGAGCGCGAACAGCACCAGCAGCACCACCGAGAGCGTGGCGAAGATCAGTTTCTGGATCAGCTTCTGGGCCTTGTCGGTGGCAGTCTGGCCGTAGTCGCGGGTGATCTCGACTTCAACGCCGTCCGGTATCACAACGCCACGCAAGGCCTGCAGCCGCTCGGCAATGCTGCTGGTGATGTCCGCCGCGTTGCTGCCGGGCTTCTTGGCAATGGCCATGGTCACGGCCGGCGCTGTACCCGTCGCCGGACCGTCGTGAACAGCCTGGTGCCAGACGTAGCTGGTGGGCAGATCGCCGCCGCCACGCACATCCGCCACATCCGACAGGTACACGGGCTGGCCGCGATTGAGGCCGATCACCAGTTCGCTGACTTCGGCGGCATCCTGGAGGAAGCCACCTGCTGTCAGCGGAATTTCCCGATCTTCGACCACTCTGGCGCCCGCTTGTGCCACCTGATTCGCAGCCCGCAGGGCGTTGCCGAGGTCGCCCACCGTGAGCCCGTAGCCGGCCAGTCGGGTCGGGTCCAGCTCTACCAGCGCGACTCGGTCGGGTGCGCCGATGGTGTAGACATCGCGGGTGCCGGGCACGCGCTTGAGCTCGGCTTCCAAGGTATGGGCCACTTCGGCCAGCTCGGTGGCGCCGCGTGCTGGATCGTCGCTCCACAACGTCAGACTCATCACCGGAACATCGTCTATGCCCATCGGTTTGATCAGCGGCTGACCCACGCCCAGCCCCTGGGGCATCCAGTCCTGGTTGGAATAGACCTGGTTGTAAAGGCGGACGATGGCATCGCGCCGCGCCTCGCCGACGATGAACTCGACGGTGATGACCGCGCCGCCGGGGCGACTCACCGAATAGACATGTTTGACGCCCTCGATTTCCGCGAGCGTCTGTTCCAGTGGCACCGCCACCAGATTCTCGACATCGGCCACGTCGGCACCCGGGAAAGGCACAAACACGTTGGCGAAGGTCACCTCGATCTGCGGCTCTTCTTCGCGCGGGGTGATCAGGGTCGCGGCGATACCCAGCAGCAGTCCGGCCAGCGCCAGAATCGGTGTCAGCGGATTGGACTGGAAGCTGCGCGCCAGCCTCCCGGAGAAGCCCAGTGCCTCACTCATGGTCGGCCCGCCGGCTGACCAGGGCCGCTGCGGCGGCCAGTGGGTCGGTGACGATGGTCTCCCCGCCACTCAACCCGGCCAGCACTTCGACGCGATCTCCGAAGGTGTGTCCCAGCCGCAGCTGGCGCAGGCTGAGCTGCTGCTCACCCAGCACATAGACGGCACTGATTTCGCCCCGCTGCACCAGCGCGCTGCGCGGCAGCAGCAGGCGCTCACTGGCACCGACGTCGAACGCCACCTTGACGGTCATGCCCGGATGCAAGCCGGTCTCTTCCTCCGGCAGTTCGATGCGAATCTTGAAGCTGTGGGTGTTGGGGTCGGCGTAGGGGAACACCGTGACCGACGTCGCGGCGATCCGTCGCGCGCCATCAGCACCCAGCAGCACACTGGCCTGCTTGCGATCACGAATGGCGGCGATATCGCTCTGGGGAACTTCCACTGCCAGTCGCAGCTGGCCCAGGGACAGCCCGGAGATCAGCTGCTGTCCGGGTCGCACCGACTCGCCCACCTGCACATGTCGGGCCGTGACGATGCCCGTGAAGGGTGCGCGGATGACGGTGTAGTCCACCTGCTCGCTGGCGCTGCGTACGCCGGCCCGGGCGGCCTCCAGCGCCGCACGGGCGGAATCCCGTCGGGCAATGGCCTGATCCATCTGCGCCTTGGCTACCAGCTTGCGCTCATAGATGCTCTGGATGCGCGTGTATTCCGACTCTGCCTCACGGGCCGCAGCCTCGGCAGCGCGCAACTGCGCCTGAGCCTGGCGATTGGCTGATTGCTGCTCGACATCGGTGAAGCGCACGACCACCGCGCCGGCGGGAACGTAATCGTCGACGTCGAAAGGCAGTTCCAGCACCCGGCCCGCGGTCTGTGCCGACAGCGTGGCTTGATTCACCGCCTCGACCACGCCGTCCCAGACACGCTCTCGCGCCGTGTTTTCGGGCACGATCGTCAATGTAGGCAACTCGGGCAGCGGCGCCGGATTGGTGGCTGTCGGCGTTGTGCTGCCGCAAGCCGACAGACTTGCCAGCAGCACGATGAGAGTGGCGAATCGAAGGGTCATGTCAGCGGAAGGCCTGTCCGGCAGGGAGTCCGGATTTCTTCAGGATGATGGCCAAGGGGCAGAAGCCTGTGAAGGCCGACTGCAGCAGATTGAGGCCGACAAAGGCAGTCAGCAGCAACCACCACGGTGAAAACCAGTGCGCCAGAGCCACGCTCAGCAATACCACCGTGCCGGCAAACGCAAGAACGATACGGTCGATGTTCATGTTCAACTCCTTCTCTTAGCTAGTGCTAATATAGCCACGACTAATATAAAAGCAAGAGTCCAAACAGTCCTGCATCGGCGGGATCCTGACGCTACTTCAGTTTGCCGATACCCAGGGCCTTGAGCACGTACTTCTCATAGATGGGCTCGGTATTGCCGCTCTTCATCTTGGCCAGGAAGTACTTCTCGAAGGCAATCTTGGCGACATGTACCCAGCGGCCGACCTTGGCCCAGGTGACGTTGCGCGGCGGCATCTGCGGAATGGCCACGAAGGCCGCACCGGTATCGCCCATGTCGGCCAGACAAATGGCGTTCCAGGTGGCTTTGGCCGACGGCGCCTTGCCCTCGATGGCGGCCTTGAGGTTGTGGACGATGGCCGACACCATCGATTCGATCATGAAGCCGGTCTTGGGCACGCCGGTGGGTACCGGCGTGGGCTCGGTCGGGGCAATGGCCACGCACACACCCGCCGAACAGATGTGAGGGAAGCCCGGGTTGCGCTGGAATTCGTCGATCAGCACGAAGCCACGCGGATTGCACAAGCCCTCAACCGCGGCCACTGCAGCAACGCCGGTGAACGCCGGCATCATCATCGCGAACTTGAAAGGCAGAACATGTTCGCGAAGGACCTCGCCGTGATCGTTGTGCTCGATGGCCGTGACCTGATTCTCGGTGAATTCACGCACCTTGCAGTTGGTGATCCACTTGATGTGGCGCTGTCTGAACTCGGATTCGAGCAGGCCCTTGGAATCGCCCACACCGCCGAGGCCCATATGCCCGACGTAGGGTTCGCTGCTGACGAAGGTGATCGGCACGCGGTCGCGAAGCTTGCGCTTGCGCAGATCGGCGTCGAGGATCATGGCGAATTCGTAGGCGGGACCGAAGCAACTGGCACCCGCCACCGCGCCGACCACGATCGGTCCCGGATTCTTCAGGAATTCCTGATACTGCTCCCAGGCGCTGGTGGCATGTTCGGTGGTGCAGATGGACTGGGTGTGGCCGTTGATCGGGCCAAAGCCCGGGATCTCGTCAAAGGCCAGCCTTGGGCCAGTGCAGATCACCAGATAGTCGAAATCCAGCGTCTTGCCGGACACCGTCGTCAGCGACTTGTTCGCCGCATCAATGCGGGTTGCTGCCTCCGGAACGAAATCGATGTTCTTCTTGCCCAGGTACTTGCCGGCATCCACCTGGATCTCCGGCGGTTTGCGCCAGCCCACCGCCACCCAGGGATTGGACGGCGTGAAACTGAAGCGGGGGCCATCACCAACGACGGTGACCGAATGCTCCGGACCCAGTGCCGCGCGCAGTTCGTAGGCGGCGCTCATGCCGCCGATGCCGGCGCCGAGGACGATGATGTGTGCCATGCTCTTCTCCCAGGGTGTTTGCACCAGTATGGGGCATTCATACCCCGGGGAGCATTGCTCTATATCAACTTGTGCTAATTTATTAAGATCGCCTGGAAATGATGGTTCGCAGATGAATCACGCACTCGACATGGAGCAGATGCGGGACAGCGCCGGTGCCGCCGCGCGCTTGCTGAAGGCACTGGCCAACGAGCATCGCCTGCTCGTGCTATGCCATCTGCTGGAAGGTGAGCGCTCGGTAGGGCAGCTCAATGCCGAACTCGATCTCAGTCAGTCGGCGTTGTCACAGCATCTGGCGGTGTTGCGCGAGGATGGTCTGGTGGCTACCCGACGCGAATCCCAGACCATCTATTACCGTGTGGCCAGCGATGCCGTCAGCACCGTCCTGACGGCGCTGCACGGTATCTACTGTGCGCCCAGAAGCGCCTAGCCCGCATTTCTCACACCTGTTGCGGAAGATCGCGCAGGGCTTTGCGACTAGCGCAAGGCGCGACGACGAGGAATGGTGATTCCATTGCGAGGAGGAGCAACGCAGCGATAGTCGCAAAGAACCAGCGAGGTCCGCAAAGCGGGCAGATGCGGCCGTACACTCTGCGTGCTGTGTGGCCACCGATTCGCCTTGCGCCACAACGGAATCGCGGCATCTGCACGCGCAGGTGTGAGAAATGCGGGCTAGGGGCTTGGTTGACCCGGGCCAGAATCGGGACGGGGAGGCCTGAATCCAAGGGCGGTCAGGACAGGCAGGCCAACCCAGCAGGATTTTCACTCTCCTCGGCGAGAACGGGTCGATGGGTAAGGATCTTTCGTCGGCGCAGCCCCCGGTCTGGGCCGTTGCAGCGCCGCTCCTTAAGCGAGGATGACATCGGCGCGCCCTTTCTCACACCGTTGCCGGCGAGTCAGGCTAGCATCGGGCGCAATCTTCATCGGGCAACTTCATCCATGACCCTGACGCGCCTGGCCCTGACCGCCTTCTGCCTGAGCCTGCCCATCATGGGACTGGCCAAGGAAAAGCACCCTGGCATGGACGCCTTGATCGCGGAAGTGGCCGCTGGCGATCAGGCGCGTGCGGCCGAAGTGCGGCAGCTGATGGAAGAGGCGGAGTATCAGCCCGCGATCATCGAGGCCATGACCCGTCCGGCGGAGGGCAAGCCCTGGTATGTCTACCGCCCGATCTTCCTGACCGAGGCCCGCATAGCCGGTGGTGCCGAGTACTTCGAGAAGAACCGCGAGCTGCTGACGAAGATTCAGGCCGAACAGGGAGTGCCCGCCGAATACGTGGTTGCCATTGTCGGTGTCGAAACCTTCTACGGCCGGATCATGGGCAAGTGGAAGGTGCTCGATGCCCTGACCACGCTGGGGCTCTATTACCCGCCGCGCGCTCCCTTCTTCCGCGGTGAACTGATCCGCTTCCTGAATCTGCCACGCGAGCGCCACATCGATCTGGATCTGGCCAATGTGCAGGGCTCTTACGCCGGCGCGATGGGTCTCGGGCAGTTCATGCCGACCAGTTTCGTCAAGTGGGCGGTCGATCAGGACCAGGATGGCCGCATCGATCTGTGGAATTCGGCCGACGATGCGCTGGCCAGTGTGGCCAACTATCTGCGCGATCATGGCTGGACCGAAAATGCCCCGGTGACGGTGCCGATGATCCCCGGCCCCGGAGCGCGGCGCCTGCGCGACACCGGTCTGGACCCTATCTTTCCCTTGAGCCAATTGGTGGAATGGGGCTATCAGCCGGTGGATGGCGTGGTCGTGGCCCCGGATCAGCCCAGCAATCTGCTCAGCCTGGAAGTGGCTGACGGTGAATTCGCCCATTTCGCCATCTTTGCCAATTTCCGCGTGATCACCCGCTATAACCGCTCGCCGATGTACGCCATGGCCGTACACGACCTGGCCCAGGCGATCCGCGAGCGCACCGGCGGTGTGCGCCCATGACGGGGACAAGGGGCAGGGGGCAGGGACCCCACGTCGCGGCATGGTCAGATCATGCGTCGAGGTTGGGCCCCTGCCCCCTGCCCCTTGCCCCTTCTTTCTCAGGTCGATAAATCAATGGGTTGCCGTACATTCTATGAAAGAGCCCTGCGGCTGTCCCTGATCGCGCTGGTACTGGCGGCGCTCGCTGCCTGTGCCACGCGTGGACCCGAGCGAGCCGCACCGGGTGCGCCGCCCGCGCCGCGCGAATACCAGCCGCTGGACGGCCCGCCCAACGTGCCCTTCGACGTCGACTCGCTGCCTGAGCCGGTGCCCAAGGATGAGCCGCTGGCGCGCTATGGCAACCACTCGCCCTATGAGGTTTTCGGCAAGCGCTACAAGGTGTTGCCGCGCAGTGCCGGCTATGTCGAACGCGGCACCGCGTCCTGGTACGGCACCAAGTTCCACGGCCGCCTGACCAGCACCCGTGAGCCCTATGACATGTACCAGTTCACGGCCGCCCATAAGACCTTGCCCTTGCCGAGCTATGCCAGGGTGACGCGGCTGGACAACGGCAAGAGCGTGGTCGTGCGCATCAATGATCGAGGTCCTTTTGTTGGCGATCGGTTGATTGATCTGTCCTATGCCGCAGCCGTCAAGCTCGGCATCCACATGACCGGCACGGCACCGGTGGAAGTGCGGGTGCTGCATCCGGGTGACGATCCGTCCGCCAATCTGCCGGCACCGCCCACGCCGGATCGACCGCAAGTGGTCAGCAGCGCGGGTCGCAGCTATCTGCAGGTGGCGGCCTTTGGCTCCCGCGCCAATGCCTTCGCCCTGCGGCGCAAGCTGCAGCGGGCGGGTTTTGATGCCGTGCGGGTGTATTCGGCGCGTGCTGCCCATGGCAAGGTCTATCGCGTTCGCATCGGACCGATCCTGGGTCAGGCGCAGGCGGAATCCTTGCGCGCCCGTTTGCGTGAGCGTGGATTCGGTGAGGCAAATCTGCTGCAACGCTGACACTTTGGCTGCTGAACGCTGCCGGTCTGCCGCGGCCTCCGTTAACATGTGAAGCCGGCCGATGCGATAGCGTTTGCGCCCTGAAGCGCAGGCGTAACTGAATCGCACGCCTCGTGCCCCCGTTCCAAACTCCCCGCGCAAGCCGCAGCGGCCTTGGCCGATGCCCGCGAATACTGCCCAGACCCGATGAAGAAAGCCCTCGCGATACTCCTGTTGATGACTCAAGCCGCCGTCATGGCGCAGGCACCGGCACCCGTGCCCAAACCGGCCATGCCGGTGCCCAAGGCGGCGCCGATGGTGATCCCCGATGCGCCGGTGCTGCCGGTCAAGTCGGCCATCCTGATCGAGCAGACCACCGGCCAGGTCATTGCCGAGCAGGCCGCCGACGATCGTGTCGAGCCGGCCAGCATCACCAAGGTCATGGCGGCCTACGTGCTCTTCCAGGAGCTGCGCGCCGGTCGCCTGAAGCTGGACGACAAGGTTCGGGTCAGCGAGAACGCCTGGAAACGCGGCCTTGGCGGCTCGCGCATGTTCGTCAACGCCAACAGCGAGGTTGATGCCAAGGACCTGCTGCTGGGCATGATCGTGCAGTCGGGCAACGACGCCACCATCGCTCTGGCCGAGCATATTGCCGGCACCGAGGATGGCTTTGTGCAGCAGATGAACATCTATGCCCAGCGCATCGGCATGAAGAACTCGCATTTCACCAATGCGCCCGGACTGCCCGACCCTGAGCACTATTCGACGGCGCGCGATTTGGCCCTGCTGTCGCGGACGATGATTGCCGAGTTTCCGGAGTACTACGAGTGGTATTCCACGCCGGAATACACCTTCAACGGCATCCGCCAGTACAACCGCAATGCCTTGCTCCGCCGCGATGAAAGTGTCGACGGCATCAAGACCGGCCATACCACCTCCGCCGGATATTGCCTGGCGAGTTCGGCCAAGCGCGGCGACATGCGCCTGATCGCGGTAGTCATGGGCAGCAAGACCGAAGAGACCCGCGCCCAGGAAAGCCAGGCGCTGCTGAACTACGGCTTCCGCTTCTTCGAGGCCCACACGCTGTACACCAGGAATCAGGTGCTGGCGCAGCCCAAGGTCTGGAAGGGCGAAGTCGAATCGGTGGATCTGGGCGTGGCCGATGATGTACTCGTGGTCATTCCGCGCGGCAAATACGATCAGCTCAAGGCCAGCATGGATCTGCCCTCGCTGCTGATCGCTCCGGTGGCATTGGGACAGGGTGTAGGCAAGGTTCGGGTGGAACTCGACTCGAAGTTGCTGATCGAGCGTCCGCTGGTGGCTCTGGGCGAAGCACCCGAGGGTGGCTTGTGGCGGCGCACCGTCGACGGTTTCTGGCTGTGGTTCGAGGACGACGAGGAGGCGCCATGAGTGCCGAAACTGGCACCGACGGCGAGTCCGCACAGGGCCTGGTATTCCCCAGCAATCACGTGCTGATTGCCATGGGTCCAGCCGATGACGAGTTCCGGGCCGGGCTGCTGGCCGCGCTCGAGCAGGCTGGCGCACGCCGCACCGAAGCCGCCATCGACCATCGCTACAGCCGAACCGGGCGTTATCAGTCGGTGCACGTCGAGGTCTATGTCGAATCCCGAGAAGAACTCGAAGCGCTGTACGCGGTGATCAAGGCCCACCCAGGCGTGGTCTACCGGCTTTGAGGGCGGCGGCGCAGATGCTGGTCTGTGTAGGAGCGCCCTCGCGGCGCGACCTGCGACGCGATGATCCTGTCCTGAGGCATGTTGTGGCCAGAAGCTGGACGCAGAGTACGCAAAGGAAAAGCAGAGAGAACACGAAGAAGAGCGGTCAGAAATCAAGCGCGCTCTGAAGACTTCGTCGTCTCGGACCACCAGCGGCCGTCATTGCCGGCTACCTGCGTCTGCCCGGCACTGCCGACGGGCCATGAACCCGTCTGGTGCGCGTAGCCCGGTGTGGCGCGCAGCGGCTCACCGGGGCTTTTCGGCGTCAACGCCCGGAGAGCGCTTCGCGCACTTCGGGCTAATTCATCCGGCAAGAGCTTGCGATCCCCAGGGAAAAGCCGGCTCGCAATGACGCCATCGTGAGAGTATCTGCCGGCCCCGTGCCCCGTGCCCCGTGCCCCGTGCCCCGTGTCTGCCCATGTCCGACCTCCTGCTGATCCAGTGCACCTGTCCCCAAGCCGATGCCGAGCGCCTGGCGCAGACGCTGGTCAGTGAATCACTGGCGGCCTGTGTCAGCCAGGTGGGCCCGGTGCGATCGGTATACCGCTGGCAAGGCACGGTCGAGTCCGGTCACGAGATGTTGTTGCTGATCAAGACCACGGCGGCCGCGTACCCGGCACTGCAGGCCCGCCTGCAGCAATTGCACCCCTATGAAGTGCCCGAGATCATCGCCCTGCCGATCAGCGACGGATTGCCGGCCTATCTGCACTGGTTGCGCGAGAGCGTGGGTTGAGCAGTAACCGCCTTGTGCGTTGGCGCGGAAACTTTCGGCATTCGGCGTGGTCGGAGTCCGGCTGATGCTGCGTGCGCCCTTCGAGCGGATTTGATGATGTTGATGTCCATGGATTGCAAACGCCTCTCCCGCGTCGGGCACCGCTGGATCGTGGCGCTGTGTCTGGCTGTGTCCGCGCCCCTGGCCTGGGCTGCGGTCGACGAGTCCGATCTGCTGCCGGTAGAGCAGGCTTTCGCCCTCAGCGCCGAGGCGCCGGCGCGTGATCTGGCCGAAGTGCGCTTCGCCATCGCTCCCGGCTATTACCTGTATCGGCATCGATTGGGTCTGGCGGCTGTCGACAATTCGATGCAACTGGCGCCCTTCAGCGTGCCCGACGGCGAGCCCAAGCACGACGAGTTCTTCGGCGATGTCGAGACCTATCGGGAAAGCCTGACGCTGTCGCAGCTACTGCCGGAACTGCCGGCCAGCACCCAGTCGCTGGAGCTGGAGGTGCGTTATCAAGGCTGCGCCGATATCGGCATCTGTTACCCGCCGCAGCGCACGCGGGTCACGTTGCGCCTGCCACCGGGCGGCAGTCTGGGGACGGTGGCGCCAGCGGACTTTGCCGACACCTCGCCACGAGTCAGTGGTCTCAGTCTGGGCGTGCCCGGCGGTGGCAGCCTGCTCGCCGGCAATGCTCAGGACGCCCTGCCGGAGGACGAGGCCTTCCGCTTCGAGGCGATCGCCACGGCGCCCGATCAGATGCTGGTGCGGTTCACCGTCGCGCCGGGCTATTACCTCTATCGCGACAAGACCAGGCTGCGTACAGACGCTGAAGGCATCACCCTGCTGACGCCCGAGTGGCCGCCGGCGCAGGCGCACGAAGATGCCCATTTCGGTCAGGTCCAGGTCTATTTCCAATCCTTCGAACTGCCGGTGCCGATGGCGCGCAGCAACACCGCCGCCCACAGCATCACACTGAATGCCGAATACCAGGGCTGCAAGGATCAGGGCATCTGCTATCCGGTGATGCGGCGCGCGCTGACTGTCGATCTGCCGGCCGGCGAGGGCAGCCGTGCGCTGACGGCGGTCGGCGGAGATGTCTCCGCGCCCGACGACCCGCCGATGGGCATCGCCGCCGCGCTGCTGGCTGCGCTGCTCGGCGGTCTGATCCTGAACCTGATGCCCTGCGTGCTGCCGATCCTGTCGCTGAAGGCGCTCGGACTGGCCAAGGGTGCCCATGGGCCAGGCTATGCCCGACGCCACGCCATCTGGTACACGGTGGGCGTGCTGGTGTCCTTTGCCGTACTCGGACTCGCCATCCTCGGTCTGCGCAGCGGCGGCGCCGCGCTGGGCTGGGGATTCCAGTTGCAGCAGCCTGGATTCGTCGCCCTGCTGGTCTACATCATGCTGGCGATCGGCCTGTCGATGTCGGGCGTCATCGCCTTCGGTGCCTCCCTCGGCGGGCTGGGACAATCACTGACCGAGGACGAAGGAGCCAAAGGCGCCTTCTTCACCGGTGTGCTGGCCACCGTGGTCGCCAGTCCATGCACGGCGCCATTCATGGGTGGGGCGCTGGCCTATGCCATGGCCCAGCCGCCGATGCTGGCGCTGGCGATCTTCCTGTCGCTGGGTCTGGGTCTGGCGCTGCCCTTCCTGCTGATCGGCTTCATTCCCGGTCTGGCGGACCGGCTGCCGCGTCCGGGCGCCTGGATGGAGACCCTGAAGCAGGCGCTGGCCTTCCCGATGTATCTGACCGGCGTCTGGCTGTTGTGGGTGCTCGGCCATCAGGTCGGCATGGACGGCGCCGGTGCCGTGCTGGCCGGTGGCGTGGCTGTGGCGATGGCGCTGTGGTGGTTCGAACGCCATCGCGAACATTCCCGTCTGCGGCGCTGGGCGCCGGTGCTGCTGCTGATCGCGGTGGCCGCCTGGCCGCTGCGCTTCGTGGCCGGGCTGGATGCCTCGGCCATCAGCACTCGCACCGCTGCTGCCGATATCGGCGAGGTCTACAGTGCAGAACGCCTGGCCGAGCTGCAGGCCGCCGGCAAACCGGTGTTCGTCAACATGACCGCCGACTGGTGCGCCACCTGCAAGGTCAACGAGCGCCTGGTGTTCTCGGGCGAGGCCTTTCCGGCTGCGCTCAAAGCCAGCGGTGCGGTTTATCTGAAGGGCGACTGGACTAACGAAGATCCGGAGATCAGCGCCTTCCTGAAGCGCTTCCGCGCTGTCGGCGTACCTTTGTACGTGGTCTTTCCGGCCTCGGGCGGCAAGGCCCGGGTATTGCCGGCACTGCTGTCCCAGGCCACGGTGGAAGAGGCCTTGACCTGGGCCGCAGCCCAGTGAGTCTGCGTTCACAGGCGCTGATCGTCGGCGCAGCACTGATCGCCGGGCTTGGCGGGCTATGGGCCGGGCACACCTGGTTCGGCCTGAATCCGCCGCCCGGCAGTCTGGCCATCGGCGCCCCTGCCATCGAGTTCGAGCTGCCCACGTTGGACGGCGGCAGCGCGACGCGCGCCCAGTGGGGCGGTCGCGTGCAGGTCATCAATTTCTGGGCGCCCTGGTGCGCTCCCTGCCGGCGCGAGATTCCGGTGCTGCAGGCCCTGCGCAAGGAATACGGCCCCGAGCGCGTCGAGATCCTCGGCATCGCCCTCGACGACGTCGATCAGGTGCGCAAGTACGCCAGCGATATGGCCATCGATTATCCGATCCTGCTGGCATCCATGAGTGACTTCGCCCTGATGCGCGCCTATGGCAATGATCGCGATGCGCTGCCGTTCACCGTGATTGTCGATGCCGACGGACGCCTGCACACCCGCAAGCTCGGCGAGTACCACGAGGCCGATCTGCGGGCCGATATCGAGGCCGCGCTGGGGCTCTGACACGGCATCCAGCCCTCGAGGATTCGGCGTTCGAGGCCGTTGTAGTGCCGAGCTTGCTCGGCAGGGTGTACGGCTCTTCTGCGACGACGGAAGCGCCAAAGCCCGGCAGAAGCAGCGGTGCAAGCTCCGCTCTACGAGAGAATCGGTGTACGAGGCTCTTGTAGTGCCGAGCTTGCTCGGCAGGGTGTACGGCGCTTCTGCGCCGACGGAAGCGCCAAATCCCGGCAGAAGCAGCGTAGCAAGCTCCGCTCTACGAGAGCAGCGGCGTGCGAGGCTTTGGTAGTGCCGAGCTTGCTCGGCAGGGTGTGCGGCTCTTCTGCAACGACGGAAGAGCACAAGCCAAGCAGAAGCAGCGGAGCGAGCTCCGCTCTACCAGAGCAGCGGCGTACGAGGCTTTGGTAGTGCCGAGCTTGCTCGGCAGGGTGTGCAGCTTTCGCCACACGACCCTAAAAGGTCCCCACCGCCCGGGTCAGTCGATAAGCCGGGTTCTGTCGTGAACGGTCATTCCTCTGGGACTTGCGTCACCGCAAGCCTCAAGCAATCTACCCGGGGACGACGCGGGCCGCGCCATGCTCCCCCTATTCGATCTTGCTGCAGGTGGGGTTTGCCAAGCCGTCGCGTGTTGCCACCGACGCGGTGCGCTCTTACCGCACCGTTTCACCCTTGCCCGCACTCGCCTTGCGACGAGCCGCTGGCGGACTGTTCTCTGTTGCACTTTCCGTGAGCTCTCGCCCCCCAGATGTTATCTGGCACCTTGCCCTGTGCAGCCCGGACTTTCCTCGATGCAGCACTCTTGCGAGCCCACACCGCGACCGTTTAACCAACGCCGAACGGCGGGGACGCGCAGTGTAGCGGTTTTGTACGCCCACAGGAGCGAACGGTGGGAGCGACTTCAGCCGCGATTGCCTTCTGCGGGAGCGGCTGTTGCCGCGACAGCTCTCGCCTTTGTAGATCCAGACTTGTCTGGACGCGTCTCCTCGATCAAAACCGAAGTCTTTCGCGGCATTCCAGCCAACAGCCATCGCGGCTGAAGCCGCTCCCACAGGGAAGGCGCCGTTCTGGC
This sequence comes from Rhodanobacteraceae bacterium, assembly GCA_024234055.1. Lineage (NCBI taxonomy): Bacteria > Pseudomonadati > Pseudomonadota > Gammaproteobacteria > Lysobacterales > Rhodanobacteraceae > Rhodanobacteraceae bacterium. Next base: position 133,487 of record JACKOW010000001.1, read on the forward strand.
AACTGGCCGGAGCATCGTAGGTCACGTTGTCCCGCAGGGACTACGTGACACGGCGACGCACCATGCTCGCTATGGGCCGACCCCTGATGATCGGCAGCTCGAACGCCGGTCGACGCCGCGCACCCTCCGCGAGTTGCGATTCCCATCGACGGCGCGCCTCACTTTGGCAATACTGCGTAACCTTGAGTCACCTTCGGGGATAGGCTACCGATGTCGCGAGTCCCGCCGCAACGCCGCGTGCGCCTGAGACTGTGGGCGCTGATCCTGGTACCGGCAGCCGCCCTGATCTGGATTGGATTCAAGAATATTTCTGCGGCGATGCCGATCTGGAGTGCCGCGTCGGCGCCGACCCTCACCGATGAAGCCGAGCCTGCACGATCGCGTCCCAGCGTAGACCTTGCGGTCGAAGCGACCGAAGCCGCCGACGCCAGCGTCATCGAAGCGCAGGCAAAACCCGTCTTGCCGCCCTTCCCCGCAGCGATTGCCTCGTACCGGGCGCCTGCTGCGCTGCGTCAGCAGGACCGGGAGCGCTTCCGGGACGATCCGGATCTTTCCGCCTATGCCGCTGAATTGCAGAGCCGCGCCAACGCTGGTGATGCCGATGCCGCGATGATGCTGTCGGATCTGGCCAACATGTGCGATGACGCCTCGCGATGGGGTGGTGACGACGCAGATCTGACTCGTCTTGAACGTGGCTTTTTCGAGGTAGTCGGATTCAGCACGGATCAGTTGCTCGCTATCGAGACCACTCGGCGCTCGCTCGGGATCCGATGCGCGAACTGGTCAGCCTCTGCGGATGCCAACGTTTCGCGCTTGGCCGAATCCTGGGCGCAGAGAGCCGCGGCGATGGGTCATCCCGGGGCGCGACTGTGGGCGGAGGCTCGCTACCTTTGGGCCGAAACGCCAAAACCAGAGGATAGGCAAAGAGGACGCGTGATCGGTCTGGAACTGTTGCAGCGGCGCGACCCGCTGGACCTGCTTCGATACGCAAGCACACTCAGCCCCCTCAGTCCCTATGAGTACTCGGGCTTCGTCATGGCCGCCTGCCTGTTGACCGCGCCATGCGCAGCGGACCCTTTGGTCTACGGGCGCGGCAGCGTGGATGCCGGCGTCTACCCGAGCTTCCCCAACTATCTGACGCTCAATTTCCTCGGGCCCAGGGACCTCTGGATCAGCGAACGTCAGGCCGAAGAGATCGTGTCGCTCTGGCAAGCCGGGCGCTTTGATCTGATCCTGCCTGCGGATTTGCCCTCGCCCGGGGATGGCGGATGAGCGCCAGCTTTCGTCGACTGGCTCCGATCGTGCTGGTAGTGATCGCGCTTCTATTGCTGATCAGTTATCGCCCCTTGCTGCGGGTGGCCCAATCGACCTGGACGCAAGCGAGCGACTGGTTGGTCAGGGGCAAGACACCCCCTGAAACGGTTGCCGAGCGCGCCACCTTCGATTCAGCGGAGGAGGCTCCCAATATCGCCAGCTACGCACTGGCCCCCGGTGACACCGCGCCGGAAGACGAGTCGGCCGTCGAGTCCGTGGACGTGGCGGGCAAAGCCACGCCAAGGCAGACGTTGAGTCCCGCCGCCGCCCGTAGCCTGATGCAGGAGCGCCGACGCGAGCTGGATTGCGAGTTGGCCTTGTCAGCTCGATCACCCAAAGAGCTGGCCAAACGCGAGCGCAAGTGGCGTTGGTTGCCCCCGCACATGGCACAAGCCGAGCGCCAGGCGCTGGAGGATGCTGCCGGACGCCTGGGGCGCGGTTGTCCGCATTGGAAGGATGATCCGGAGGCGCTGAAGCGCCGTCAGGAGGAACGGCAGGCACAACTGGTCAGCGCAGTTGCGGCCAATGATCCGAGCGCGCGGATCACCGCCATCCGGCCAATTACCCCGCAGTTCATTGAGCAACTGCCAGATGCGCTATATGACGCGGTGCTCAGCGGCGACCCCGAGTTGATCGCGCAAATCGGCTGGGCTGATCAGTGGTTGCGCGCCCGCGCACGCGGGGACGGGCCCGAGGATTTGATTCACAGGCCTTTCCTGTGGGCGCTGGTGGCCTGCGATCTCGGCCTCGACTGCCTGCCCGGCAGTCCAACGCTGGACCGTCATTGCCTGCGCGGGACAGGCATCTGTGGCAGCCCCACCCTGGACGCCGCCATTCGTCCGCTCTATCCCGAGGTGCTGATGACCATACTCGACCAGCAGCGAGACGAACTGCTGCAGCGCATCCGCAGCGGTCAGATTGCCGGGCTGTTTGATCCGCCGCCGAACCCACCTCCCGGCGGCCCGTAGGAGCGACCTTGCGTCGCGACCGCAGGCCCGGTCAGATCGCCCTCAGCGCGAAGCCTCGCGGTCAGTCGCTTCTGTGGGAGCGGCTTCAGCCGCGATAGCTCTCGCCTTTGTAGGTCCAGACTGGTCTGGACGCTTCTCCTCGATCAAAACCGAAGTCTTTCGCGGCATTCCAGCCAACAGCCATCGCAGCTGAAGCCGCTCCCACTGGGAAGGCGCCAGTCTCACAACAGGCGACGCACCATGCTCGCCGTTGGTCAGACTCGGTTGATCGGCACGCCGAACGCCGGCCAAAGGCGTGCACCCGCCGGGATCTGCAAAAGCCATCGACGGCGCAGCTCGCTTTGGTGATACTGCGTCACCTTGAGTCACCTTTTGGGCGGAGCTGTCCTTGCGCGACTATCGGCAGAAGCAATCACTGTGGGCAGTGCTGGCGCTGTTGATTGCTGTGGTAGCCATACAGATGGCGGTTCGCGACGACGCGTCTGTGGCAGGCCGGCCCCAGGGCACACTGCAGGTCCAGGCGCAGGCCAGTTCGACCAGCGAGGCTGAGCTGTCCACTCAGACTGCCCCGGACACCGAGGAAAAGCCCGCAGTCGAGGCGCTCGCGCCGGAAGCCGGCTTGCCGCCCTTGCCAGCCGCCATCGCCCCGCACCGCGCGCCTGCGGCGATGCGGCAGCAGGACCGGCAGCGTTTCCGCGACGATCCGAATCTCACCGCTTATGCCGCCGAGTTGCAGTCTCGCGCCAACACCGGCGACGCCGATGCGGCGATGCTCCTGTCAGACCTTCACGGGTTATGTGGCGTGGCAGCCGAATGGGGCGGCGGCAAGACCGATTTCACCGCGCACGAGCTGGACGTGCAGGCGGTGTCGGGGTTCAGCCCCGCGCAGACTGAGCAATGGAAGTCCTTTCTGTTGACCAATGGCCGGCGCTGCGCGCAGTGGCGCTCGCAATCGCTGGAGGAATGGTCGAATCTGGCCGCTGCCTGGCGGGCGCGCGCTGATCAACTCGGGCATCCTGGCGCCTGGTTCACGGCGCACCTTGATCTGGGGCTGGATCCCGCATCGGCGGAGCTTCTAGAGCGCGCTCGGCCCTACGCTCTGGAACTGCTGCGCCAACGCGATCTGGATGAAATGGTGCGCTATGCGGATCAGTTGGCGCCGCTCAGTCCCTACGACGGGCTGGGATTCGTCATGGCCGCCTGCCTGCTCAATGAAGCCTGCGCGCCCGACCCTGTGGCCTATGCCGAATCGCGTATTGCTGCGGGAGAGATGGTCGCTGCCGGTGCCTATTGGCCCTTGTCGTATTCGGGTCCGCGCGCGGTGTTGATGGCCCGACGTCAGGCCGAGGAGATCATCACGCTATGGAGCGCCGGTCGCTTCGAACTGATTCTTTCCGGACGCGGGTCCGACATACCGGGGGGCGGATGAGACGTCGATTGCTGGGGCCCTTGGTCTTGGTTCTGGCGCTGGTGGTGCTGCTGGCCCTGGGATTGCGCGATCGTCTTGAGCGCATGCCGCTGTTCGGCGGCGAGGTGATCGCGAACCGGGGAATCGCAGCGGACGTCGATTCTGGTGCCGCGGCCAAGGCTGTCGATCCGACAAGCGCGGCAGACGCGCAGGGCCCGAACATGGCCAGTTACGCCGTAGCCGAGGCGAAAGACGCACAAGAGCAGGCGGACCCGGCGGCAAAGACGTCCGAAACTGGGGGCAGTCAAACGCCGGCCCGGCTCAGCCTGGAGGCCGCGCGCACCGCGATGGACGACTACGAGCGCGAGGTCGATTGTGAATACGTGCGCCTGGCCCAGGCACCGGCCAAAGTCGCCGAGCGCGAGCGCCAATGGCGCTGGTTGCCGGTGGAAATCGCCCAGATGGAGCGCATGGCCTTTGACGATGCTGTGAGTCGCGTGGGGCGCGGCTGCCCGCGCTGGTCGGATGATGCCGCGGCGTACCAGCAGCGGCGCAAGCAGCGCCGGGCCAACGCCGCATTGGCGGCGCAGGTCGGCGAACTCAGAGCCTTGCTGACCAATTCCGGTCTGGAAGGTCAGCTGGCACCGACGCTGGCGCAAGCCATGTACGACGCGCTGCTCAGCGGCGACCCGAAACTGATCGAACGGATTGGCTATGCCGATATGGTCTGGAGCGGCTTCGGCAATCGCACCATGGCCGAGCGCATGGGTGTACGTCGCGAACTCTGGACCCTGGTTGCCTGCGATCTCGGCCTGGACTGTCTGCCCGGCGGCCCAACCCTGGACCGCTATTGCCTGCGTTTTGGGATCTGCGGGTATCCCAATCTGGAAGCCACCATCCGCCAGTGGGCATCCGGTCGCACCATGGAAGTACTGCAAAACCAGCGCGCCGAGCTACTGCAACGCATCCGCAGCGGTCAGATTGCCGGGCTCTTTGATCCGCCGAAGAACCCACTTCCCGGCGGCCCGTAGGAGCGACCTTGCGTCGCGACCACAGACCCCCGTGGGAGCGGCTTCAGCCGCGATCGCTGTTGCTGCTGTAGGTCCAGACTTGTCTGGAAGGCTCTGCTATGACTCGCCGAGCCCTCATGTCGACCCTTCGGGTCAACGTGACCCACCTCCTGGGTCCGCCAAGGCCGTTTGCGAAAACCCGAGGGCGCGGCGATCGGTGGCCGAACTCTTGGACGGCAACAATGCGCACCAGTGCATCGATTCAGAGATCTCACTGCCTTTCTCTGCGTTCTCGGCGCCCCTCTGCGCTCTCCGCGTTGACTGCTTCTGTTGTCATGGGCGCGACAAGGGTTGGGCACAGACTGTCAGGTAGTCCCTCCGGGCCAACCTGACCTACGATCCAGCATCCCACGCGACCCGTGCGCGCAGGCCCGGGTTCGCGTTCTCGAAGCTGAGGCGGGCGTGGTGGTGTTCGGCGATGGCGCGTGACAGCGCCAGGCCGATGCCGAAGCCGGGGCTGCTGCGGGCGGGGTCGGCGCGGTAGAAGCGCTCGCCCAGGCGGGCCAGTTGATCCGGGCTCACGCCGGGGCCGTGGTCGCGCACGCTCAAGCCCTGTTTGGGGTCGAGTTCGATGTCGATCTGGCCTGCGCCATGGTTGAGAGCGTTCTCGATCAGGTTCTGGAGCAGCTGGAACCACAGGTGGCGGTCGCCGCGCAGGCTGGTCGGCTGCACGCTTGTGTGGATTTCGCGGCCGACATCGGCGGCCACCGGTTGATACATCTCGACGGCGTCGGCGACGATCTGATCGAGCGCTATCTGACGCTCGCTGCGCTCGAAACCGCCGGCCTGCAGGCGTGCCAGGCGCAGCAGCGCGGCAAAGGTGGCGAGCAGGGTGTCGATCTCGCCGATGCTGGCCTGAATGGTCTGTTCGGCATCGGCATCCAGTGAGTGGCTGTTGGCCAGTTCTTCCAGACGCTGGCGGGCGGCTTGCAGTGGCCGCCGCAGATCGTGGGCCAGGTGACTACTGACCTGACGGGTGCCGTCGACCAGTCGTTCCAGATCGGCAAAGGTGCGATTGAAGCGGTCGGCCAGGGTGTCGATCTCGTCGTGGCGTGGCGAGATCACCAGGCGGCGGCCGAGATCGCCGCCGCGGATGGCCTCGGCGTCCATCGCCAGCCCGGCCAGGCGTTTGCGCATGCGGCTGGTGAACCAGGCCGCCGCCAGCGCCGACAGCAGGAACACCGCCACTACCGCCACGCCGAGCTGGAGCGCCAGATGTTCGTCGAAGCTGGCCAGCGGCGAGCGCCGCCCGACCAGCAGGCTGCGGCCGCCAAACAGCTGGAACACCTGACCCTCGGCGTGCTCGCCGTCTTCGGCTTCGAACTGGGCCCAGCTGTGATCCAGCCGCGGCACGGCAGCGGGCCAGCGGGCCAGGTTGCCCGCCAGCACCTGGTCGCGGTTGTCGACCAGCAGGTAGATGGTGCGCGGATCAAGTTCGCGCTCGGTGCGCTTGTCCAGTTCATCGATCAGGCCGTCGATGCCGTTCTCGTGGAACTCGACTTCCAGATCCCAGCTTTCGCGTTCGATCGCCGAGCGCACTTCACTGGCGATATGTCCCACCGCCTCGCGGTAGATCGGCACGAAGATGAGTCCGGCCACCAGACTGATCAGCAGCGGCAGCAGCACCGCGAAGCGGAAGAAGGCGCTGTGCCCGGGGCCGGTTCGGGACATCGCTAGTCGCGGTCCGGGCCCAACCGGTAGCCGACCCCGCGTACCGTGTGGATCAGGGCCTGGTCTTCGCCGCGATCGATCTTGTTGCGAAGATTGGAGACATGCACATCGATGACATTGGTCTTGGGGTCGAAGTGGTAGTCCCACACGCCCTCCAGCAGCATGGTGCGCGTAACCACCTGATCGGCGTGGCGCATCAGGTATTCGAGCAGCTGGAATTCCTTGGGCTGCAGATCGATGCGGCGCTCACCGCGGCGCACCGTGCGCTTGAGCCGGTCGAGTTCCAGATCCTGCACCTTGAGCACGGTGTCCTGCGCCGGGCTGTCGTGGCGCGGCCGGCGCAGCAGCGCTTCCACCCGCGCCAGCAACTCCGACAACGCGAAGGGCTTGATCAGATAGTCGTCGCCGCCGGCGCGCAGGCCCTCGACCCGGTCATCGACATCGCCCAGCGCGCTCAGGATCAGCACCGGCGTGCTGATCTTGCTGGCGCGCAGCGTGCGCAGCACGGTGAGGCCGTCCACCTGCGGCAGCATGCGATCGAGCAGCAGCAGATCGAAGGGCTCGGTGGTGGCCATGAACAGGCCGTCGCGGCCATTGCCGGTGGCATCCACGGTATAACCCGATTCGCGCAGGGCGCGTTCGATGAACTCGCGGGTGTTGCGGTCATCTTCAACGATCAAGACGCGCATGCGTAGTTCGCTCCTGTGGCCGATGATGAATCAAGGCAGGGCGAAGACGATGGGTACCTGTACCCACACGTGCTCACCCGGCTCTTCGCTGCGATAGGTTTCAAAGCGCCACTGCTTGACCGCGCGCACCGCGGCCTTGTCCAGGGCTTCGGTGCCGCTGCTGATCAGCAGCTCGGTCGAGATCACCGATCCGTCCGGCGCCACTTCGGCGGCCACATGGGCGATGCCGCTGCGGCCGCGACGGTAGGCCGAGCGCGGATAGTTCGGCTGCGGCATCTTGATCGAGACCAGATTCAACCAGCGGCGGCCGTCATCCGGCGGCAGATCGCCATTGGTCGAGATCGCGATATCGCTCAGCGGTCTGCGTTTGGCGCTGGCCGGACTGCGCGGGATGAAGCGTGGATCAATCTCCTGGATGCGGTCGAAATCCAGCGCCCGGATGCTGTCGATGCGGCAGCTGCGGCCGTCGTCGGTGATGATCTGCGACCAGGTGGCCCGCAGGCTGTTGCGCCCCGGCCGCTGGTAGTCGGCGATGCGCAGCGTCAGCTGCTTCATCAGGTTGTAGCAGCGCTCGCGCAGATTGATCAGATAGGGCTCTTCGCGCCCCAGCCACAGCACCAGACTGTGCTCGTCGATGGGTTGCCAGTAATAGACGCGGAAGAAGCGCACCGACTCCTGCGACTGCCCGGCGATGGCTTCAAAGCGCTGGTATTGCTCTGAGCGCGCCTCATCGTTGGCTTCATCATCGGCAAACGCTGGCGACAGCCAGGTGGCGAGACACAGGAGCAGGGCCAGGCACCAGCGCCAGCGGCGTGAAAGGCGTGGGGTGGGCGGTGCGGATCGGATCATCCGGCAACGATAGCAAGAGCGCGCTGACCTCATGCCTGCCTGCGGATTAATGCCGCTTAAGGTCGGCCCGCCATCAAGCGGTGCGGGCCCCGTTGTGCGGGGTGCTGTCAGACCGCCGCCCAGCCCAGCATCCACCCCAGCGCCGCCAGGGCCAGCGCCGAATAGACGCCAGCGACGGCGTCGTCGGCCATGGCGCCGAGGCCGCCGCCGAGTTCGCGGTCGAGCGTGGATGCCGGCCAGGGTTTGACGATGTCGCTGAGCCGGAACAGCAGGAAGCCGGCCAGCAGCATCCAGCCCGTATGCAGTTGTGGCGGCCACAGCAGCGCGCCGGCGCACAGCGTCAGCCACTGACCCACCCACTCGTCGATGACGATCGGCGCGGCATCATCGGTGGCCAGCGAAGCGCAGGCCCAGCTGGCGGCCGCGACGCCGATGCCAAATCCGGCGAGCAGCACCAGCGCGTGCAGCCACAGCGGCCAGGTCATGGCGCCCGCAGCCCAGTAGATCGCCACCGCGGCGGCCGATCCGGTGGTTCCCGAGGCGAAAGGTGAGAGCCCACTGCCCAGGCCACAGGCAATCCAGCCCCAGGGATGGGCCAGCAGAATCTTCGCCTCGCTGCGTACATTGCGGCTCATCGGAAGTGCTCGTAACCGCCAGCGGGAGCGGGCATCAGTTCTCCGGCTACGTCCAGATAGTGCACGCCCTCGCCCGGGGCCAGAATGCCGATGCGGGTGATCGGTGTGTGCGTGGCGCTGGCGATCTGAGCCAGCGCCGGTTCGCGTTCGGGCGGTACGGTGAAGCAGAGCTCGTAGTCGTCGCCAGCCAGTTGCAGTGCCAGCTGCTGCTGCGGATTGGTAATCCAGGTGGTCAGCGCCCGCGAGGCCGGCAGGCTGGCACTTTCCAGCACCGCAGCCAGGCCGCTGGCGCGGCAGATATGGCCGAGGTCGGCGCCGAGGCCATCGGAAACATCGATGCAGCTGTGGGCAATGCCGCGCAAGGCCATGCCCAGCGCCAGTCGCGGGCTGGGGCGGGCCAGGCGCTGCAACAGGCGCTTGCGCGCCAATCGGTGCTCGCCCTCGGCGCTGGCGTGCTCGGCGCCGCGCAGCATCAGGCCGGCGGCGGCGTCGCCCAGGCTGCCGCTGACATACACACCGTCTCCAGCGCGGGCGCCATCGCGGGTCAGGGCCGTGCCTGCCGGCAGACTGCCTATGGCGGTCAGCGTCAGCGACAGTGGGCCACGGGTGGTATCGCCACCTACCAAGGCCACGGCATGGCTGTCGAGCAGGTCCAGCAGGCCGTCGATCAGCGCCGCGGCGTAGCCGGTGTCCATGCTCGGCAGGGTCAGCGCCAGGGTGCAGAAGCGCGCCCGCGCGCCCATCGCGGCCAGATCACTGAGATTGACGGCCGCGGTCTTGTAGCCGATGTCCGAAGGTGCGGTGTCCAGCGGAAAATGCACGCCCGCGACCAGCGTGTCGGTGCTGACCACGCAGTGATCGCCGGGCTCGAACTCCAGCAGCGCGGCGTCGTCCCCGATGCCGCGGATCACCCCGGGATGGTGCTGCGCGCGCTGGCGCAGGGACTCGATGAAATCGAATTCGCCGGCCACGGCGATCAGCGTGCCTGTTGCTCTGCCTGACGGGCGCCGCGGGCGATGCGATCGAGCACGCCGTTGACGTAGGTGTGACCGCCCTCGGCGCCGAAATCCTTGGCCAGATCGATGGCCTCGTTCAGCACCACGCGGTAGGGCACATCGAGACGATGCAGCAGCTCGAAGGTGGCCAATCGCAGCGTGGCGCGCTCGATGGCGTCGATCTCTTCGATGCCGCGGTCGACGAAAGGCAGGATGGTGGCGTCGATCGTCTCCAGGTGCTCTTCGACGCCGAGCAGCAGCTCCGAGAAGTAAGCGCCATCGGCGATGGCCATGTCCTGCTCCTCGTTGAACTGCTCGATGATGCGGCGCATGGGGCCGCCACCGATCTGCCATTGATACAGCGCCTGCAGCGCACGGCGGCGGGCACGGGCACGCTCGGGAAAGGGCTTGGTCGGCTTCACGATTCCGCCTCCAGCTGCTGCAGCAGGTTCAGCTGCTCGATGATGGCCAGCGCCGCGTCGGCACCCTTGTTGCCGGACTTGCCGCCGGCGCGATCCAGCGCCTGCTCCATGTTGTCCACCGTCAGCACGCCGAAACCCACCGGCAGGCCATGATCCAGCGACACCTGCATCAATCCATTGGAGGCGCCGCCGGCCACATAGTCGAAATGCGCGGTGTCACCGCGGATCACGCAGCCGAGCGCGATGATCGCCACGTAGCGGCCACTGGCCGCCAGTTTGTCGGCGGTCAGCGGCAATTCAAAGGCACCAGGCACGCGCACCAGCGTCAGCTGATCGGCATCCACGCCATGGCGCAGCAGCGCGTCCTGCGCTCCTTCCACCAGTTTCGAGACCACCAGCTCATTGAAGCGCGAGGCCAGCAGCGCAATGCGCCCGGTCGGGGCGCGAAAATCACCTTCGATGCGTTCCATGTCATCGATTCATCCAGGTACGGGGCGCAGAGTCTATCGGTTCGAGTGCAGGTACAGCGAGCATGCGCGCGCCAGCGGGCCCGCTGGCGTTCACGCACCGCCGGCCCACGAGGGCTTGAAAGCGTCCGTACCGCTGAACAGGAGGCCATCCCGGGCTCTGCGCCGATTGACCTCTCGGGATGATCAAGCGCACCCTTCGGGTCTTGCCAGTGAGGCGCCCGCCATGAGCCAGCAACCACCGCAGTCAGTCCAGGCGCCCACCGGCGCGGGCGATCGACTGCATCTGGAGGAATGGCTGAATGCCCTGACCCACGGCGTCGGCGCCGTGGTAGCGCTGGCTGCCGGTGCGGTCTTGATCACCTTGGCGTCGATCTATGGTGATCGCTGGGCCGTGATCGGTGCCTCGGTCTACAGCGCCTCGCTGCTGCTGCTGTACCTGGCCTCGACGCTGTACCACGCGGTTGCGCATGTGCCGACCAAGGCCAAGCTCAAGATCTTCGATCACTGCATGATCTATGTGCTGATCGCCGGCACCTACACGCCATTCACCCTGACCAGCCTGCGCGGGCCCTGGGGCTGGACCCTGTTCGGGCTGATCTGGGGTCTGGCCATAGCCGGCATCGTCTTCAAGCTCTACTTCACCGGGCGCTTCAAGTGGCTGTCGACCGGCATCTACATCGCCATGGGCTGGCTGGTGGTGATCGCCATCGATCCGGTGATGCGGGCGCTGCCGCAATCGGCCTTTGCCTGGCTGCTGGCCGGTGGCATCGCCTACACCGCGGGCACGGTGTTCTACATGAGTCGGCGGCTGCCCTATGCCCACGCCATCTGGCACGGCTTTGTGATCGTCGGCAGCGTCTGCCATTTCGCCGCCGTACTGATCCAGGTGCTGGCGCCGGTGCCGCTGGCGGGTTCGTAGTGGGTCGGCGCGAGGGCATGGGGCGCGAGGGCAGGAGGGCACGAGGGCACGAGGGCAGGAGGGCAGGAGGGCACGGGGGCACGCGAAGGCAGGCTCATTGCGAGCCACCTGTTCCGGCCTGAAACTGCCCACGAGCCATGAACCACAAACCCGCCTGTAGGAGCGACCTCGAGTCGCGACCGGCAAGCCGCACGTCCGAAGCAGCGGTCGCGCCACAAGGGCGCTCCTACCAGTGGACGAAACCGTCGCTGCGCTCCTCTCCATGAACCCATATCGTAAGTTGTTGATGCGTCATTGCGAGGAGCGCAGCGACGAAGCAATCCAGGGTAGCGCCGCACGCCGCTGGATTGCTTCGCTACGCTCGCAATGACGCCGAGGGTTCATGGCCCGTGGGCAGTTTCAGGCCGACACAGGTGGCTCGCAATGACGCATCAACAACCTGCAACATGGGTTCATCGAGAGCACTTGATCTTGCGTGCCCTCGTGCCCTCTCGCCCTCTCGCCCTCAATTCAGCCGGGCCCGATTCCGGGAGTTTGACGACACCTTCACGCGGGCGCGCTCAGCTTTCGCGGCCGATGTAAATAATTCTTCCGATGGTGGAACTTTGCCCGGCGAGCACGGTCATTCCGCTTCAGGCCGGAATTCCGGCCAGATCATTCAACAAGGAGACAGCGATGCGTAATTGGTTCTGGGTAGCGGCCGTGGGCATTCTCGCGAGCGCTCAAGTGGCGGCACAGGACAAGCCCGACGATGTCATCCGGTCGGCGCTGAAAACGCTGAATCCGGACATCCGGGTCGATGAGATCCGTGCTGCGCCGATCGACGGTCTGTACGAGGTCACCGTACCGGGACAGGTGGTCTATGTCACGGCCGATGGCAAGTATCTGGTGCAGGGCATGATCCTCGACATTCCGCAGAAGCTCGATCTGACCGAGCAGCGTCGAGCGGAACTGCGCAAGGATCTGTTGGCGAAGGCACCGGAAAGCCAGCGCATCATCTTCAAGCCCAAGGGCGAGGTGAAGCACAAGGTGGCGGTGTTCACCGACATCGATTGCGGTTACTGCCGCGAATTGCACAAGCACATGGCCGAGTACAACGATCGCGGTATCCAGATCGAGTACATGTTGTTCCCCCGCGCCGGCGTCGGCTCGGATTCCTACCGCAAGGCGGTGGCCGCCTGGTGCAGCAAGGACCAGCAGGGCGCATTGACCAAGGCCAAGGCTGGCGAAGATCCGGGCAATGCCACCTGCATCAATCCGGTGGAATCGCAGTATCAGCTCGGCCAGCAACTGGGCGTGACCGGCACGCCGACCCTGGTGTTGCCGGACGGCAACGTGGCCCCTGGCTATGTGACGCCGGACCAGCTGGAACAGCGTCTGGTGGCCGCCGAAGCCGCCGTGGCCGCTGAGGCCGACAAGAGCAAGTAAGCCATAACACCGGGCGGTAGCGGCTGCTGCCGCCCGGAAATCTACGGCAGACCAGGGCGGGTTCTTGCACGAGCGTCCGGCCCTGTATCATCCGCCGGCCCTGACTGCGCTACCGCCCCGATGCCGATACGCTCGATTCCAGGGGCTGCGGCCCTCTCCCGCTTTCGACTGGATGCACTGAACCAGCGGCTGGCGCCACTGGCGGCGCGGATCGTGGCCGTCAGCGAGACCTTTGTGGCCTTCGGCGTGGCGCCCGAGATCAGCGATGCGCAGCTGGCTGAAGTGCTGCAGTGGGGTGCTCCGGTCGAGGCGCCGGCGTCGGCCGGTGTCGTCCGCTACGTCGCGCCGCGCCTCGGCACGCGCTCGCCCTGGTCGAGCAAGGCCACCGATATCCTGCATCGTTGCGGTCTGGCGGTGGAGCGCGTCGAGCGCGTGCTTTGCTATCAATTCGCGCAGTGGCCCGAGCAGCCGGCGCAGATCGAGCAGATCGAAGCCCTGCTGCACGATCCCATGACTCAGAGCGTGTTGCGGGATCCAGCCGAATTCGCCGACCTGCACCGGCATCCGGCAGCGGCGCCGCTGGTCTACGTGGCCACCGATCTGCCAGCGCTGACCGAGGCCAATCAGCGTCTGGGTCTGGCGCTGAGCGAGGATGAGCTGGAATACCTCGCCGCGCGCTATGCGCAGCTGGGGCGTGCCGCCAGCGATGCCGAACTGATGATGTTCGCGCAGGCCAATTCCGAGCACTGCCGACACAAGGTCTTCAACGCCAGCTGGACCATCGACGGTATCGATCAAAGCTCCAGCCTGTTTGGCCACATCAAGCACACCCACGCGAGCACGCCGCAGGGCACGCTGGTGGCGTACAAGGACAATGCCGCCGTGCTGGCGGGGCACGTCGGTCAGCGCTTCCTGGCGGATGCTCAAGGTCGCTACCGCGCTACGACCGAGCCCGTACATCTGGCGATCAAGGTCGAGACCCACAATCACCCGACTGCGATCGCCCCGCATGCCGGTGCTGCCACCGGTGCTGGCGGTGAGATCCGCGACGAAGGCGCAACCGGTCGCGGCGCACGGCCCAAAGCCGGATTGACCGGGTTCACGGTCTCACATCTGCGTTTTGCCGATGCGCCGCAGCCCTGGGAGCAGCCCCGGCCGCTGCCGCAGCATCTGGCCAGTGCCCGTCGGATCATGGTCGAGGGGCCGATCGGCGCGGCCGCCTTCAACAACGAATTCGGGCGCCCGGCGCTGGGCGGCTATTTCCGGACCTTCGAGCACTTCCCGGAGCGGCTCGATCAGGGCTACGCCTACGACAAGCCGATCATGATCGCCGGCGGTCTGGGCAGCGTGCGCGCGGCCGATGTCGAAAAGTGTTTGCTGCGGGAAGGCGATATCGTCATCGTGCTCGGTGGCCCGGCCATGCTGATTGGCCTCGGCGGGGGTGCGGCCTCCTCGCAGGCCAGCGGCATCGGCAGCGCCGCCCGCGATTTCGCCTCGGTGCAGCGCGACAATCCGGAGATGGAACGGCGCTGCCAGGAGGTCATCGACCGTTGTATCGCGCTGGGTGAGGCCAATCCCATCGTCAGCATTCATGATGTCGGTGCCGGTGGTCTGTCCAATGCCATCCCGGAACTGCTGCACGACAGCGGCGTTGGTGGCTGCATCGATCTGGGCGCGGTGCTCAATGACGATCCGGGCATGAGTCCGATGCAGATCTGGTGCAACGAGGCTCAGGAGCGCTATGTGCTTGGCCTGCGCCCGCAAAGCCTTCCGCGATTCATCGAACTGGCCGAGCGCGAGCGCTGCCTTTACGCGGCGGTCGGCACGGCAACCGCCGTCGAGCATCTGAGCGTACGGCTGGGAGACACGAAGGTCATTGATCTGCCGATGGATGTGCTCTTCGGCAAGGCGCCGAAGATGCACCGGCAGGCAATCGGCCATCAACCGCAGGCGGGTGTGGCGCTGAATCTGGCGACCATCGAGCCGCTGGATGCGCTGCTGCGCGTGCTGCGCTTTCCGGCCGTGGCCAGCAAGCAGTTCCTGATCACCATCGGCGATCGCACGGTCGGCGGCCTGAGTCACCGTGACCAGATGGTGGGCCCCTGGCAGACGCCGGTGGCCGATGTGGCGGTGACGCTGGCAGATTTCGAGGGCTACAGCGGCGAGGCCATGAGCATGGGCGAGCGCACGCCCTTGGCCGTGCTGGACGCCCGCGCGGCGGCGCGAATGGCTGTGGGCGAGGCGCTGACCAATCTCTATGCGGCGCCGGTGGCGGCCTTGGAGCAGGTCAAGCTGTCGGCCAACTGGATGGCGGCGGTCGGCGATCCGCAGATGGACGGCGCGCTGTATGCCGCAGTCGAGGCCGTAGGCCGCGAGCTCTGCCCGGCTCTGGGCCTGGGTATCCCGGTGGGCAAGGACTCGCTGTCGATGCGCGCCCAGTGGCGCGATGCCGACGGCAGCGACTGCCGCACGCGGGCGCCGATCTCCTTGATCATCAGCGCCTTTGCACCGATCACCGATGTCCGCGGCACGCTGACGCCCGAACTCCAGTGTCGCGACGGCAGCGCCGCCCTGTGGCTGCTCGATCTGGGCGCAGGCCAGCGCCTCGGCGGCAGCGTGCTGGCCCAGGTGCATGGTTCGATGGGCGATCGGGCCCCGGACCTGGATGATCCGCTCGAGTTTCGCCGTGGGCTGGATTGGCTAGCGGCGGAAAAGGCCAGCGGCCGGATTCTGGCCTGGCACGATCGCAGCGACGGCGGTCTGATCGTGGCCGCGCTGGAAATGGCTTTCGCTGCGCGTCTGGGGCTCGATCTGGAGCTTGGCGGCGATGGCGATGTGCTGGCCGAATTGTTCAACGAGGAACTCGGCGTCTTGATCGAAGTGGCGGCGTCGGATCAGGAGGCGCTGCTTGCCAGTGCCGCGGCCGCCGGCCTGGACACTCGTCTGCGGCGTATGGGTGCCGCCGCCGACCACGCCCAGCTGCGCGTGCGCGCGGGCGGACGCAGCGTGCTCGAGGCCGAGATGGCGGACTTGCTGGCGGCCTGGAGTGAAACATCCTGGCGCATTCAGCGCGAGCGCGACAATCCCGACAGCGCCGACCAGGAATTCGAGCGCCTGCGAGACTACGGGGCGTGTGGCCTGATCGAAGCGCCCAGTTTCGACGTCGATGAGGATATCGCCGCGCCCTACATCGCCAGCGGCGCCCGGCCGCGGGTGGCGATCCTGCGCGAGCAGGGCGTCAACGGTCAGCTGGAAATGGCGGCGGCCTTCGTCCGCGCCGGATTCGACGCCATCGACGTCCACGTCAGCGATCTGGAGAGCGGTCGCCATCGCCTGGCCGATTTCCGTGGTCTGGCGGTCTGTGGTGGCTTTTCCTACGGCGACGTGCTGGGTGCCGGACAGGGCTGGGCCAAGGGCATCGCCCACCATCCGGAGCTGGCCGAGCAGTTTCGGCGCTTCTTCGCTGACAGCGGCAGCTTCACGCTCGGCGTCTGCAATGGCTGCCAGATGCTCAGCGGATTGGCGAATCTGATCCCCGGTGCCGAAGGCTGGCCGCGCTTCCTGCGCAATCATTCCGAGCAGTACGAAGCCCGGCTGGTGCAGGTCGAAGTGCTCGATTCGCCCAGCGTGCTGCTGACCGGCATGGCCGGATCACGTCTGCCGCTGGTGGTCTCGCATGGCGAGGGCCGTGCCGATTGGGGCGGTAGCGCCATGCCGGCTCAGGCCCGGCCGGCATTGCGGTTCATCGGGAGTGACGGCGCCAGGGCGCAGACTTACCCGGCCAATCCCAATGGTTCGCCGGAGGGTTACACCGGATTCTGCAGCACCGATGGCCGCGCCCTGATCCTGATGCCGCATCCGGAGCGGGTGTTCCGGCGGGTCCAGCTCAGCTGGGCAGCGCCGGGTGGCGATGCCTCGCCCTGGCTGCGGTTGTTCCGCAATGCCCGGGCCTTCGTGGCTTGAGCGCTCCGTCACGCTTCGGGTCTGAGCCTCCTTGCAGACGGTCTTGATTCGAGCGGGCGCCGCGCACAGGCTAGAATGCGCCTCCCGCTGCCACGGCACAGGGCGGTTGGCGTCGATGCCCCGGTCGGGTTGCTGTCCGACCAACCTCGTCGCCATTTCCGACCCTCACCGGGTCATTTCCGCGACACACCCGTCGCCTGCTTGCACAGCCTACTCATAATCCAGACATGTTCGGTCCACTCAAATCCCTGTTGTTCCTGGCGGTACTCTGGCTGCCGCTGTCCTTCTTCGTGTGGTTCTATTTCGCCCAGATCTTTGTCATGCCGATCGCGGCAATGGCGAACTGGGTGCTGCAGCATCTGCTGCCGAATGTGTTCGCCGGCGTCGAGCAGACCCGCCATATCCTGGCCTTCATCACCACCCTGCCGATCGATCCGGCGCTGTTGGTGGGGGTGGACACCAGCCAGGGCACGCCGGCGGTGGTGGTCGAGGCCAACCCGATGATCTACGGCTACTGCATCCCGGTGCTGGTGGGTCTGGTCATGGCCACGCCGCTGCGCAACTGGCAGCGTCTGTGGCAGGTTGGCGTGGGTGTGATCATCCTGTCTGCGGTACAGACCTTCGGTACCGTCTTTGACGTGCTCAAGAGTCTGGGTTTGCAGGCCGGTGACGAGGCCTCGCGGGTGATCACCGATGCCGGCCTGTCGCTGAACCTCATCGCTTTCTGCTACCAGTTCGGTTATCTGGTGCTGCCAGCCATCACCCCGGTAATTCTATGGGTGATGTTCAATCAGGCCTTCATCCAGGGTCTGGTCACCACCGAGGGCAGTGAATTGCCCGACGTGGGAACCAGAAGCACCGAAACGAAGTCTCAGTAGTCTTGCCCCCTGTTGCTGCCATCGAGTGCCCGACGCGTGAATGCCATCGTTGAATCTGAACACGCCGCCCCGCCGCTGCCGCAGACGGCAGTGGACGTCGAGCATCTCGACGAGCGCATCTGCCAGTTTCTGCTGCGCAAGGGCAGGCTCAAGGATGCCGATCTGGCACGCGCACGGCGGGTGCACGAGGAGCAGGACGATGTCGGGCTGGTCTCGCTGCTGACCCGCCTGGGCCTGGCCTCCGAGCGCGATGTCGCCGAGGCCATGAGCGAGTTGCTGGAACTGCCGCTGGTCAACGCCAAGGACGCTCCCGATGTGCCGCCCGCGGGCGTGACCCTCTCGGTGCGGTTTCTGAAACAGTTCCACATCGTGCCGATCGGCGAGTCCGAGCAGGCCATCCGTCTGCTGGTGGCCGATCCGCAGGATGACTACGCTCGTGATGCCGTGATTCTTGCCACCGGCAAGCCGGTCGAGATTGCGGTCGGCCTGCGCACGGAGATCGATGATCTGATCGAGCGCTACTACGGTCAGGGTCGCTCCGCGATGGGCACCATCGTCGAGAATCTTGCCGGTGAGGAGGGCGGTGGCGAAGATGATGTCGAACATCTGCGCGACCTGGCCTCGGAAGCGCCGGTGATCCGCCTGGTCAATCTGGTGATGCAGCGGGCAGTCGAGCAGCGCGCCAGTGACATCCATATCGAGCCCTTCGAGAACCGCCTCAAGGTGCGATACCGCATCGATGGCGTGCTTCAGGAGGTCGAATCGCCGCCCGCCAGTTCGACCGCCGCGGTGATCAGTCGCATCAAGATCATGGCCAAGCTCAACATCGCCGAGCGCCGGCTGCCGCAGGACGGCCGCATCATGCTGCGCGTGCAGGGCAAGGAACTGGATCTGCGCGTGTCCACGGTGCCGACCAGCTACGGCGAGAGCGTGGTCATGCGTATCCTCGATCGCGAAAGCGTGGTGCTGGACTTCAAGGCGCTGGGCTTCACCGACGATTTCCTGCCGCAGTTCCTCAATGTGCTGGAGATGCCGCACGGCATCATGCTGGTCACCGGTCCCACCGGTTCGGGCAAGACCACCACGCTGTACACCGCGCTCAGCAAGATCAACACCCCCGAGGTCAAGATCATCACGGTCGAAGACCCGGTCGAATATCAGCTCGAAGGCGTCAACCAGATCCAGGTCAAGCCGCAGATCGGCCTCGATTTCGCCGGCGCCCTGCGCTCCATCGTGCGTCAGGATCCGGACATCATCATGATCGGCGAAATGCGCGATCTGGAGACCGCCAAGATTGCCATCCAGTCGGCACTCACCGGCCATCTGGTACTGTCGACACTGCACACCAACAACGCCGCCGGCGCGGTCACCCGCCTGCTCGACATGGGCGTGGACGATTACCTGATGTGCTCGACGGTCAACGGCGTGCTGGCGCAACGACTGGTGCGTCGCCTGGATCGCGAGACCAGCCAGCGCTATCAGGCGCTTCCGGAAGTGGTCGAGGAACACAAGCTGCGCAAGTTCACGCGCCACGATCCGATTTATCTGCATCGTCCCGTGGCCTCCGAGCGCAGCGCCACCGGCTATATCGGCCGCACCACGATCATGGAATTCCTGACCATGACCGACCCGATCCGCCGCCTGGTCATGCAGCACGCCGACCACGGCAAGATCGAAGCCCTCGCCCGCGAGGAAGGCATGCGCACCATGTACGAAGACGGCATCGCCAAGGCCCTGAGCGGATTGACGACCATCGAGGAAGTGCTGAGGGTGTGTCAGGAGGGGTAGTTTGGTCGCGTTTTCCGGGGTTCTGAGGCAAGTAAGGTGAAAAGTGAAACGTAAAACGTCAATTGAGGCAGCGGCGGGGTTGGGGTTCTGAGGCGGTGCCGCGCCGGGTTTTCTGCAGCGCTGAGGCAAGCAAGGTGAAACGTGAAACGTAAAACGTCAATTCGGTGGGCGGCGAGCTTGATGGTCCGGGTCCTTCTGGGTCGGTCGGCAGCGCGCGTGCGCATTCGTCACCGCGAGCTCGGAAACAGCCTCAGCCCAAATTTACGTTTCACGTTTTACGTTTTACTGCTCAGAACGTTTTACGTTTTACCGCTTGCCGACCGCAGGGAGGCAAGCTGAATGCCCGCCTTCCGCTTCAAGGCCGTCGCGCCCAACGGCGAGGTGCTGCAGGGCCAGATGGAGGCCGCCAGCACCGATGAGGTGGTGGCCAAGCTGCACGAGCAGGGCAATCTGCCGCTGGAGGCGATTCCGGCCGATCAGGCGCAGGGTGCCGGGCTGGGAGCCTTGTTCCGTTCCACCGGCGTGTCGCAAACCGATGTGGCCAATTTCACCCAGCAGCTGGCTACGCTGGTTGGAGCCGGCTTGCCGCTGGACCGTTCACTGCTGGTGCTCGGAGATCTGGCCGAATCCCCGCGCCTGAAGCGGCTGGTCGATCGGGTTCGCGATGAAGTGCGCGGCGGTGTCTCGTTGTCGGAGGCGCTGGAGCGTCAGCACGGCGTGTTTTCCCGGCTCTACGTCAACATGGTTCGCGCCGGCGAAATGGGAGGCACGCTCGATCACACGCTGACCCGACTGTCGCAATACCTGGAGCGCAACCAGGAGCTGAAGTCGAGCGTGGTCTCGGCCATGATCTATCCATGCATCCTGTTGCTGCTCGCCGGCGGCGCGATGATCTTCCTGCTGGTCTTCGTTATTCCCAACTTCATGCCGCTGTTCGAACAGCTGGGCGGCGAGTTGCCGATCCTGACCCAGATTGTGCTGGCCTTCGCCAATGCCATCCGCTATGGCTGGTGGGTATTCCTGATCATCGCCATCGCCGTGGTCATGTTCTTCCAGCGCCAGTTCCGCGACCCGGTCACACGGCTGGTGTGGGATACGCGATTGCTCAATCTGAAATGGATCGGCGATCTGCTGATCAAGATCGACACCGCGCGGTTTGCGCGCACCGCCGGCACGCTGCTCAAGAACGGCGTACCGTTGCTGTCGGCGATGTCGATCGCCCGCAATGTGCTGGGGAACTCGGCGCTGGGCGAACAGGTCGATACTGCCAACAAGGATGTGAAGACCGGCGGTGGCCTCGCCCATGCGCTGGCCGCCGGCAAGCGCTTCCCGCGGATGGCCTTGCAGATGATTGCCGTCGGTGAGGAAACCGGTCAGCTCGACGACATGTTGCTGCGCGCTGCCGATACCTATGACCGAGAGGTCAGAACGACCATCGACCGGCTGATGGCGGCCTTCGTGCCGGTGTTGACCATCCTGCTGGCAGGTTTCATCGCCGTCATCGTGATTTCCATGGTGACGGCCATCTTGAGTTTGAACGATCTGGTGGCTTGAAGAGGACACGCAATGAACGAAGCAAAGGGTTTCAGTCTGATGGCGCTGCGGCAGCGACTGCTGGCCGGGCTGGTGTTGGCCCCTCGCGAATCCGCGAAGGGAAACCATGGCCTTGTCTCCGGACGTCGCCGCGTCGGCGTTCATCAGCGCGGCTTCAGCCTGATCGAGATGTTGCTGGTGCTCGGCATCATTGCCTTCATTGCGACCATGCTGGCGACCAACATCTTCCGAAACAAGGAGCGGGCCAACGTTCAGGCGGCCAAGGCTGGCGTTCGCAAGGTGGCCACCGCCGTGGATCAGTTCTACCTCGACTCAGGTTCGGCGCCATCCAAGCTGGAAGAACTGGTCACCCGGCCCGGCAATGCCAGCAACTGGGGTGGTCCTTATCTGAATGAGTCGCAGCTCAAGGATCCCTGGGGCACGCCCTATGTGATCAAGGTGCCGGGTGAGGGCGGCCAACCCTATGCCGTGATCTCGCTGGGCTCCGACAAGGCGCCGGGCGGGGCCGATACGGCGGCGGATATTGACAATAATCAGTGATGAGATTGTGAGCTCGCGGCGGGCATACCTGCGGGACTCGGGACTCGGGACTCGGGACTCGGTGTTCTTGCCAGACTCGCCGCTTGTTCCCATTCCTCAGTCTCATTTTTCGCAGATGGGATCGAAGTTGCCGCTTGCCCGAGTCCCGAGTCCCGAATCCCGAGTCCCGGCGGTTTCAGCGGTCACAGCATCCGGCCTTGTCTGCGGAAGTCATCGCGTCTGCGCCCATCAACAGGGCTTCACCCTCCTCGAAATGATCGTCGTTCTGCTGATCGTGGCCACGGTCGCGACTCTGCTCGGTACCTCGATCGTCGGCAGGCTGGACAGCGTCAAGGTCGCAACTGCAGCGCGGGACATGAGCGCCGCGCTGCGTTACACCCGAAGTCAGGCCATCCTCCACCGCGAAGAGAAGTTCCTCGAAGTCAATCTGGAGCAACGCAGCTATTCCGCCGCCGGTCGGCCTGCCGTGGAACTCCCTGAGGTACTGGAGATCAAATTGCTGACCGCGCAATCGGAAGTGGACAGCGACAAGGTCGGGCGCATCCGTTTCTTCCCGGATGGCGGATCAACCGGCGGTACGATCACCCTGATTGCCGATGGCCGCCAGTGGAAAGTCAAGGTGTCGTGGCTGACTGGCGAAATAGAACTGGATGATGGGCGGAAGGAGCGGCGATGAGGCAGGAAAAAGGAAAAAGGAAAAGGGAAAAGGGAACAGCGCGCGCTGTTGCTCCCCTTTTTCCGTTTTCCGTTTCCCATTTTCCTGCTGGCGGCCGCCGTCGCGGCCGCCAGCAAGGCTTCACCCTCATCGAAGTGCTGGTGGCATTCATCGTCTTCGTGCTGATCTTCGGCGCGGTGCTGGATGCGCTGGGCATGGCCATGCGCAATACCCGGCGCTCGGCCGAGGTCAGCGAGGCTGCCTTGTGGGCGCAGTCCAAGCTGGATGCGGTTGGCACGATCGAGGAGTTGGAAGAGGGCAATGAGCGCGGCGAGTTCAATCAGCAGTTTCGCTGGGAACTGGACATCCGCAAGCAGGAAGTGCCGCGCACCGACGGCCTGGCCAGCGACACTTTTCCGGTCGACCTCTATCGAGTCGACCTGACCGTCAGCTGGGGCGACGCCAACCAGCGCAAGGAACAGCACTTCATCACACTGCGCTCCAAGTTGAAGGAGGGGCAGTTTTGAACGCAGCAGTAAAACGTGAAACGTCAAACGTCAACAAGAGCCAAAGCCATGTTGATGCGCGGCTGTCATTGACGTTTGACGTTTTACGTTTTACCCGCCGCAATCCGCGGGGTGCGCAGCGGGGCTTCACCCTCATCGAACTCCTCGTCGCCATGACCCTGGTGGCGTTGTTGATGACCCTGGTCTACGAGGGCCTGCGCAGTGGTCAGCGGGCGGCGGAGACGGGGCAGGCCTTCATCGATCGCACCAATCGTTTGCGCATCACCCAGGAATTCATCCGCATGCAGGTGGGCAGGTTGATGCCGCTGGCCTACAAGCAGGACACCACCAGCGGCAAGCTCTACCTGTTCGAGGGTGATCACGAGAAGATCCGCTATGTGGCACCGATGCCCGGCTACCTGGGCTACGGCGGCACCTATGTGCAGGAGCTGGAGTTGATCCGCGATGGCCGTGACCGCTCGCTGGTGTTCCGGCACTGGCTGCACAATGGTTTTGACGAAAAGAAGATCGACCAGTCCGAACCACCGATTCTGCTGCTGTCCGGCATCCGCGATGGTGGCTTCCGATTCAAGGGATTGAACCCGGAAGGCAAGGTGGGGGACTGGAGCGAGCGCTGGGAGGATTCCCAGCTGACGCCGCTGATCATCGAGCTGGATCTGACCATGAGCGCCGAGAGCCGCATGGACTGGCCCGTGCTCGACGTAGTGATGATGGTCGACGGTGGCGCCACCCGCGGCTTCAATGCCGGCTTCTTCCCCTCCGGCGGATGAGAACTCCCATGCGTAAACAGCAGGGCATCGCGCTGGTGATGGTGCTGTGGGTCTCGGTACTGATCGCCGTGCTGCTGGCCAGCTTCAGCCTGAGCGCGCGGGTGGAGGCCCTGCAGGGGCGCAATCTGCTGGATGCGACCCGGGCGCGCTATGCCGCCGAGGCAGGACTGCATCGCGCCGTGTACGAGATGCGCAGCTCGAATCCGGAGTTGCGCTGGGTGGCCGATGGCCGGGTCTATCCGATGGAATTCGAAGGCGCCGAGATCGAGATCGAGATCTACGACGAGACCGGCAAGGTCGATCTGAATGTGGCCGATCCGATCCTGCTCGGTGCACTGTTCGAATCGGGCGGCTTGTCCAGGCCCGATGCCGAAGCGCTGGCCGCAGCCGTGGTTGATTGGCGAGATCCGGATGATTTGATCAGCCCCAACGGTGCCGAAGAGGGCGAATACCGCGCCGCTGGACGCAACTACAAGCCGCGCAACGCACCGTTCGAGACTGTTTCCGAGCTGCAGCAGGTACTGGGCATGAGTTTCGAGCTGTACCGGGAACTTGAGCCCTCGCTGACCATCTATTCAGGCAGGGCACAGCCCAATCCGGCCTTCGCCTCCCCTGAAGTTCTTGCCCTGATTCCCGGTATGAGCCCTGATCTGGTCCAGCTATTCGTGCAACAGCGGCAGCAGGCCATCGGTGGCCCTGCGCCATCCGCACTCCCGCTTGCCTTGCCCGACGGTAGTCCCGTGGTGGCGCAGGGCGGGGGCCTTACGTACACTATCCGGTCCCGTGCGACACTGCCGGGCGGAGCGAATGCCGGTCTGGAAGCAACCGTGCGCCTAGGCGCGAGCATGGTGGCGCGCCGGCCCTTTCGCATCGTCCGCTGGCGCGATGGTGAATTCCGTTAACCTATCCCAGGCTATATGCTCGAGCTGATCCAGAAGCCATGGCGGCGCCTGAAGCAGCGCTACGAGAAGAGTGGGTTCGCCCAATTCTTGTCGTGGTGGCGCTCTGAACTGCTGTCCGCACTGCCCCCCGCCTGGCGCGAGTGGCTCGCGGCCGAGTTGCCCGTGGTTACGCTGTCCCCCGTTACCGACGGCTGGCAGTTGCGGCGGGTGCGCGCCGGACGTGTGGAAGTCGAGGAAACGGTGGCGGCCGATCGTGACGCCCTGATCGGTGGTGCTGAGCGCCTGCGGGCGGGACAGGAACACGCGCCGCGTCAGGTGCTGATGTTGCCCGCCGGGCGCACGCTGCGGCGCAGACTGACTCTGCCGCTGGCCGCCGAGGAACACCTGGCTTCGGTGTTGGCTTTCGAGATGGATCGGCAAACGCCCTTCCGCGCCGACCAGATCTATTTCGACCATCGTATCCAGAAACGCGATCCCGCTGCCCGGACCATGCTGGTTGAGCTGCTGGCGGTACCGCGAGCGGTGCTCGATGAATTGCTGCAGAAGGTCGGCAATCTCCCGCTGGACGCCGCCGACGTGGCGATCGCCGAGTTGCCCGCCGGTTTCAACCTGCTGCCGGCCGAGCGGCGTGCGCGCCGAGTCGACAAGCGACTGCGGGTCAACCTGATCCTGGGCGCTACCGCTGTGGCCCTGATCTGGCTGGTCATGTGGCAATCGCTGGCCCTGCGCGAACAGGCCATCGAGCATCTGAACGAAGACAAGGCCCAATCCAGCGCCGCGGCCATGCAAAGCGCCGAACTCAAGCGGCAGCTGCGTGATGCCATCGAAGGCGCCAGTTTTCTCGCCGACAAGAAGGCCGAACAGGCGGTCACCGTCGATGTGTTGGCCGAGATTACTCGGCTGGTGCCCGACGACACCTGGCTGGAGCGACTGTCCTTCATCGGCAATCAGGTGCAGTTGCAGGGGCAATCAGCCCGCGCTGACAAGCTGATCGGCATCCTGACCGATTCCCGTTGTCTGTCCAAACCGCAGTTCCAGGGGATCATCCAGCCCGATGGAGCCACTGGCAAGGAGCGTTTCAGCCTTGCCGCCGACCTCAAGACCGGAGCCTGCCATGGCACTGACACTGCTGCCGGCTCCCGGTAAGGGCAAGCCCGTTGCCATCGGCCTGGCGCTGATGGTGCTGGTATTGGCCTATTTCCTGATGTTCCATGGGTTCATCACCCAGCACCTGGCGTATGCCGACGAGATTTCGGATCTGAAGGAGAGCGAGCTGCGTTTCCGCCAGATTGCCGAGCAGCGTCCGCAGATCGAGCAGCGGCTGGCCGAAGTCCGCCAGTTTCAGGCCGGGGCGAACTATTTTCTGCCCGAGGACAGCTTCGATCTGGCCGCGGCCAACCTCAACAGCCAGCTCAAGCAGATCATCGCCGACAAGGCCCGCGATCCGCAGCGCTGTCAGCTGATCAGCAGCCAGAACGAACGCCCGACCGCGCCCGAGCCCTACCAGCGCGTGGTGGTCAAGGTGCGCATGCGCTGTGATCTGGATGATCTGACCGAAATTCTCTACGAACTGGAAAACGCCACGCCCTTTTTGTTCGTGGCCGAACTCAATCTGTATCAGCAGCTGATGTTCCAGGGCGGCATGCCGCAACCCAATCTCGGCGACATGGATGCGCGCTTTGATGTCTACGGCTACATCCGCAAGCCCGGAGGTCAGGGATGAAGCGTGATCTCGGCCAGATGACAACGATTGTCCTTGGAGGCATCTGCGGCGTGTTTGCGCTGATTGCCGTGCTGCAATCGCTGGGCGTGGGTTCCGGTTATCGCTTGCTGAGTGACGAATCCAGCGAACTTGACGCCGATCTGATGAAACCGATGCAGCAGGTGGCGTTCAACTTGCCGGATTTCTCTCAATACATCGAGATATCGCAGCGGCCGCTGTTCAACAACGACCGCAAGCCGCGTCCGATCGAGAACAAGGATGCCGGTCAGGTAGCCAGTGACGCGCCGCCGCCGGTTCCTCTGGATGCGACCTTGCTCGGCGTGCTGATCGATCCCGATCACCAGGTGGCCATCCTCCGCGTCAATACGTCCAGCGCCGTGATCCGGGTACGCCAGGGCATGCCGTTGCCGGACGACCTCGCCGGTTGGACGCTGCAGGAACTATCGCCGCGCAAGGCCGTCTTTGACGGGGGGCCGCAACAGGGCAGCGCCGAGCTCAAGCTGGACATGTCGAAGACGCCCACCGGCGCGCCGATGCCGCCGCCGGCTGCAGTGCCGCCGCCGGGGCAGCCCGGTGTGGCTCAACAGGCGCAGCCACAGCCAATGCCGGCCGACGAGGCCGCGCGTCAGGCGGAAGTGCAGAGGATCATCGAGCAGCGCCGCGCGCAGATGCGTGCCGAGGCTGAGAAGATGAATCAGCAGCAAGGGAAGCAGTAGGGCCTGCTTTGGTCCAGAAACAGGCACTAAGGAGATTTTGGGTGAAGAAAGGATTTCGAATCAGCGCGCTGGCGGCCCTGGTAATGCTGCTGGCCTCATGCGCCTCCATGCCCATGGCTGGCGATGCCGGGCGCGCTCCCGTAGCTGCCAGTGAACGTCAGCCTGACGCCGTCAAACCCGAGCTGGAAGCGGAGGAGGGTGACAAGGGGGCTGTCGAGGCCGGGAGCACACCGGCCGCAAAGCCCAGCAATGTGTTGCAGGAAGGCACGGGCCAGCTGATCAACATCGATGCTGCCAGCAAGCTGCCGCGCAAGCCGCCGGAGCAGGGCAAGGCCAGCCTCAACTTCGCCGACATGCCGATCGCCGACGTGGTCAAGATGATCCTCGGCGATCTGCTGGGAGAGAACTACATCATTTCGGCCGGCGTCAGCGGCACGGTGACCTTCTCCACCGCGCGCCCGGTCACGCCGGAGCAAGCCTTCTCGATCCTGGAAATGCTGCTGTCCTGGAACAACCTGGCGCTGGTCTACGTTGATGGTCAGTATTCGGTGGTGCCGTCGGCCAATGCCGTGCGCGGCAATCTGACACCGCGCGTGGGTTCGGCGGAGCAGGCCCGCGGCTATGAGGTACGGGCAGTGCCGCTGGACTACATTGCCCCCACCGAAATGGAAAAGCTGCTGCAGCCCTATGCCAAGGAGGGCGCGATCCTCAAGGCGGACAACGCCCGCAGCATTATCGTGGTCGCCGGTAGCCGTCGCGAACTGGAAAACTACATGGCCACCATCGATGTCTTCGACGTCGACTGGATCAAAGGCATGTCCATCGGCCTGATCACGCTGGAGCAGGCCGAAGCCAAGACCCTCGGCCCCGAACTCGAGCAGATCTTCGGCGAGCAATCGCAGTCGCCCCTGGCGGGGATGTTCCGCTTCATCCCGATCGAGCGTCTGAACGCGATCATGGTGATCACGCCGCAGCGGCGCTATCTGGATGAGGCCGAGCGCTGGATCACCCGGCTCGATCAGGGCGGCAATCAGCCCGGCGTGCGGCTCTACGTTTATGACGTGAAGAATGTCAAGGCGACGGATCTTGCCGATCGACTCAACGATATCTTCGGCAGTTCCGGCGGCGAGTCCAGCCGAGCCAATACCTCATCGGCGGCCGGCGGTCTGGCGCCCGGCCTGCAGCCGGTGGAGTTGTCCTCGTCCACTGGCGGCTCGCTGAATCTGCGCGGCCCCACCGGCGAGAAAGCCAGCGAGCCCAAGTCCTCGCGCAGCAGTGGCAGCAGCGGCAACAGCAGCGACTCACGTCCTGCCGCGGCGTCCGGTGGCGGTGCCGTCGCGGTCGGCGGTGGTGGCGCCGGCGGTGATCAGGGCCTGGCCATCGTCGAAGGCGACGATATTCGAATCACCGCCGTCGAAGAGAACAATCAGCTCATCATTCGCGCCACGCCGGCCCAGTACGACGCCATCCGCGGCGCCATCCGCAAGCTCGACTCGGTGCCGCTTCAGGTGCACATCGAGGCGCGACTGCTGGATGTGTCCTTGATCAACAACCTGAGATTCGGTGTGCAGTGGTACTTCGAGCAGGCTCTGCCGCTGCTGGTGCCGCCCGATGATGGCACCGGCACCGGGGGCGGCTCCTCCGCTGCCAAGGCCGTGGTTGAACGCATGGAATACGGTGTCGTCAATGGCACCAGCAACGATTTCATCTTCAGGGGCACCAGCGCGGGTGCACTGGTGCAGATGCTGCAGAGCGAAGGCGATGTCAAGGTGCTGTCGGCGCCCTCGGTGATGGTGCTGAACAATACCGAGGCGTCCATCAATGTCGGCCAGCAGATTCCGGTGGTCAGCAGTCAGTTCGTAGGCGTAGGAACCGGCGGTGGCAGCACAGTCGGCCAGAGCTATGTGCAGTTCCGCGATACCGGCATCATCCTCAACGTCAAGCCGCGAGTGAATCCGGGTGGTCTGGTGTTCATGGAAATCCAGGCCGAACAGAGCACGCCGGGTGCGGCGAGTGATGCCATCGGCGGCAATGTGCCGGTCGACAAGAAGACCATCGAGACCGAAGTGGCCGTGCAGAGCGGCGACACTGTGCTGCTCGGCGGCCTGATCCAGCAGAACGATTCCAACTCGCAGTCGGGATTCCCGGGCTTGATGAAGATCCCCGTGATCGGTCGCTTGTTCGGCAGCAGCAGTCGCGACAACTCTCGCAAGGAGCTGCTGGTGTTGATCACGCCCACTGTCATTCGCGGCGGTGGCGAGAGTGCCCGGGAATTGACCGAAGAGTACAAGAAGCGCTTTCAGGGGCTATCGCCACTGATCGAAGACATGGAGGCCGCCGAGCGCGCGCGGAAGGAACTCAAGGAATCCGAGCGCTGACGCGTTCCCCGGCCCACCGACGGTGGACTGAAAGCAGATGATGAAGACCAAGGAGTAGAAGGATGAGATTCAAATTTGGCCCCATGGCGCGCACCGCGCTGGTTGGGCTTGCCGTGCTCACGCTGGCGGCATGCGGACAGCGCGCCACACGTCCGGAATCCGCTACGGCTGACGTCGGGTCCAAGGCGACGCCCGAAGAACAAGTCAAGCGCCGCGCGGTCCAGCGCTGGGATCTGCTGATCGAGCGCGACTTCGACAAGGCCTATGACTTGCTCTCTCCGGGCTACCGCGAAGTGCAGACCCGCGAGAACTATGTTCGGACCATGAAGGACCGTCCGGTGCAGTGGACCAGCGTCTTTTTTCAGAAAGCCACTTGCGAGCCGGACGTTTGTACCGTAGAAATACAAGTCAATGCTCAGTTTCAGATGCCAGTGATGCGCGTTGGGACAGTGGATGCGCTCAACGTAGTCACCGAAAACTGGATTCTGAGTGATGGAGAGTGGTACTTGGTTCCGAATGCCGATCGTTGATCGGTTGTTGCATGCTTGTTCGAGTTGTCTTAGCATTCGTCGTGCTCTCGTCTAACCTTGCCGAAAAGAGGGGTCAACCCCCAACTCGGAGTAAGGTTGGAATAGGCCAAGCCCTGTAGTTGACTAGGAGTGTTGTAATGAAAAAGAACACCATGGCGACTGCCATCGTAGCCGGCCTCGCCGGCGTCGCTGGCATCGCGAATATTTCCACCGCGGTGAACCTGAATCCTGATGGCGTTGGTCAGGTCCTGATCTACCCGTACTACACCGTCAATGGTGGCAACACGACCGTCATGTCGGTCGTCAACACCACCAGCGCCGGCAAGGCCGTCAAGGTCCGTTTCCTGGATGCGCGCAACTCGCGTGAAGTGCTCGACTTCAATCTGTACCTGTCCGAGTACGACGTGTGGACCGCCGGTCTGTTCTCGCTGGCCGATTCCGGCCCGGGTAACATCGTCACCACCGACACCAGCTGCACCGTGCCGGGTATCGAAGACGGTATCTTCCTGCTGCCGACCCTGGCAGACGGTCGCCGTTACTTCCCGTTCCGTACCTCCGCCTTCACCGATTTCTCGGCGGCTGGTCTGAACACCGGTGCATTCACCCGTACCCGCGACGGTTACATCGAAATCATCGAGATGGGTTCCATCCCGACGAATTCGACCTTCGGCAGCGCTCTGACCCACAGCAACGGTCGTCCGGGTTCCTGCGCGTTCCTGGAAGCCGCCTGGTTGGGTTCGGGTAGCCCGGGCGCCAACGGTATCTGGGTCCAGGATCCGTTCTTTGACCTCGAGCCGCCGTCGGGTGGTCTGTTCGGTGGCGCCGCCATCGTTGACGTCGCTGACGGTACCTACCTGAGCTACAACGCTGAAGCGATCGACGGCTTCTCGGCTTCGATCCAGCACACCGCTCCGGGTTCGCAGCTGCCGAATCTGGCCAGTGTCAACAGCACCACGCCGGGTAACGTCACCAGCTACGTGTTCGACCGTGGTCGTCTGATCACCAGCAACTGGTCGACCGCCGGTGGTGGTGGTTTCCGCGCTGTGTCGGCTCTGTTCATGCGTGAAGCCGTGTTCAACGAATACGAGCTGGACGAGAACCTGGGTGCAGGCACTGAGTGGGTGGTCACCTTCCCGACCCGCAAGTTCCACGTGACGGGTTCGACCACGTTCTCGGCTCCGTTCACCAACGGCTACAGTGGTTGCGAGCGCGTTTCCAGCCGCATCTACGATCGTGAAGAGAACACCTTCGCTCTGTTCGACTTCTCGCCGGGTGCTGGCCAGCAGCAGGTTTGCTGGGAAGCCAACCCGCTGTGGTTCTCGAAGACCCCGCTGAGCTCGGGTTCCGCGACGCCGATCCTCGGCGCTCCGGGTGCAGCCGGCAGCGTTGGTTCGCTGTGGACTGGTATCCCGACCTATCTGGAAGTCTTCGGCATCATCCAGCGCACGTTCACCAACGGCTGGTTCTGGCTGGGCTTCTACGACGAGAACGCGATCAACGGCCAGGGCATCCCGACCCCGCTGACCCGCGCTCCGCTGGTCGAGACCAACCCGGGTGCTGGCAACACGCCTGACAGCTACTACGGCCTCCCGGCTGTTGGTTTCTGGGCTCTGCGCGTTGTCAACGTGAACCAGGGCGCTGGTCTGCAGGCCTCGTACGCCGGTGCTTACCCGCACCGCGCCTCGCGCGCTTGCTTCAAGGGTGCCTACGGTACGGCTCCTTGCGATTGATCCACGCTTGAGTTGTAGCAACACGGAAGGGGGGCGAAAGCCCCCCTTCTTCTTTTCCGCGGTCCGAAAGGCGGCGGCATGGCGTTAAGCAACGCTGTCCGAAATTGGTGATGACACCGCCGAGGCACTGTCAACGATTGCAGTTCACGCCGATCGGTGGCAGCCTTCATGCGCCTTTGAAGTTCTTGTTGGGAGTATGGTTGATGCAGTCGTACCTGCAATCTCGCTTTGCCTGGTTTGCTCTGATGGCACTGCCTTCTTTTCTGAGCCTGAGCGGCCACGCGACTGCGCAAACCGTGTCACTGGACAACGTCACTCCGATCAGTCTGAGCAGTTCGTCGACGGTCAGCGCGGTGAGCATCAATGCGTCCACCGGTAACGTGATCGTCCGCTCCTCGGTCGGTGACTACATATCCTGTAACCGGCAACCCGTTCCGACCATCAACAGTTTTGCTCCCAGTGTTTCTGCCGTGCAGACCGGCGCAAATATCACCCTGAACTGGTCTTCGTCGAACACGACTTCCTGCTCGCCCAGCCAGGGCGCGGGCACCACCTGGTCCAGTTTCGGCACCCTGCCGACGAGCGGCAGCCAGACCTTTGCCGCACCCGGTACCGCCCAGACCATCACCTTCCAGCTGACCTGCACCAATGGCACGACCAATGCCAGCCAGACTACTCAGGTGGTCGTCCAATCCGGCGGCGGTGGGGGCAATTGCATCGCCGCCTATCCCACGGCGCAAACCGCGAATTACGCGAGCGTATTCAGTAACGCCCAGAACGCCTGGCCGGCCTTTGGCGTTCGCAAGCGCATTCTGGTTCCATTCAATGGCTACGTCGCCTACAGTTTCACGGCCACCTCAACCCCCGGCCAGTTCGGTACCTTTGCCACCTCGGACTATCCAGGAGATGGCGACGGTGTTGGCTTGATGTCCATCTCGGCCCAAAATCAGCAAGGCTGCTTTGATCCCAGCAAGCTGGGCCCCAACTGCCTGTCGCCAGTGTCCCGATTCGTCTCCATCGGTTGGGCCAACGGCTCGACCCAGTTCAGCTGTTCGCTGACACCCGGAACCACCTATTGGCTGAATTGGACCTACGGCGGCACCACCGTGCCGGGCTCGGGGCCCTATTGCCCGATCGGCCCCAGCAGTTGCGGTGCCGACGCCCAGAACCAGGTCCAGGATTGAGTCCTGTGCTGATGCTGGTCCGATAGACCCAGGGCCAGCTTTGAATTCCGCGGGTGCAGGGCTCAGCCCTGCACCCGTACTCAGTTGCAACTTTTCCGCCGACCTGTGGTCATTGATGTCTCCCAGATGCGTTTTCGGCGCATTCTGCCAATGATCCGTTCAACAGCGAGTACCCTTCATGATGTTTTCCCGCAGTCTGATCACTGCGCTCGGCCTCGTCGCCGCGGCGCATGCATATGCCCAGGATTCGACCGACAAGAAGCCCTGTCATGAACCCCAGTGCCCGGTGGTCCAGCGTGGGAACGCCGTGGTCACGGTGGCTGACGTCATGGCCAAGCTCATGGGTCTGGATGAGCGCAAGCAGAATGCCTTGCTTTCTGACCCCAAGCAGATCAACAACATGCTCGAAAATCTGCTGATCACCCGGCAGATCGCTCATGACGTCAATGCGGAAAAGGCAGCCAACGACGCCGCCCTGCAGGCGCGACTGGAGCAGGCGAGGGATGATGTGTTGGCGGTCTACCGCCTGGACGAAATCCGCGCCACCCGAATCAAGAGCAACTTCGAAACGCTGGCGCGCGAATACTATCTGGCCAACAAGGCCGATATGCATACGCCGAAGATCGCGACCGTGCGTCATTTGTTGATCTCGCCGGAGAAGCGCGGCGACGTGCTGGCCAAGGCCCAGATCACCAGCCTGCACGAGGAACTGAAGGGCGCCAACGCTGGCACCTTTGCCGAGAAGGTGCTGGAACTGAGCGATGATCCCAGCAAAGCCACCAATGCCGGGATCATCAAGGTGATCGACGGCAACAAGGACATCGACGAGGATTTCGCGGCGGCCGCGCTGAGTCTGACCACCCCCGGCGAACTCAGCGATCCGATCAAGACCCAGTTTGGCTATCACTTGCTGCAGCTGGTCGAAAAGAATGACGAAGTCGCGCTGACCTTCGAGCAGGCCAAGCCTCGCATCGTCGAGAAACTGCAGGACGACGCCCGTCGCCGTGTGGTCCTGGACTATCGCGGCGAGTTGATGTCCACCGCGGAACTGCAGGCCTTCCCGGACAATCTCGCCGGCCTGATCTACGGCGAGGACACCGACGCCCAGAGCGCTGACGACAAGGGTGCCAAGTAGTCTCCCGTGCAACTGCTACGGCACTTCTTCCTGCGCGAGTTCCGCTCGCGCTACCTCGGCAGCATGAGTGGTTTGTTGTGGGCGGTGGTCCATCCGGCACTGCAACTGCTCATGTATGCCCTGGTGTTCCAGTACATCTTCAAGGCTCGGGTTGCCGGCGCCGAAGAACATGGACTGGTGGCCTACATTGGCGTCGGCTTCTGGTCGTGGACCTTGTTTGCCGAATCGACATCCAGAGCTACCACCAGCGTCATCGACAACGCCTCGCTGATCGGCAAGGTCGCGGTTGAGCCGCAGTTGTTGGTGCTGTCTTCGGTATTTGCCTCCGCGGCCTTGCATCTGGTCGGCTATACAGCGGCCCTGACGATACTCGCCGCCACCGGAAGCCATATTGACCCGCTGGGCGTGCTGCTGGCCCTGCCGGTGCTGGCGCTGCTGGTGGTCTGGACGCTGGGCTTTGCCTTGATGATGGCGGCCATCCAGGTCTTCGTACGCGATCTGGCCCAGGTTCTGGCACAGCTGCTGGCCTTCTGGTTCTTCCTGACACCAGTGCTGTACTCGCGCGCCATGCTGCCCGAGTTCGCGCAGCGCCTGATGGACTGGAATCCACTGACCTACTATCCAGAACGATTGCGCCACCTGATCCTGGACTCGCAATATGCCTTCGGCATTGATGACCTGAAGGCCGCGCTGCTGGCCTTTGCGATGCTTGGCTTCGGTACCTTCGTCTTCACCCGGCTACGCCGACATTTCGAGGATTTCCTGTGACGGATCTGCTGGTCAGACTCCAGGGCGTAGCCAAGCGCTACCCGCTGGTACACCGCAATGCCGACCGCGTGCGGGCGATGTTGCGGGTATTGACCGGCAGAACCGGAATCGCCGACGTCGCGGTGCTGCAGGACATCAATCTGAGCGTTCGCCGCGGCGAGTCATTGGGCATCATCGGCGAGAACGGTGCCGGCAAATCGACTTTGCTCAAGGTCATCACTGGCGTGCTCAATGCCACTGACGGCAGCGTGGAGGTAAACGGCTCGGTCGCGGCGCTGCTGGAACTGGGCGCAGGCTTCCACCCCGAGTACACCGGGCGCGAGAACATTGCCACGGCAGCGGCCCTGATGGGCATGAGCGAGGCGGATATTCGCGCGAAGACCGAGGCCATCATCGAGTATGCCGATATCGGCCGCTATATCGACGAGCCGATCAAGCATTACTCCACCGGCATGGTCGTGCGTCTGGGCTTTGCGGTCGTGGCCGCGAGGCGACCGGACATCCTGATCACCGATGAAGTGCTGGCAGTGGGTGACGAGTCCTTCCAGAAGAAATGTGTGCGCTGGATCGAGGACTATCTGAACGATGGCGGCACACTGCTGCTGGTGTCCCACAGCATGTATCACGTCCAGAAACTCTGCCGCCATGCGCTCTGGATGCAGGGCGGCAAAATCCAGGCCTATGGCGACGTCTACGAAGTCACTCAGGACTATCTGGCCTATCACGAACGCAAGACCGCCAAGGAATCTGAAGCTGGCCCCAAGCAAGTCAGCGCCGATGGCTACCGCATCGAGTCGGTGCGCCTGAATGGCAAGGACGGCCTGACCCCCCTGCTGTTACCGCGGGAGCGCGAGCTGCGGATCGAGGCTGATCTCTATTCGGGCGACGATCGGGTGCCCCATCTGGCGATCGGCGTGACGCGGGCCGACGGTACCGCCGTCTATGGAACCTCCAGCGAGATCGATGGTGCCAGCGCCAGCCGAACCGAGAGCGGTGATTATCGATACCGCTTCATCTTTCATGCGCTGCACCTGCTGCCGGGGCAATACACCATCAAGCTGCATGCACTGGATCCCGAGGGCATGCGCATGTTCGATACCGAGGTCCGCGAGATCGTGATTCGCGGCGACACCCGCGAACTCGGCATGATCCGGCTGCCGCACAACTGGGAATCGTGATCCGACCCATCGACATCGTGGTCCCGGTCTACAACGCCCGCGAATTGCTGGAGCGTTGTCTGGCTGCGCTGGACCGGCACACGCCCGTGGAACAGGCGCGTATTCTGATTGTCGACGACGCCTCGCCCGATCCGGCGATCGCGCCGCTGCTGGCCAGTTGGGCCCGGACCTCGCCGCTGCGACCGAGGATCCTCGTCAATGCCGAGAATCTGGGCTTCGTCGGCAGCGTCAATCGAGGTTTTGCCGAAACCGAGAGCGACGTGTTGCTGCTCAACGCCGACACCGAAGTCACGCCGGGCTGGCTGGCGCACCTGCGCGAGGCGCTGCACAGTGACGAGCGCGTCGCGACGGTCACGCCCTTTTCCAACAATGCCGAGATCTGTTCCTGGCCCCTGTTCTGCCAGGTGAATCCGGTACCCGCCGACGCCGAGATCGTGGCAGCGGCGCTGGCCAGCGCCGGCCCGCCGAGCTATCCCGAGCTGCCCACGGCCGTGGGTTTCTGCATGTTGATCCGACGTGAGACCTTGGATCAGATCGGTGATTTCGATCAAGCCACCTTCGGCCGCGGCTACGGCGAGGAAAATGACTTCTGTTTGCGCGCGGCCGGCCATGGCTGGCGGAACATCCTGGCCGACCACTGTTATGTGGTTCACGCTGGCGGCGGATCCTTTGCGCCGCTGGGGCTGAAACCGGGCGGAGACAACCTGCAGCGCCTGCTGGCGCGCTATCCCGGCTACAATGACGCGGTTGCACAATTCATTGCGGCCGACCCCCTCGCGCCCCTGCGCGAACGGGCCTTGCTGCGCTACCGGGCTCTCGCAGCCATGTCCGGCTGATGCGCACGGCAACTTGATCTTCGGCCAATCGTACCAATCTGCTAGACGGGAACACGCCCGAGTACGGCGCACGCGCGACCATGAGCACAACTGAACCAGACATCCTGCCCTTCACCGGTGAACGCTTCACGCCCGAGTGCGTGCGCGAGATCTGGTACGAGCACATGCACCGCTACGCCTATGCCGTGGATTTCTGTCGCGGCAAACGTGTGCTGGACGCCGCCTGCGGCGAGGGTTACGGCAGTGCACTGCTGGCCTGGACCAGCGCCAGCGTGCTGGGTCTCGACGTCGATGCCGCAGCCATTGCCCACGCCCGGAGGCGCTATTCGTCACGCCCGGGTCTGAGCTTTCAGCAGCAGGATGTCACCGCGCTGGACCAGCTGCCGGACGCCTCCTTCGACGTCATCGTGTCCTTCGAAACACTGGAGCATGTGCACGAGCAGGAGCGCATGCTGGCTGGCTTCAGGCGCCTGCTGACTGCCGATGGCGTACTGCTGATCTCGTCCCCGGACAAGCACACCTACAGCGATCTGCGTGACTATCGCAATGAATATCACGTCCGCGAGCTCTACCGCGCGGAACTCGAAACACTGCTGCAAGCGAATTTCGCCCATACCCGGATCTACTGCCAGAAACTGCTGTTCCAGTCGCTGCTGTGGGATCCGGATCAGCCGCCGAGTCAGGCCCGCGTCAGCACCCTGAGGTCTGACGGTACGGTCAGCGCACGGCCTGACTACCAGGCCCTGTACTTTCTCGCCGTGTGCTCGGCGCAACCGCTGGAACGTGTGGCGCCCGCCGGCGCCCTGCATCTCTTCGGCGATGCCGCCGAGACCGTGTACGAGCACTACAACGAAGAAATCCGGCGGATCATTGCCGCCGGACACCGCCTGATCGCCCAAGATCAGGAAATAGCCGACTTGCGGGCGCGCCTGGCGCACGCAGAAGCGCTGCTCGCGGAGCAGGCGCAACACCAAGGAAGGAAACCATGAGCGCAGTGATCGCAAGCCCCAAATCCGACACCCTGTTCGCCGCCGACGATGGCATGGTCGCGCCGCTCTCCAGCCAGGAATGCATGATCCAGAATCCGCGCACCCAGGAGCGTCATGTCATGACCTTCGAGGTGTTTCAAGCGCTGGATCAATGCAAGAGCTTCGCGACGCTGGACGATCATCTCAAGCAGATGCTGTCGGCCATGCCCAATCTGCGCGGACAGGAGGACGGGGTTCGTCGCGTGCTGACTGGATTGGTCGATCGCGGGCTGCTGCAGAGTGCCGACCAGATTCTGGGCGGTTTCGGCAGCGAACCCGGGCGCAGGTTGGCACCGCTGGGGCCGGTGTTCGTGCTCGCCGAAGATCGCCCCGAGGGACTGGCGCGGATCATCGACAGTCTGATCAAGGCCGATGATCCGGGCATCGACCACCTGCCCATCGTGGTGCTGGATGGTTCCCGCAGTCAGGCTTCCCGCGAAGCCAATCGGCGCGTGGTGGACGAGCGCCGGCGCGATGCCGGTCTGCGCTACCTGGGCAATACCGAGCGCGCGGCTTTCATTGCCCGTTTGCAGGGCCAGATGAAAGCCCAGGCCGCAGCCCTGACCTGGCTGCTCGGCGAGGACGAGGCACCGACGCGCGGTCAGCTGTTCAACTGGATGGTGCTGCTCGCCTCAGGGCGCCGGCCGCTGGTCTTTGACGACCGCCAGTACCTGCCGCAGCGACAGATGCCCAATGCCACCGGCGGCATCGATCTGCTGCACAGCAATCAGCGCGAGGCCTGGTTCTATCAGCCCGATCAGCCGATGCCCGCCTTGGAGGTCGATTACGAAGATGGCCAGCTCGGCCACATCGCCCAGCATTATCTGGGCGAGAGCCTGGGTCGCTGCGTCAGCAAGCCGGGGCGTTGGCACCTGGCCCCCGGTGCGCTCCAGGGCGCGCCCTTGCCGGCCATCCGCGCCTTCGATCCGCGCGGCCGGGTGGCCGCTCTGGTTCAGGGCAGCGTGGGCTCCATTGAAGCGCCTCACAATATCTGGCTGTACCAACTCGACAATCGCTCACGCGACCGGCTCTGGGGCTCGCGCGAATCCTATATGCGTCAGTTCGAGGGCGATCAAGTCTGCCACGGCATCAACCGTGCCCGAGTCACGCTCAACAGCGTCTACCAGCCGAGCGCACTGGACCTCAGCGTGCTGTCCGGTTTCGTGCTGCCGGGCGCCGGCCCCCGCGTGGGCCCGAGTTTTGGCGTGCTGACCCGCTTTCTTGATCCAGAATCGGTGGTCATCCACACCAATACCGCTGTCGGTAGTCAGTGGCAGCCGCCGATCAAGCGCTCCGAGGCCGCGCGACGACCGTTCACCCCGAACTCGGCGGCCTTCTTCACTGACCATATCCAGGCCCGTGCCGGCGAATGCCGCAGCAGCGATGCCGAAGACCGCGCTGCCTATCTCGCCGCCTTGATGGACGATTTCGCCGCATCCTCCAGCGATGCACTGCAGAGCGAGCTGAACACCTATCTCAGCTACAAGCGCGCCGATCTGGTCGCCGATCTGCAGCGCCGCCTGGAAGAGGCAGGCAAGCAGGCCCCGATCTACTGGGAGGCTGATTTGCGCGAGATCATCCAGTCCACCAGCAAGGAACTCACCCGAAACAGTGTGGCTCGCCTCGGTGAATGGCCGGACAGTCTCGATGCCGCCGGTGCCGCCGAACGTCTGCGCACCGAGACCCGACAACTGGCCGCC
The DNA here is from genome assembly GCA_024234055.1 of Rhodanobacteraceae bacterium. Taxonomy (NCBI): domain Bacteria; kingdom Pseudomonadati; phylum Pseudomonadota; class Gammaproteobacteria; order Lysobacterales; family Rhodanobacteraceae; species Rhodanobacteraceae bacterium. The sequence goes on from JACKOW010000001.1 coordinate 172,808, forward strand.
GCAGTGCGCGCCTGGCCCACGGCCTTCGCCTTGGCACCCAAGTTCGCCGAGTCGCTGCTGGGCTAGCGGGCAGTCCCGCCCGTGCATGTCGCAGCGGTCGTCGTCAACTACCACACCGGGCCGGTGTTGGGGGATTGTCTGCGACGATTGCTGCGCTGTGCGGAGCTGGCCGAACTGGTCCTGGTCGACAACGGCTCGGCGCCGGGTGAGATCGACGCGCTGCTGGCCGAGATCGATGACCGCCGAGTCATCCGCCTGGACCTGCCGAGCAATCCGGGCTTCGCCGTGGCCTGCAACCGCGGCGCCCGAGCCAGTCACTCCCCGTGGCTGCTGTTCCTCAATCCCGATTGCCTGGTCGAGCCGGACACGCTGGAACGGCTGGCCGCCAGCGTTCACGGGCGCCAGCGAATGGGCGTGCTGGGCGCCCTGCTGGTAGACGAGCAGGGTCGCCCGGATCCGGCTAGTCTACGCCGAGATCCCTTGCCTGGCCGGGCCATGGCCAGCGCTCTAGGCCTGGACCGTTTCGACGCCTTCGAAGGCGTGCCCATCTCGATTCCCTACGGCAGCCGCGAGCCCATCCAGGGCGATGCCATTTCCGGGGCGCTGATGCTGATCAAGCGAGAGGCCTACACGGCTGCCCGTGGTTTCGACGAAGGCTATTTCATGCACGCCGAAGATCTCGACCTGTGCCGGCGCATTCGTGAGCTCGGATTCGAGGTCTGGTGCGATCCGGCGGTGCGCGTGGTACACCTCAAGGGCGTGTCCAGCCGCCGTCGGCCCTTCCGCGTGGCTCTGGCGAAGCACCGCGGCCTGCTGCGCTATTTCGACAAGTTCGACGGCCCCAACACCGCCTGGCCCGTGCGCGCGCTGGTGCGCCTGGGCGCCTGGAGTCGATTGGCTTTGGAACTGCTGCGGACGGCCTTGCGCCGCCAGTAGCGCGTCCTGGCCCCGCTACCCGCGAAAATCCGGCATCAGGGCGGGTCGACATCAGAAGCAGGACGCAGAGAACGCCGAGGAAAAGCAGAAAGCACGCGGAGAAGAGCAGAGCAGCCCTGGAACGGGTTTTTCTCGGCGTTCTCTGCGTTAGAAACAATCCAGGGTAGCGCCGCACGCCCCTGGATTGCTTCGTTACGCTCTCCATGAACCGCATTCCAGCGCCGGGCACCGGGGGTATCGGGTCGCTGCTGTGGAGGGCGCCGCGCTGCGGCGCCGCTTTGCGCTGAGCGGCGATCAAGAGCGGCCGCGCAGGCGCGCGTCCCTCCTCAAGGCCGCTTCGTGCCTGCCAGGGTTCATGGCCCGTGCGCAGTGTCGGGCCGAAACAGGTGGCTCTCCATGAACCCATATCGCAACTCGTTGATTCTCTTTGTTCACCTGTAGGAGCGCCCTTGCGGCGCGACCGCTGCGTCGGACGTGCGACTTGCCGGTCGCGACGCGAGGTCGCTCCTACGGGCGGGTTTGTGGTTCATGGCCCGTGGGCAGTTTCAGGCCGACACAGGTGGCTCGCAATGACGCTGGAACACGGCGTCACACCGACAACCCACTAACCACAACCCGCAACCCACAACCCACAACCAACAACCCACAACCAACAACCAACAACCCACAACCAGCTCCTAGGAGCCCACCTTGAACCGACCGATCTCGATGGTCTGGCTGCCGCTTTCCAGACGTCGGGTGGTGGCAGCGCGTTCGCTGTGGGCGGTGCCAAAGCGGGTCTGGAATTCGAGCTGGATGGTGACCGGGCCGGTGAGGCTCTGGCGGCGATCGCCGAAATAGTTGGCGAGTACCACATAGGTGCCGGGCAGCGGACGGCGGATGGTGTAGACCTCCGGGCCATAGCCGCCCGTGAAATCGCGGCTCATGTAGCCGCCGGTGCGGGTGCGTGGCTGGCTGTAGACCGCCTTGTCGCCGCTCGGATCCACCACCCACAGATCAATATCGGTGTTGTCCGCATCCCAGCTCAGGACCACGCGCAGTCCGACGGCGACCGGGTCCAGCAGTTCGGTCGGAATGCCCAACCCGGCCAGATCCAGATCGAATTCCTTCGGCGCCTGCGCCAGCACGTCATTGAGTTCGTGCAGCGCGATGATCTCGATATCCGGAAAGCGCCCATGCCACTCGCCGATGGCCACTTTCCACAGCAACTCGACCGCACGGGCGCGATCGGGCTGATCCTGTCGTGCCAGTGCCAGGGCCAGATCACGATAGCTCTGCGGCTCCTCCGGACGCTGTTCCAGCGCAGATTCAAATTGCGGCACCGCCAGCGCGTACAGATTCCATTGCCCCAGCCGATAGGCCAGCACCCGGGTCAGCGCGGTGTTCTCGGTGTCGAGTTCGGCCAGATTGGAGAGCACCCGCAGCGCCAGTCGCGGCGCCTTGGCCTGCACGCGCAGGAAGTCGGCGACATCCAGATAGAAGGCCGGCATCTGCCCATGTACTTCGCGCTGGGCCAGATAGGCGAGGTAGGGATCGTCGGCAGCGCGGATATCGGCCAGATAGGGCGTCTCCGGATTCCACCCGGAAAGTTCTATCTGAGCCGACAAGTTGCTCACGGCCTCCGCGGCTGCCGGGCCGCCAGCCGCTTTCGCCGCCGCGGCCGGACTGTCCAGCCGCTCTTCGGAAACCGGCATCGGCACCGACGGTGCGGATGCCGGCATCGCTGGACGGGGTGAACTGGGTGCCGGTGCCGAGGCCCCGGCTTGCATGCTGGCCACTTCCCGCGCTGGGCCTCGGTCGCGATCGGCCAGCTGGTCGTCTACCTCGGCACGATTCTGGCGTGGGCTGGCCATCTGCGGCAATTGCTCACGCTGCGCCCGCAAGGCTTCCAGCGCAAAGACCACCGCGGCGGCTTGGCGCTCCCAGCTACGGCGTGAATCGGGCTCGGCGCCCTCACGCAGCCAGCGCTGCGCCAGTGTCCGCGATTGCTTCAGCAATGTCTGCGCCTGGCCGCGCCCCGCCGACCAGGTCTTGTCCGTGCTATCCGGCCAAGCCGCGAACTCGGTCTCGGCCATGGGCAGCAGCAGCGTCTCGATGCCGGGATAGCTGGCGGCGTGGTAGTCACGGAATTCCTGCCAGCGTTGCCGCAGCGATTGCAGGCGCGCTTCCAGGCCAGGATCAGCCAGCGGCTTGGGCTGGCTTGCGATCAGGCGCCGGTACTCGGCCAGCAACGGCGCTTCCCTGGGCTCCACGCGGTAGCGCACGTAGTCTTCGATGCGATCCAGTACCAGCAGCGAGGTGCCGGCCGTGACCACGCCAAAGCGCTTGCCGATGGCGCTCATCGCCGCGCTGTCGGGCTTGGCGGCGCTCGCCAGCTGTGCCAACCAGGCCTGGGCCCACAGTCGATGCACGGTATCGGCCAGTGCTGCATTAGCGGGCTCGGCCCGGCCGAAGGCGATGCTGCGAGTGACCACCGCGTCTTCGCCATAGCCAAGCTTCAGTTCCAGCGTGCCACGGCCGCGGCAGCGTGCGCTGATGGTCAGGGTGCGCTCCACAGCGGTCGGCGCCTGCGGACTGATGTCACTGCAACTGCCGCCGATGCTCCGGGTTGCGAGCAAGCGCCACTGCCGCTGCAACAGTCGCCCGGCGGCCTCATCGGCACTACTCAAGGCGCCGAGGTCGATAACCTCGCCACCGCCGGCGCGGGCGATACGCGCGAGCCGGGCGTGATCGGCGCGCTGGGCGGCGTGCATCAGCTGCACCGTCGGGCGCCGACCACCGCTGTCCACCAGCGTGGGTTCGGAGGCGCCAAAATTGCTCAGGCCATCGCCGATGATCAGGACTTGATCGACCTTGCCCAGTGCGCGCAGATCGATGGCTCCGTAACTGCTGCCGCCGTCCAGCGGCAGGGCCTCGATCGCTGCCAGCAGAGCATTGCCATCGCCGCCGCGGACGCTGAAACGTTGCACCGGATCGGCGTCATTGCGAAAAGCCACCAGCTGCACGTCCACCTTGTTCAGGGCCTTGAGCCAGGCGGCCAGCGCGGCCGTCTCGTGCTGACGATTGCGCTCGCGGGCGCTGGCCGAAGCGTCGAAAAACAGTGCGATCCGGCGCGGGCGAATGGCCGTGTCGCGCTCGGGACGGCCGCTGTCGATCAGAGCCACCACGCTGCGCCAGGCTGGATCGATCACGTCGGCGGCCTCGATCTGTGCCTGGCCCTGTCCTTTTGGAATCCGGAATGCCAGTTCGCTGCGCGGGCGCACCTGTTCGCGGGTGTACTCGGCGACCCAGGCCGTGCCACTGCGATCGAAACGCAGATCCGGATCGACCTTGCCGTCATCGCTCAAGGGCTTGCCCGCGATCAACGCGGTTTCGGCGCGCAGATGCAGCCGCGCCACCGGATCCTTGAAGTACATCGGCAGCCGATAGCGCCAGCTGTCACCCTGATCGGACAGCGTGGCTTCCAGATGCAGGCGCACGCGTTTGCTGCCTTGCGCCGGTATCGGATACAGCCGGGTGCGGAACACATTGCCGACGGTCAGTTCGGCGAGGCCGGGATCGATGCGTCGCCGCGAGGTGTCCTCAAAGGCGACGCGGGCCGTTTCCTTGTCGACCACCACGCCCTCGCGCATGACACCGTCCACTTCCAGCGCATAGCCAGCCACGGTCTGACCTGCGGCCAGCGGGAACACGAACTCGCCTTCGAGCACGCGATTGTTGGGATTGTCGAAACGCAGTTCCAACGTGGTTCGGGCAATGAAGCCCTGCGTGCGAATCTGGATATCGAGTTCACCCAGGCTGATCGGCTTCAAGCCGCTGGCCGGGGCTATCCATACCTGAGGCGGATGCACCACGGCTTCGGCATCCGGGTTCTGCGCCTGGGCCGCGGGCAAGGTCAGGCAGGTCAGCAGCAACAGATATCGATACACCGGAGCTCTCCTCGCAGGTGAAGTGGAAGACTACCCTGCGTACAACGAGGCGCGGCGGCGAGTGGGGTTAAGCGCCCGTGTCAGAATGGAGTCGCGGTCGCCTCTGGCGGTGCGCATCAACCAAGGGGCAGGGGGCAGGGGGCAGGGGGCCTACGTTGCGGCACGATCAGATCATGCGTCGGGGTTGGACACCGGTCCCCTGTCCGTCGCGCTTTCCTTTCCAATCCATTGAATCCATGAGTTCTGCCAGTCACGTAGACCGCTTCGCGGCCAACGTGACCTACGACCAGCCTCTCCGCGGGCCGGGCGCCGCGTCAGCAAAATGCCCATGTCGCAGAAAGTGGGCCGTCAGTGCCGCGGCGCGCTCTGAAAACAGCAAGGCGGTGTGACTGGCGGCCACGGTACAGTGATCGCTGATGCCGGGCAGACGGGTTTCGGCGACGGCCACGGTGCCATCGTTGGGTCGCGGCAGCGGACCCAGAATCAGGCTCAAACCGAAGGAAATCTCGCCGGCAATCACACCAATGGCGGTATCTCCCTGCCATTCCGGCAGACCGTCGATCAGGATCTGTCGCGCGCCGCCGAGACCAAGCTTGTCCAGCTTGATCCGGTTCAGACGCCGGGCCAGATGACTGCCGCGCAGCGGCGATCCGAGGCAGACCACGCGCTGCACGCGGCTGGCCGCGGCGTGGGCGCTGCGCAGAAAGTCCACGGCAATGACCCCGCCCAGGCTATGGCCCACCAAGTGCACGGGCTCGCCTTCGGCATCAATGACCCGCGCCAGGCGGGCATGGTGCTCGCTGACCGGCGACTTGATGCTGGCGTAGTCGAAGCGCTGCACCCGAAAGCCGGCCTGTTGCAGACGCGCATCCAGCCTGGCGGTAATGCCCGAACGCATCCAGATGCCGTGCAGCAACAGCACCCGTGGGCGGGCGCCCGTCTCAGCCACAGCTGCGCGGTTTCAGGGTGAGTTCGGCGGCCCCGGGCAACTCGCTGTAGTCGGGCGGCTCGGATGTGTCGCGCTCATATTCGATCCAGAAGGCGCGCTCCACTTCAGTACGCTCCTCAAGACGGGCCGGAAACCCCAGCGCCGCAATCTGCGCCTGCCGGCGCGAGGCATTGTCCCGATCACGGAACAGGCCAAGCGACACCGTATTCTCGTGATCGCCGGCGGTGACCACGTAGTAGTCGCGTACGCCGGCGGCATTCAGCTGTCGCGCCGATTTCAGGGCGGCATCGCGGGTGCTGAAGGCCGGCAGATAGACCCAGTAGCCGCGTGTGGTCACGCTGCTGCTTTCCTGGTACTGGATGCGCTTGACCTGCGGTGTCAGCAGATCCATGCCGCGGCGCAGGTCCGACTGGGTTTCGAAGGGACCCAGCGCTGCGCATACAGCGGGCGGCAGATTTGGATCTGCAGCCGCCTGTGCCGACGAATCGGCTGCCTGCGCTGCCTGAGCCATCAGCGTGCTGTCGCGCTCGCTCAACAGCACCAGGCTGGGAACATCGCTTTGCGCAAGCGCCACGGGAGCCAGCGGCGCCTGCACACGCCAATACCACCAGGCCCCTGCAGCCAGGTTCATCACCAACAGCAATAGAAACAGGATGCGCGCCAGCATGGGTCGCCGTTTCGACGGTCAGCCTCGCATTCTATGCGTACTGTGCCGAAGGACTGCTCAGCGGCCAGCCAGTGCCCGCAGTTCGACCGATCAGGCGCGCACCAGCGTGACCGGAATTTCGGTCTCCTGGGTGACGCGGTTGGCCACCGATCCGAGCAGGGCGCTGCCCAGTGGGCCTTGGCCTCGGGTTCCCATCAGGATCATGCTGGCCTTGATCTCCACACTGCGGCGAAGGATGCACGCGGCCGGATTGCCCATAACCAGATGCCGGGTGTAGGCCACCCCCGCGGTATTCAGGCGCTCGCAGGTCGCGGCGGTCTGCTCGATACCGTTCGCCTCCAGTTGGCGGTCGGCGGCTTCCTTGCCAATGAAGGGATGCACCCACAGCAGGTGCACCGCGCACGGCCACCGATAGACCTGCTGCCATTGGATGATCTGATCGGCCAGCGCCAGGCTGACATCGGTGCCATCGATGGCCACCACGATCCGCGGCAGATCGGTGGCCACGGCCGCACCAAAATGCTGGCTGACCGCGATCAGGCGCTCGATGTCATCACGCTCCTCGCGGCGCTCGCCATCATGCTCGGGCAGGTGAAGGATGGGACTGGTCATCGATGGCTCACTCCTGGATGTTCGACAGCTTATTGCGCGTTGACCCGTTGCGCTTCGAGCAGACTGTCCAGCTGTCCGGCGCGATCGCGGGTGATGTTGGCCAGGGCCTCGGCGTGCATCGGTTGGAACATGGTGCCCGACATGGCGCCATAGGCCGTGTCCAGTGCCTTGTATTCGGCATCGCGAAAGGCTAGCCATTTCCGCTGCGAGATGCGCAGTTGTTCCTTCGCCTCCGGTCCGAGCTCTGCCATCAGTTCACGCCAAAGCCGATTGAGCTCCCGGTCCCAGGCCGCCTGGGATTGATCAATGCAGCGACGCATGCCCTGCGTGCTCATGCCCTCGGGCGTTTCCATGCAGCGCGTGAGTTCGGCTTCGATCGGATGCTGGTCGGGGAAGGCGTCGTTGGCAAAGACCAGCGCCGGGGACAGAGTCAGTACCGAGACTGCGAGCCAGGAACAAAAGCGTGGCAGGGGATGGGCGATGGAGCGGGGCAGGGGGCGGGGGGCACGGGGCAGGGGAAGAGCCGCGCCTGGGTGGTGCTTGTTTGCCTCTTGTCCGGAAAGCGTTCTTGAACTGTGGTCAATCATGTTCTCTGCCTCGTATGCAAAAACATGGCGTCATTGCGAGGAGCGCAGCGACGAAGCAATCCTGTGTCTCGCGACCTGCATCTGGATTGCTTCGCTTCGCTCGCAATGACGCTTCCGATGAGAGCATTTCCCGAGTCCCGAGTCCCGAGTCCCGAGTCCCGAGTCCCGAGTCCCGAGTCCCGTGCCCCATCATTCACTTCTTCTTCGGGATGTACAGATCCGTGATCGTGCCCTCATACACTTCGGCCGCCATGCCCACCGATTCGCTCAGGGTGGGGTGCGGATGGATGGTCAGACCGATGTCGGCTGCATCGCAGCCCATTTCGATGGCCAGCGCGGCTTCGCTGATCAGGTCGCCAGCGTTGGGGCCGACGATGCCGGCGCCGACGATCTTGTGTGAGGCCTCATCGAAGATCAGTTTGGTGAAACCTTCGGTGCGATTGATGCCGATGGCGCGGCCGCTGGCGGCGTAGGGGAATTTGCCCACGCCCACCTTCATGCCCTTGGCCTTGGCTTCGCTCTCGGTGACACCCACCCAGGCGATCTCCGGATCGGTATAGGCCACGCTGGGGATCACACGGGCAACAAACTCGCTGTTCTGACCGGCGATCACTTCGGCGGCCACCTTGCCCTCATGAGTGGCCTTGTGGGCCAGCATCGGCTGGCCGACGATGTCGCCAATGGCGAAGATGTGCGGCACATTGGTGCGCATCTGCTTGTCGACGGCGATGAAGCCGCGATCGCTGACCGCCACGCCGGCTGCCTCAGCCTTGATCTTCTTGCCATTCGGGGTGCGTCCGACCGCGCACAACACGCGATCGAACAGCATCGGCTCGGGTGCCTTGTCGCCCTCGAAGGTAGTCAGCAGGCCCTTTTTCTGCGCTTCCACCGAGACTACCTTGGTCTTCAGATGGATGCCGCCGTAGCGCTTGCCGATGCGCTGCTGCAGTGGCCGCACCAGATCCGGATCGGTGCCCGGCATCAGCTGGTCGAGCAGTTCGACGACGGTCACTTCGCTGCCGAGCGCGTCATACACGCAAGCCATTTCCAGACCGATGATGCCGCCGCCGATCACCAGCAGCTTCTTCGGGATATCGGCCAGATCGAGCGCGTCGGTGGAATCCATCATGCGGGCGTCGTCCCAGGGCAGGCCGGGCAGTTTCACCGCCTGTGATCCGGCGGCAATGATGGCGTGCTCGAAACCGATGACTTGATCGCCGTCTGCGGTTCTGACCGTGACCGTGTTGGCCGAGCTGAATTCGCCGTTGCCCTGCAGCACTCGCACCTTGCGCTGCTTGGCCATGCCTGACAGGCCGCCAGTGAGCTTGCCGACCACCTTGTCCTTGTACTCGCGCAGCTTGTCCAGATCGATCTTCGGCTTGCCAAAGGAAATGCCGAGCTCGGCCGAATGGCTGGCCTCGTCGATGACGCGCGCGGTGTGCAGCAGCGCCTTGGACGGAATGCAGCCCACGTTGAGGCATACACCGCCGAGGGTGGCATAGCGCTCGACCAGGATCACGTCGAGGCCGAGGTCAGCACCGCGGAAGGCCGCGGTGTAGCCGCCCGGACCCGCACCCAGCACCAGCAGCTGGCAGCGCAGATCGGTATTGGCGGGCGCGGTGGCGGGGGCTGGTGATGCCGCCTTTGCTGGCGCGGGCTCGGATTTGGCAGGCGCAGCCTCCGCTTTCTTCTCCGCTGGCGCGTTCTCGATCCTGGCATCGGCTTGTGTGTCGAGAATCGCGACCACTGTGCCTTCAGACACCGAATCACCCACCTTGACCTTCAGCTCGACCAGGGTGCCGGCGGCGCTGGAAGGGACTTCCATCGTGGCCTTGTCCGACTCCAGCGTCAGCAGGCCCTGATCAACCCGGATCTGATCGCCGGGCTGGGCCAGCAGTTCGATCACCGGCACGTCCTGATAACTGCCGATATCCGGTACCCGAACTTCAATCTTGGCCATGATGCTGCTCCTTGCTGGGACCGCTTGGAGCATAGCGGGCGGATCCGCTCCGCGGGCAGGCCAGTCGCGGATGAATCAGCTCCCACAGGGAAGTGGCGTCCCGGGCCTCTGTGGGAGCGGGCTCTGCCCGCGATGCTCTTGCCGGGTGTGGCGAACGGGCAGGTCGCGGATGAATCAGCTCCCACAGGGAAGTGGCGTCCCGGGCCTCTGTGGGAGCGGGCTCTGCCCGCGATGCTCTTGCCGGGTGTGGCGAACGGGCAGGTCGCGGATCAATCCGCTCCCACAGGCAAAAAAAAGAGCAGGCCTGAGCCTGCTCTTTCAATCCAGCTTCGACCTGCCGGTAGCTGTCGCCGCCGGCCTACGCGATTACTGACCTTCAGTCTGACCTTCGGCCGGTGCGGCTGCAGCGGCGCAGGTCTTGTAGGCTTCCTCCAGGCGCGGGCCGAAGCCCTGGGCGATCTTGTAGCCTTCCTGCATGGTGGCCTGGCCCTGCATCTGCGCGGCCTGCATCTTCTGCATGACATCCGGCATCTTCTCGAGCATCTTCACGCCGGTCGCCGACTTGAAGAAGCGGGTCATTTCCTCCAGCTCGCTCTGGGTGAAGACCTCGGTGTAGACCACGGCCACGTCGTGGCGGATCTTCTCGATCTGCTCATCGCTGAAACTGACGGCGGCCATGGCCTTGGAGAACTCATCCAGCACCGGCTGGGCCGATTCGCAGCCCTGGAACTGGGCGACGGTCGACTTGACCATCGGCTCGGTCGGGTTCTTCATCTGATCGAACATCTGATCCGTGCGCGAGGCGGCGATCAGATCCAGCGCGGCCTTGACGTGGGCGCCATCGGCGGCGGGGGCCGAATCAGCGGCGGAAAGTGTGGCGACCAACAGCAGGGCGGAAAGCATCGAAAACTCCTGGTACTCGGTAGGGGTTTCCCGCGCAGACGGGAAAGGGGCGCGCAATATAGCGCGTTGAGGGTCTCCGACCGTCAATCTGCGCAAAGGTTCCCGGTCCTCGCAATTGCCCGCGAGCGCCCGTCCTGGCCGATGCTAAACTCGGCAGCTCGACCCTTTGGCGTTGTGCGATCGTGGCGACTCCGGAAATCCCCGGCTACAAGCTTCTCAAGCAGATCGGTTCCGGGGGAATGGCCACGGTGTATCTGGCCGTTCAGATTTCGCTGGATCGGAAGGTCGCGATCAAGGTGCTGCGCGGCACCGGCGATGACGATCCGGAGCGCACTGAAAAGCGCTTTCTGCGGGAAGGCCGCACGCTCGCCAAGATCACCCACAAGAATGTCTGCGGCATCTATGACATTGCCAAGGTCGATGAACTGGCCTACATCGCCATGGAGTACCTGGACGGCGGCACCTTGGTCGACCAGCTCAAGCGCGGCGTGTCGGTCGGCGAGGCCATTGCCATCGTCGTTCAGGTGGCCTCGGCGCTGGAAGAGGCGCACAAGCTCGGCATCATCCATCGCGATCTGAAGCCGGCCAACGTGATGCTGCGTGGCGGACGGGTGCCGGTGTTGACCGATTTCGGCATTGCCCGCGAGCTTACCGCCAGTCAGACCCGCATCACCGCCGAGAACATGATCGTCGGCACCCCGATCTACATGAGCCCCGAGCAGGTGTCCGGCGGCGAGGTCGATGGGCGCTCCGATCTGTATGCGCTCGGCATCATGTTCTACGAACTGCTCACCGGTCAGCCGCCCTACAAGGGCGACACCCCGATTGCCGTGTGCATGCAGCACCTCACCGCAGCGCTGCCGACGATGCCGCCCAATCTGGCCGATCTGCAGCCGGTCATGGACCGGATGCTGGCCAAGCGTCGCGAGGATCGCTACTCGAGCATGAGCGAGTTCACCCACGCCCTGCGTGAGGTCTTCGTCGACTCCGACGCCATGCGCCAGGCTGCCAGCTTCAGTCCGGATACGCCGTGGTCCGAGCAGCTGCGTGAGCTGGGCTTTTCCTTCGACACCCTGCGCGACGCCGAATTCAAGGCGGCGTTGACCGAACAGCGGCGCGCGGTCGGGTCGCGCGGGCGCGGGCCGGCAAAGAAGAAATTACCAGCCGCAGCCAGCGCTGTCGCTCGCCCCTGGTGGGTATATGCCATCGCTGCACTCTTGCTGCTGACCGTCGGTGCCGGCATCGGCTGGATGGTGCTCGGACCCAAACCCCCGACGGAGAACGAAGTCAAACTCCTGACCTTTCTTCGCGCCGAGTTTGCCGAGCGCATGGAGAAGGGGCAGTTGTACGAACCGATGGGGGACAGCGCCCTCGATACGGTGCGCAAGATGCAGGACGTACACCAGACCGCCGAGCAGACGCTGGACGCCGTGAAGATCCTGGGGGATTCGCTGGTCGAAAAGGCCCGCGGCGAACTGGCACGACGTGACATCCTGGCGTTGGATGTCAGTTTGGCGGTGTTGGACGAGCGCTTGCCGGACACGCCCGAACTGGCAGAACTGAAGTCGAAACGCGAGCAGCTGGCCAACACGCTCGCCAAGGAAGCAGCGAACCGTGCACGTCTGGATCGTTTGCGCGAACTGGTCGATGGGGCAGCGCCCGGGCCGGGTGAGAGCGTGCAGCGCCTGTTCCTGCAGCTGCACCCCTTGCTGGCCTCTGATCCCGAATTCCAGGCGCTGGAGCCGCGCGCCATTGCCGCTGCCAGGGTGGCCATCGAAGCGTCGCTGGCGGCCGGCGAGACCCGGACAGCTTTGGACGCGGCGACCGAACTGGCCGACGTTCTGCCCCGCAACAAGGATCTGGCAGAGCTGGTCGCCAGTCTCAAGCAAAGTGTCGCTGCGGCCGAGATCCAGCAGGCCGTGGGAGACTGGAATCGCACGCTGGCGGCACCTGGAGATCTGGATTCTGCGCGTCTGGCGACCCTGCTGTCGGGGTTGGCAAAACTGGATGAACTTGGCCAGTCGACCGCCGAACTGGCGCAGATGCGACAGCTGCTGTCGACGGTGGTGCTGAGCGAGGCCAACAACCTGGCCGGCAAGGGCGACTACGATGGCGCGCTGGCGCTCATCGGGCAGGCCCGTGCAGACCTGGTGACGGTACCGGCCTTGATCGAGGCCCAGAATCGCATCGGTGCCGAGCGTGAAGCCGCATCCGAAGCCAGTCGCCAGGCGGCGCTGAAAGCGCGCCAGGGCCAGGTGGCCGTCAGCTCGGCGCCATGGGCCAAGATTGAACAGGTTGTCGATGGCGCGGGCAAGCGCATCGCGCTGCCCGCGGATGCGGCGACACCGCTGCTGCTGACGCTGCCGGAGGGGCGCTATCTGGTGACTCTGGTTTCGGGGCAGGGCGGCGCCAGACGCCAGGAAGGCATCCAGATCGAAAGTGGCAAGTTGACGCGTGTGACCGTGACATTCGCGGGCTACGACGCCGATGCCTTCATGCGCGAGGGGGGCTGGTGATGCGCGTTTGGCTGCTCGGCTTGCTGCTGCTGCTGCTGCCGGTGCTTGCGCTGGCTGACTACAAGTCCGACTACAAGGAGGGCGTGGCCGCCGCCGAGCGCCAGGAATGGGCCAAGGCGGATGCCCTGATCCAACGCGCCATGGCCGAAAAGCCCGATCCCGACCCGCGTGCCAACATCCGCATGTACGGGCAGGTCTACCTGCCTTATCTGCCGCAGTTCTACCTGGGTTTGTCGGCCTTCTCGCGCAAGGATTGTGTCAAGGCCACCGAATGGCTCAGCGATCCTCGCATCGTCGCTGCTGCCCGCGGTCTGCGCGAGGAGAATCGTCGCCTGATGATGCTGCGGACTTGCGCCACGCGCCTGGCCGAAGCCGCACCAGCCAGACCGGCACCGACGCCAACGCCGACGCCGACGCAAGCGTCCCCATCGGCAAGCACGCCAGCGGCACCCACACCCTCGCAGCCCACCCGGCCGGCCGCGGTCAGCGGCAGCGCTGCCTTCGACAGCAGTCGGGCCCAGGCGCTGGAATCGCGGCTGGCCAGGATCACTGACAAGCTCAAGGTGACGGCGCGCGCTGTGTCCGACACCGCGTTGGCCACCGCACGGGTAAGCTGGCAGCGCCGCAGCGACGCACTCGAAGACGAGTTGAGTCAGGCGGGTGCCCGCGCTCGCAGTATTCGTCAGGCGCGCGACAACGGTGCTCTCGGCGGACTTGAGCGGGATCTTGCCGCGCTGGATGCGCGGGTCGACAAGTTTGCGGCGGACCTCGGCGATGCGGTCAATCGAGGTCGCGGTGTGGCCCTGGCCGATGCCCGCTCGCAACTGCAACGCGGGGTAGACGCCGGCGCCCGGGCACTGAGTGCCAACGCCGACGGCGACACCCCTGCAGCGCAGGCGCTGCGCAAGGCGCTCGATCAGGGACGGTCGCTGCTGTCCAGCGGCGACGCCGCTCGCATTCAGACGGCCAGTGCCGCGCTGGAATCGGCGCTCCGACAGATGGAGACCAGCCAGGCGCGCCGCGCGCTGGCCGGGCAGGTGCGCTCGCGTCTGCAGCCATTGGCCGCCGCCTGGTTGCAGGGCGATTTCGCCAAGGTGGCCAGCTGGAGCAACGAATCGGAACTGGCTTCGGTGCCGGCTGCGCACGCCGAAGCCCTGTTGATGCGCGCCGCTGCCCGCTACGAGCTGTATGTGCTGGGGGGCGAGCGGGACATGGCCCTGTTCGAGCAGGTGCGCGTCGATCTGCGTGCGGCCAGACGGATTTCCGACCAGTTGCAGCCGTCGAAAAATGCCTACTCGCCGCGCTTTCGGGCCTTGTTTGCTAGCACGCGCTGAATGGTGAACAGGGTGAACTGCGACTTCACACTACGAAAACAACGGTAATCGGGCTAAAATCGGCCAGATCGCGGTAGCGAAGCTTCGCTGCTGCAGACCTTTTGGCTGATTGGGAAGACAACAACTCATGCAGTTTCGTTCGGCATTGGCGATTGCAACTGGGCTCGTGGTGTTGGCGGCAGCGCCCGCGCACGCGGCGGAAAAGGCCGAACGCGCGGTCAAGGCCGGGTCCACCGGGCTGGCGATCAACAACTCCGGGCGGATCGACCTGGTCACGGCGGTGAACATCGACTTCCTCAATCGCAGCGTGGCCAATGGTCGACGGGTCATCAATCTGCGAGTGGCCCAGCCCTTGTTGTGCGCGGACTTCGCCACAGCGCCGGGCGGTGCGGTCAATCCCGTGGCCCTGGAGTATCGCGATCCGAACAACGAAAGCTCAGGCCTGATCTTCGGCGGTATCAGCAATTTCGACTATTTCACCAATGGCGCATCGCCTTCCCTGTTCAAGGTGAGTTCGGATGGCCAGCTGGCCTGCTGCGTGATGCAGCCGGCATCCAATGCCTCCTGTTTCCAGGGCAGTAACGGTGGACCGACGATCAATTCCCTGTTCGCCGACGGCTTCGAGAGCCTGCTTGCCAAGGCGGCCAAAGGCACGCCCGGCGCGGATCTGACGGTGCAGATCAGCGGTCCGTTGACCGTGGCACCGGGCGCCAACTTCAATTACACGATCACGGTCGCCAACACCGGCAGTGTGACCATCAGCAATGCCCGCGTGCGCGACTGGTTCCCGAAATCGAGTGGCGGCTTCCCGGCGCCCCTGGGCGCAGGTAGCTGGACTTGCACCGGCTCTGCCGGCGCCAGCTGTGGCGTGGGCAGCGGTACCGGCAACATCGCGTTGAACGCGGTGTCGCTGGATCCAGGTTCGAACGTCAATTTCAGCGTGTCGCGGCCGATGTCGGGCTCGGCACCGGACAGCACCTCGTTCTCGGTCAGCGCGGCCGCCTTTTCGCCGCCGGCCGTAGGTGAGCTGGGGCTGAGCAACAACCAGCGTGCGCTTACCGCCACGGTGCAGACCAGCGCGCCGCCAGTCATCAACTCGGTGCAGTTGCCGGCCGGCTTGCTGCTGGAAGATCAGACCATCGCCGGTATTCAGATCAATGCCAGCGACGCGGACAGCGTGCTGACGCCCGCCAGCTTCAGCTGCAGTGTCGGCGGCAGCCTGCTGAACACCGGTTCTTGCGTGTTCACCGGCACCGAACCGAACTTTCAGTTGAGCATCAGCCCGCAGGCCAACGCCAATGGCGCCGGCAGCTTCACGATCGGGCTGACCGACACCTTCACGCCGGTGACTCAGGCGGTGCCGGTGACGATCACTGCGGTCAACGATGCGCCAGAGTTCACGCTGGGCGCGAACATCTCGGTGCCCAATGGCACCACTGGCACCCAGATCGTCAGCGATTTCGTGACGGCGATCCGCAAGGGACCGGTGTCGGCCGGCGACGAGGCCAGTCAGACCTTCGTCGAGCGCGTGGTGTCGGTGGATTCGGGCGGAGCCATCTTCTCGTCGACGCCCGATATCAGCTACGGTGGTTCTACGGAATCGGGAACACTGGCTTTCGGCCTGAACGGCAGCGCAGGCACGGCCGTGGTGCGCGTGCGCATGCAGGACAACGGCGGCACGGCCAACGGCGGTGTCGACGCCACCGAGAAGACCTTCACGGTCACGGTGCAGCCGCCCAACTAAGCGCGCTGGTACCCGACAGGCGCGGGTTGCTGCGCCTGTCGGATTCGAGCCTCCGCAGTGCCCAGTGGCTGCGGTTTGTCCGCAAGGTGCCTCGCGTCTGCCAGCGCCGTGACATCGATCACTGGGTCATAATCGTTGTGCATGAAGACCCGCGAACAGGCTCCCCCGCGCACCCTGCCCGAGTGGCTGCTCAGGCATCCGACGCTGGGCGAAGCACTGGGCCCGGGTTTTGAGATCATCCATGACCAGCTCACCGCGATGGAATCGGGTGCTGAACTCGAGTTCGAAGTGGCGCGAACGCTGGATGTGCTGCAGGACCTCGGCGTAGACAGCGATACCCTGCTGGCGGCTGCCTGGTTCCCCTTGCTGTTGCATCAGCCCGCGGCCCTGTCGCAGGCACTGGCGCGCCATGGCGCCGCCTTCGAGCCCTTGCTGCTGGGTCAGCTGGAAGCCGAGAAGATCTGGCCGCTGCACGAGCACAAGGCGGCGAATGCCAGTGCCGAGGGGCTGCGTCGATTGCTGCTGGCGCTGATTCGCGACCTGCGCGTGGTCTTCATCCTGCTGGCGCGGCAGCTGGTGCGGCTGCGCGCTGCCAGTCGCGGTGATGCCGAGGAGCGCCGCCGGCTGGCCCAGTTGACCGCCGATATCCACGGACCGTTGGCCAATCGTCTCGGCATCTGGCAGGTCAAATGGGAACTGGAAGACCTGGTCTTCCGCTATCTGCAGCCCGATACCTACAAGCGCATTGCCAGCCTGCTGGATGAACGCCGCGAGGATCGCGAGCGCTACATCAATCTGGTTCTGCGCGAACTGCGGCAGTCGTTGAGCGCGGCCGGCCTGCAGGCCGATGTCGCCGGCAGGCCCAAGCACATCTACAGCATCTGGAAGAAGATGCAGCGCAAGGAGGTGGACTTCTCCGAGCTCTACGACGTACGAGCCGTGCGCGTGCTGGTTCCAGACGTGCCCACCTGCTACGCCGCGCTCGGCGTGGTCCATGCCCGCTGGACGCCCATTCCGAAGGAGTTTGACGATTACATCGCCAAACCCAAGGGCAATGACTATCGCTCGCTGCACACGGCAGTGATCGGCCCGGAAGGCAAGGCGCTGGAAGTCCAGATCCGTACCCACGAGATGCACCAGCACGCCGAACTCGGCGTGGCCGCGCATTGGCGTTACAAGGAAGGCGGCGGCGCTGGCGCCGATTTCGAGCGCAAGATCCAGTGGATGCGGCAGCTGCTGGAAAGCCGCGACGAGGGCCAGGACGATGCCGCGCTGATCGCCGGCTTTTCCACCGAACTGCTCGAAGATCGCGTCTACCTGCTGACCCCCCGCGGTGCGGTCATCGATCTGCCGCGCGGCGCGACGGTGCTGGATTTCGCCTACACCGTGCACACCGAAGTCGGACACCGCTGTCGCGGTGCCAAGGTCAACGGCCGCATCGTGCCCCTGACCTTCACGCCGCGCACCGGCGACAGGGTGGAGATCCTGACCGCCAAGGAAGGCCAGCCCAAGCGCGACTGGTTGTTGCCACAACTGGGTTACCTGGCCAGCACCCGATCGCGCCACAAGGTGCGGGCCTGGTTCCACAAGCTGGACCGCGAGCAGAATGTGCGCGATGGCCGCGACATCCTCGAGCGCGAGTTGAAGCGTCTGGCGCTCACGCCGGGCAAACTGGAGCCGCTTCTGCCTAAGTTCCACGTCGAATCGCTGGACGAGCTGTACGTGGCCGTGGCCCTGGGCGATCTGTCGCCAGCCCAGGTGGCGCGCGTAGTCCACGAGGCTGATGCGCCCAAGGCCGATCCGGCCCAGATCCTGACCCAGCGCCTGGGCTCACAGATCGGCCCACGCCGCGACAAGGACGCCATCGTCATCGAAGGTGTCGGCAATCTGATGGTGACCATGGCCGGCTGCTGCAATCCGCTGCCCGGTGATGCCGTGGTCGGCTTCATCACCAAGGGCCGCGGTGTCAGCGTCCATCGCGCCGACTGCAAGAGCCTGCTGAATCTCTCCGGGCGCTCCCCCGAGCGCGTCATCGACGTGCAATGGGGTGGCAAACGCGACGATCGCTACGCCGTGAAGGTGCGGGTGTCGGCCTTCAACCGCACCGGCCTGATCCGCGATGTCGGTGCCGTGCTCGCTGCCGAGCAGATCAACATCGGCGCCATGGACAGCAAGGACGACCCCGGCAGCGGCTACGCCACCCTGCATCTCACCCTGAAAGTGGCCGATTTCGGCCAGCTGGCCAATGTACTGACCAAGCTGCGCTCGCTCAGCAATGTCACCGAGGCCGAGCGGGTGGGGTAGGGCCTGGACTCGGCGAGTCTATCGGAAGTCATTGATTTGAGGGCGCGAGGGCGGGAGGGCACGAGGGCGCGAGGGCGCGAGGGCACGCGAGATCAAGACCTCGCGGTGATGCTGCTCTTGCGCGCCCTCGTGACAGCTGCTCCTCGCGCCCGCTGTGGGAGCGGACTCTGTCCGCGACTCGGCTGGCGACGAGCCGGTGCCATGAGCCCGTTTCCCGGTTGCCGCGATCTCATGGACGCAGCAGCTGCTGGCCGCACAACAAATAGGTGTCACTGGCGAGATCCAGGCAATAGCGTTCGGCGATCTGGTAAGGGCCAGACGTGGTTGCCCCATCCACCGCCAATTCGCGCTCGTCGGCCTCACTCAGCACTTCCTGGCGCCGGATCACCGCTACCGACTGGGCGTCGTCGGCCATCTCGATCGAGACATAGCCCCAGCCCGCGCACAGATCCGGCCCGTAGCCGTCCAGGCTCAGGGCCCTGCGCAGATAGCCCTCCTGATCATTGGCGATCCACGCGCTGAAACTGACCCGTTCGCAGGCGCCGTTCTGACCCTCGCCGCTTGATGGTGCATCCAGTCGATACGGTTGCACCAGGAGCCAGCGGTGCGGATCCAGCTGTCGCGGCGCGCTCAGCTGGTCGGCAAGCGGTCCACCGAGAACAGTGGTGTAGGCGGGCTCGTCGAGTTCGCCGGACGATTCGAAATCGGCGTCAGGGGCGCTGGAATCGGGACCCCCAGACAGGTCAAGCTGGGTCGCAGCGATCGACTGTTCACGCAGCTGATAGACCATGTCCGGTCCACAGATCCATTGATCTTCCGCCAGGGCCAGCGAGCTGTACTCCTCCCAGACCAGTTCCGGACTCAGCCGATTCGGGTCGGGTCGGTCCAGGTAGCCGCCGCCGGGCAATGCCAGATGGAATCGTCGAGCAACCACGCGCAGCCCCAGTTCCAGCGGCGGGATTCGATGCAGAGATGGATATTCCCACTGGTCGCGTGCAGGCAGGTCGCAGCGACTGAGCTGCATGCGCAACGGCTGTGGCAGCGACAGCGTGGCCGTTTCTCCGGGGGGCAGTGGTTGCCCGCCCGGGCCGAGGATTTCCGGCAGGCAGCGGTTCTCATCGGGCTCGCAGACCGACACCTGAAGATGCACGGTCTGCAGCGTCAGCTCGTGCAGCGCCGGCAATGACTCCCAGGGAATCAGCCAGACGAAATGCTGGCCATGGTCATTGTCCAGGCGAGTCAGACCCGGCGGCAACTCGGCCGCCAGTTCCTGCATGCCCTGATCCAGCGCCAGCTGCGAGAAAGCAGCGGTCGAGTCCTGGCTGGCGCCGTCGGCCGACACCCGGTAGCTGCGCTGCAGCAGCGCCAACAGCTGCTGGCGATGCCGCTCCTGGGCAGCAAACCATTCCGGGCAGTAGGCCAGAGCGTCGGCATCGAGACCGAGTTCGGTGCAATCCCGTGCGTTGCGCAAGGGATGCTCTGCGCGCTGCCAGCCGATCGGGGGCAGCTGGACCTCGGCCATCGTCGCCAGTTTCAGCCTCCAGACCCAATTCCCCGGTGTCGTCTGTGCCGATGATCCGATGCTTCCCAGCAGGATCAGGCCGTCCGATCGCTCAAAGATCTGGAGCTGTGCCGGCGCGCCGTCCGGCCGGGGTTGTTGTGCCTGCACCCGCAGCAGCGTTTGCAGGCTGTCGCTGTCGGCCAACCATTCGATCTTGCGTTCCTCACCTGCGCCCAACAAGACCTCGGGCGGGTCGTTTTCCCACTGGGCGTTGCCAATGCCGACCACGGCGAAACCCAGAAGCAAGGCAAACAGGCGCTGCATGCGAGATCCTGGGTGATGGGCTATTGAGGCGCCAGTCTGCGTCAGGAATCGCCCTGTGCGATCACGACAAAGCGGACCCTTTCGAGGCAAATCCGGGGTGCGAGTCAGATAAGGCAGCCGCAGAACTGCCAACTGCAAACCGCCAAGCGCTGGCCCGGTTCGTTATGATCCGCGCTCCACTGTAGGGGCTGTCCTACGATGCGCGTCCGTGTCCTGATCTTGCTGCTGGCCTTGCTGATCGGCAATACCGCCACAGCAGCCAAGGTGGGCCCCTCGCCGTGGCCGCAGACCCGTGAACTTCCGGCAGGCGAAGGCCCTTGGGTGGTGCGTGCCCGCTTCACGTCCGATCAGTCGCTGACTCGATTGCTGGAGCGGGCGGCGCCGTGGCGGGTGGATCGTGATGCCGGGCAGCTGATCATCGAGGTCAACTCTCGCGCCGAATATCAACAACTGCTGGACGAGGGCTTTGCAGTTGCCGTCGATCCAGAGCTGACTGCCGAGGCCTTCGGTCCGGTGCCGGAAACGCCGGACCAGACCGAGAGCATCTCGGGCTATCCCTGTTACCGTACGGTCGAAGAAAGTCTGGCCAGTGCCCAGGCTTTGGTGGCGCAACACGGCGCCATCGCCGAGCTGGTCGACATCGGCGACAGCTGGAAGAAGCAGCAGAACGCCGCGCAGGGCTACGATCTGTGGGTGCTGCGGCTGACCAATCGATCCATCCCCGGCATCAAGCCCGTGCACTATCTGCAGGGCGGTTTGCACGCCCGCGAGTACGTGACCTCCGAGACCGTTTTGCGCTATGGCGAATGGTTGGCGGCGCAGTACGATGTCAATCCGGATGTGACCTGGATACTGGACCACCAGGAGGTGCATATCCTGTTCCATGCCAATCCGGATGGGCGCAAGGTGGCCGAAGTCTCCAGCACGCGCTCGCAGCGCAAGAATCGCGACGAAAACTACTGCTCGACCGGAAGTACTACGGTGGGCGTGGACAACAACCGAAATTTCCCCTTCGACTGGGGTGGTCCGGGCAGCTCTGGGACGGCATGCAATGAGACCTTCAGAGGTCCCGCAGCCGCTTCGGAGCCAGAGTCGCAGGCCATCATTGCCTACCTGCAGCAGATCTTTCCCGATCAACGCAACGAAGGGCCGGGCGTCGATCTGGTGACCCCGGTGTCGCTCGATGCCACCGGCATCTACATGGATGTGCACAGCAACGCCGGCACTACCTGGTGGCCCTGGGGCAATGTCAACGGCGTGTTTGCGCCGAATCGTTTCGAGCTGCAGACACTGGGCCGCAAGATCGCCTATTACAACGGGCTGACGCCGGAACAGTCGAATGCGGGCGGCGCCATCGGCGGCGCCACGGATGACTTCACCTATGGCACGTTGGGTGTGGCTGCATTCACCATCGAAATGGACGGGAGCAGTTTCTGGCCGAGCTGCACCAGCTACGAAAACACCCTGGTACAACCCACGCTGGATGGATTCTTCATGGCCTCCAAGCTGGCGCGCGCGCCCTATCGCTGGGCTGCCGGCCCGGAGATCGTCAATGTGCTGGCCGCGCCGGCCCAGATCAGTCTGGGCGGCACGGTGACCATCACTGCGCGCGCCGAAGACGCCCGATTCAACAACACCGTCGGCACCGAGCCCTCGCAGACGGTGACCAGTGTGGCCATCTACGCCATGCCACCGTGGCAGGCGGGCGCCACGGCGCTGGCCCAGTTCCAGCCGAGCGACGGCGCCTTCAACAGCACTACCGAGAACATCACCGTTGACCTGCCCGCCAGCAGCCTGAGTGCCGGCCGTCAGCTGCTGTATCTGCGTGCCACCGATGCCCTCGGCAACGCAGGCCCGGTGGCTGCGGTCTTCGTGACCGTCGGCCAGTCCGATCCCCTGTTCCAGAACGGTTTCGAGTAGCTGGCGCCGAAGTCGGTTGCCGGCGGTTGCTCGGTAGCCCCTGTGAAAGTCCCGGTCGCCACTGGCGGTGCACCTACTCGCGCATCAAGCAGGCGGCGGGGGCTGGGGTCCCACTGCGCGGCACGGTCAGATCACCTGTCGTGATTGAACCCCTATCCCTTGCCCCTGATTTTCTGGTTCGAACCCTGCGCCGACATTGGGAAATTTGGCGAAGCAAGGGACTGCGACAGGGCGAGGGCCGTGATTTGCGCGATGATGGCAGCTCTGACCGGCGCCTTGAGGATTCATGGACCTCGATCTGATCCACTACCGTGAGCTGGACGCGCGTCTGGTGTCGCTGGTCAAGGACATCAAGATGCTCAGCACACTGAGCTGGCCCAAACGCGCGCAGGAAGAATTTCTGGCAGCCTGGCGCGCCGGAAATCCTTATCTGCCCGAGGTCAAGTACAAGAAGTTTGACTACAGCGACCGTCGCGCCGGTCTGGCGGAGATCTTCGATCAGTGCGAGCCGGATCATCCGATCGGCCAGTACCTGCAGAACACCGTGATCTCCTGGCAGGTGGCCACGCTGTTGCTGGAACGCCTGGGTACGCCGCAGATGACCGAATACTCGATCAATCTGTACGGTCGCCCGGGCGATCAGATCGCCGGATCGGCGGTCAACAACCTGCAGGCGGCCGAGCATTTCATCAGCGTGGCCGATGACGTCATGGGCAACAGCGCGCTCACTGAAACCGAATACTGCCTGTCGGCCGATATTCTCAAGAACGAGATGGAACACCGGCTGGGCGAGGTCTTCACCCAGGACAAGGTGTCCATCGAGATCGATCCGGATCTGGTGGCCAAGGCCGCCGCCGGCCCCACGCGCATCCGCCTGCGTGCCGGCACCTGCTTTTCCGACTACGATCTCTCGCAGCTGCTGGAGCACGAGGCCTTCGTGCACTCGCTGACCTCACTGAATGGGCGCGCCCAGAGCAATCTCGGCAGTCTGGGCCTGAATTCGCCCCGGATCACCGCCACCCAGGAAGGGCTGGCGGTGTTTGCCGAACTGGTCACCGGCTCGATCGACATTACCCGGATGAAGCGCATCTCGCTGCGCATCCAGGCGATCCATATGGCGCTGCATGGCGCCAATTTCATCGAGGTGTTCCGCTTCTTCCTGGACCAGGGACAGACCGAAGCCGAGAGCTTCACGTCAACCATGCGCGTGTTCCGAGGTGCACCGACCACTGGCGGGCATGCCTTCACCAAGGACACGGTCTATCTGCACGGCCTCCTGTCGGTGCATACCTTTTTCCGGTGGGCGCTGCGTTCGGGCAAGCTGGAACTGGCCCAGCACCTGTTTGCCGGCAAGATGACGCTGCAGGATGTGGTGGGCCTGGAGCCCTTCGTACAATCCGGATTCATCGATCCGCCGAAGTATCTGCCGCCATGGATGCGCCGCAGCAACGGCCTTGCCGGCTATCTGTCCTTCTCGCTGTTCGTCAATCGCATCCGCCTCGATCAGGTCGAACGAGAGCATGTGCTGATGGGTGTGTAGAAGGAACTTGCGTCGCGACCGTGGCGTCGGCAACGGTGGCGAAAATCGGGAACCGCGGTGAGCTGTTTTCAATAGCGGAACGCAGAGAACGCCGAGAGGCGCTGTTTGTTGTAGGAGCGACCTTGCGTCGCGACCGTGGTATCGGGCAGCTGTGGCGAAGATCGGGAACCGCGGTGAGTGGGTCGCAAAAGCCGAACGCGGAGAACGCAGAGGGGCGCGGAGAACGCAGAGAGGAGCTTGTCCAGATCCAATTTGCTTTTCTCTGCGTTCTTGGCGGCCCCTGCGTTCTCTGCGTTGTTGCTCTTCCCCGCCACCGAGCGACACGATCAGCTGGTGTCGTATGCCGATGGCTCCGGTCGCGCCGCAAGGGCGCTCCTACGGGTGAACCGGCGATCTGCAGCGAAGTGGAAAAATCAGGCTACAGCAGCGCACCGACGACCAATGCGGCCACATAGCACAGCAGTGCCACGGCCGAGCCCAGCAGCGGCGTGATGAACCAGTAGCGATAGGCCAGGGTGGTGAATCCGGCGAGCATCAGCAGGCCAGTGGTCTGCAGAAAGATCGACTGGAACAGGATCTGCGGGTGCGCCTGTGCGAGGTAGCCGTAGACCAGTCCGAACAACATCGCGCCCATGGAATGACTGACATTGAAGCCGATCCACATCTTCCAGATGGTGGTCTGGGTCGTGATCACCGGCGCGCTGCCGCGCATGGCCTGTTGCAGCGTGCGGTCCCTGGGCAGGAGTTTTGGCCCGTGATAGGTCAGCACCAGATGAGCCAGACCCAACAAGCCGATGATCGACGCGCTCGTGGTCATCAGCAGTTGTGGCGTGGTCAATTCGTTCTCCTGAGGTTGGACCGCAGCGGAGCGCTCTCAGAGCGCAGTCGCATCGGCCGATTGAGCAGGCTCGTCATGCCTCGTCCGGCCGTCGCGCCTCCACCATGGCATCACGGCCATCGTCCAACACAGTGACCTTGATCTCGATCGGGTGGCAGCAATACTGGCAATCCTCGATGTAGCTCTGCACGCCGAGGGTGAGGTCGGCGCTGCTTTCATAACTCTGCCAGCAATGCGGACACTCTATCTCGATCAGCGCATCCAATGGCCGCTGACGTGCATCCTGCCCGGCTTCGAAAACTGGCTCCAGACCATAGAGCTGGTCGACATGGGCCGCGTCCATGCGCAGGGCCGAACCGAGCAGCAGCTCGGACTCGGGCGTGGCTCGGGCGGGCTGGCGTCGCATCAGAAGGACTTGGCAACCGCGAGGTAGATGATCGGAATGGCCAGCACCAGTGCAATCTCGTTGTACCAGCGGAAGAACACCGAACTGGGCAGGGCGGCGCCGGCGGCGGCCTTCTTCAGATAGCGGCCACTGTGGATGTAGAAGGCAAACAGGATGGCCACCAGCACCAGTTTCGCGTGCAGCCAGGGACCGGCGATCTTGAAATGCATCCAGAGTGTCAGGCCGAACAGGACCATGAAGGCAAACATGATGTGTCCGAACTTGTACAGCCGGCGACCCATCAGCAGCAAGCGTTCACGGATGGCGGCCGCATCACCGACCTCGGCGACGTTCACGAGGATGCGGGGCAGATAGAACACCGCCGCCATCCAGGCGATGACGAAAAGGATGTGCAGGGTCTTGATCCAGGGGTAGCTCATCAGTCACTCAGCTTTGCGTGTTCAGGCCCTCAGAGTGCCACGGACAGAGGTCTGATTGAAGTGAATTCGGTGGGAGTCCTGGTTGAGGATGGCGGTGCGCCTGTCCGCGTATCAAGCGTTGGAGGGTGCAAGGGCCGCAAAGCCAGCCTCGCCGTAGCTCTTGATCTTGCGTGCCCTCGTGCCCTCTCGCCCTCGTGCCCTCAAACAAATGACATCCGCAGGAGTGATCGGGCCGACCAAACAAAACGCCGGCTTTCGCCGGCGTTCTGGGTGAGCCTGATGAAGCCGGATCAGTGCTTGCCGCGCAGCTTGTTGATCAGCTGCAACTGGGCAGCGGCCTCTGCCAGACGGGCCTGGGCTTCGGCAATCTCGATGGCGTCCGTGCGGTTGGCGATGGCCTTCTCCGCATCTTCCTTGGCCTGCTTGGCCGCAGCTTCGTCCAGATCCGCCGCGCGCACCGCGGTATCGGTGAGGATGGTGACGACGCTGGGCTGCACTTCCATGATGCCGCCGGACACGTACAGGAACAGCTCTTCGTCATTGGGCTGAATCACCCGCACCTGACCGGGCTTCAGGCGCGTGATCAAGGGCGCATGGCGCGGCGCAATACCGAGCTCACCCATCTCGCCGGTAGCTACCACAAGCTTGGCCTCACCGTGAAACACGGAGGCTTCGGCACTGACGACATCGACGCGGATGGTGGACATGGGGCTGGTGCTCCGAAACTGGTTTTTGGTGTTGCTGGGCTGCGGCGCCCGGTAAGCGTCTGCGGCCGGGTAAAACGTAAAACGTAAAACGTCAATGAAAGCGAAAAGCTCGGCGCTGGCGAAATTGACGTTTTACATTTTACGTTTTACCTGTGCCGCAGGGCATGAGATGCCGGTGACGCCGAGATATGCGTCACCGGCACGGCAGATCACGCCGCCACACCCATTTCCTTCGCCTTGGCCATGGCTTCATCGATGCCGCCGACCATGTAGAAGGCCTGTTCGGGCAAATGGTCGACTTCACCGTCGACGATCATCTTGAAGCCGCGGATGGTTTCCTTCAGCGACACGTACTTGCCCGGGCTGCCGGTGAACACTTCGGCCACGTGGAAGGGCTGGCTGAAGAACTTTTCGACCTTGCGGGCGCGGGAGACGGTGGCCTTGTCTTCTTCGCTCAGCTCGTCCATGCCCAGGATCGCGATGATGTCCTTCAGTTCCTTGTAGCGCTGCAGCGTGGACTGCACGCGACGGGCGGTGTCGTAGTGATCGTTGCCGATGACGTTCGGATCGAGCTGACGGCTGGTCGAATCGAGCGGATCCACCGCCGGGTAGATACCCAGCGAAGCGATGTTGCGGCTCAGCACCACGGTTGCGTCCAGATGGGCGAAGGTGGTGGCGGGCGAGGGATCGGTCAGATCGTCGGCGGGCACGTAGACGGCCTGGATCGAGGTGATCGAGCCGGTCTTGGTCGAGGTGATGCGCTCCTGCAGCACGCCCATTTCTTCCGCCAGCGTCGGCTGATAGCCCACGGCCGAAGGCATGCGGCCCAGCAGTGCCGACACTTCGGTACCGGCCAGCGTGTAGCGGTAGATGTTGTCGACGAACAGCAGCACGTCACGACCCTTGCCGGTGGCCGGATCCTTTTCGTCGCGGAAGTACTCGGCCATGGTCAGACCGGTCAGCGCCACGCGCAGACGGTTGCCCGGCGGCTCGTTCATCTGGCCGTAGACCATGGCCACCTTGTCGAGCACGTTCGAGTCTTTCATCTCGTGGTAGAAGTCGTTACCTTCGCGGGTACGCTCACCCACGCCGGCGAACACCGACAGACCCGAGTGGGCCTTGGCGATGTTGTTGATCAGTTCCATCATGTTGACGGTCTTGCCGACGCCGGCGCCACCGAACAGGCCGATCTTGCCGCCCTTGGCGAAGGGACACATCAGATCGATGACCTTGATGCCGGTTTCCAGCAGATCGTTGCCACCGGCCTGCTCGGCATAGGTGGGCGCCGAGCGATGGATCACCCAGCGATCGTCTTCGCCGATCGGGCCGGCTTCGTCGATCGGGCGACCGAGCACGTCCATGATGCGGCCCAGGGTCTTCAGACCCACCGGCACCGAAATGGCCTTGCCGGTGTTCTCGGCAACCAGATTGCGCTTCAGACCGTCGGTAGAACCGAGCGCAATGGTACGGACCACGCCGTCACCCAACTGCTGCTGCACTTCCAGCGTGATCTCGGTGCCGGCGATGGTCAGCGCGTCGTACACCTTCGGCACGGACTCGCGCGGGAATTCGACGTCGACGACGGCGCCGATGATCTGTACGACTTTGCCT
Organism: Rhodanobacteraceae bacterium; assembly: GCA_024234055.1. NCBI lineage: Bacteria > Pseudomonadati > Pseudomonadota > Gammaproteobacteria > Lysobacterales > Rhodanobacteraceae > Rhodanobacteraceae bacterium. Next base: position 200,515 of record JACKOW010000001.1, read on the forward strand.
TGGTTCATGGTGTGGCTCCTGGAACGCTTGAACTTTGATGCGCTACGGCTATTTGCCGCTCGCTGAATTCTTTTTTTGGTCAAACGTAAAACGTCAAACGTCAACTGACAGCCGCTCTCATTGACGTTTTACTTTTTACATTTCACCGCTCTTAAACTGCTGCCGCGCCGCCGACGATTTCGCTGATCTCCTGCGTGATCGCGGCCTGACGAGCCTTGTTGTAGATCAGCGTGAGATTGTCGATGGCCTTGGTGGCGTTGTCGCTGGCCGACTTCATGGCCACCATGCGGGCGGCGTGTTCGGAGGCCAAATTTTCCAGTACGGCCTGATACACCAGGCTTTCGATGTAGCGCGACAGCACGTGATCCATGATCTCGGGCGCGCTGGGCTCGTACAGATAATCCCACTGATGCTTGCTGTCCAGATCGTCGGTGGGCAGCAGCGGCAGCAGCTGGTCGACCGTGATCTTCTGGGTCATGGTGTTGACGAAATCATTGTAGGCCACGAACAGACGATCGACTCGGCCGTCCATGTAGCTGTCCAGCATCACCTTGATGGCGCCGATCAGCTGATCCACCCGCGGTTTCTCCCCGAGGTGGGTGACCGAGCCGACCATGTCGACCTTGAGGCGCTTGAAGAAGGCCGTGGCCTTGGCGCCGATGCAGACCACTTCGATCTGCGCGCCCTTGGCCTGCCACTCGCGGATCTCGCCGAGCAGCTTGCGGAACAGATTGGCGTTGAGGCCGCCGCACAGGCCGCGATCGGTGGATACGATGACGTAGCCGACATGCGACACCTCGTCACGCTCGACGAGGAAGGGGTGCTGGTACTCGGTGTTGGCCTTGGCGACGTGGCCAATGACCTGGCGCATCAGCTGCGCGTACGGACGCGAAGCCTTCATCAGCTCCTGCGCACGACGAATCTTGCTCGCCGACACCATTTCCAGAGCACGCGTCACCTTGCGGGTGTTCTGCACGCTCTTGATCTTGGTTCGAATTTCTCTTGCGCCTGCCATAGGGTGCTCGCTTCGCTCGCGGTGAAAAGTGAAAGGTGAAACGTGAAAGGGGCTTCCTAGTGGGTGGGAACTGAGGGCTTTTAGTTGACGTTTAACGTTTCACGTTTAACTCTACTTGCCTCAACTCCGACCTCCGTGCGGAGTGTCCCGCTCACCAACTCCCCGTCTTCTTGAACTCCGCAATACCCTTCTTGAAGGTCTCTTCGATGTCCTTGTTCCAGTCGCCACTGACGGCCATGTCGCTCATGAGCTGGCCGTGGTTGCTGTGGAAGTGCTGGTGCAGGGCTTTTTCGAAGGCCTGGATCTTGTTCATTGGCAGATCGTCCATGTGGCCCTCGTTGACGCAATACAGCGACAGCGCCATTTCAGAGACCGACATCGGGGCGTACTGCTTCTGCTTCATCAACTCGGTGACGCGCTGACCGCGTTCCAGCTGGGCGCGGGTGGCGGCGTCCAGATCGGAAGCGAACTGGGCGAAGGCGGCCAGCTCACGATACTGCGCCAGTGCCAGTCGCACACCGCCGCCGAGCTTCTTGATGGCCTTGGTCTGGGCCGAGCCGCCGACGCGGGACACCGAGACGCCGGCGTTCATGGCGGGGCGGATACCGGCATTGAACAGATCGGTTTCGAGGAAGATCTGGCCGTCGGTGATCGAGATCACGTTGGTCGGCACGAAGGCCGAAACGTCACCGGCCTGGGTTTCGATGATCGGCAGTGCGGTCAGTGAACCGGTCTTGCCCTTGACCTCGCCCATCGTGAACTTCTCGACGTACTCCTCGTTGACGCGCGCTGCGCGCTCGAGCAGACGCGAATGCAGATAGAAGACGTCACCGGGATAGGCTTCACGACCCGGCGGACGGCGCAGCAGCAGTGAGATCTGGCGATAGGCCCAGGCCTGCTTGGTCAGATCGTCGTAGATGATCAGCGCATCTTCGCCGCGGTCACGGAAGTATTCGCCCATGGCACAGCCGGCGTAAGCGGCGACGTACTGCATGGCGGCCGATTCCGAAGCCGAGGCGGCCACGATGATGGTGTGGGCGAGGGCGCCGTGCTCTTCCAGCTTGCGCACCACGTTGGCAATCGAGCTCTGCTTCTGGCCGATGGCGACATAGATGCATTTGATGCCGCTGCCTTTCTGATTGATGATGGTGTCAATGGCCAGTGCGGTCTTGCCGGTCTGGCGATCGCCGATGATCAGCTCACGCTGACCGCGACCCACCGGGACCATGGCGTCGACCGACTTGTAGCCGGTCTGCACCGGCTGGGCGACCGACTTGCGCCAGATCACGCCGGGCGCAACCTTCTCGATGGGGCTCGACAGCTTGGCGCCGAGCGGGCCCTTGGCATCAATCGGATTGCCGAGCGCGTCGACCACGCGGCCGAGCAGTTCCGGTCCGACCGGCACTTCCAGAATGCGGCCGGTGGTCTTGACCGTATCGCCTTCGCGCAGGTGCTCGTAGTCACCGAGCACCACTGAACCGACCGAGTCGCGCTCAAGGTTCAAGGCCAGCGCGAAGGTATCGCCCGGCATCTCGATCATTTCGCCCTGCATCACGTCGGCGAGGCCGTGAATACGCACGATGCCGTCCGAGACCGAGACGATGGTGCCTTCGTTGCGCGCTTCGGCGGAGGTCTTGAACTTTTCGATGCGCGACTTGATGAGGTCGCTGATCTCGGAAGGGTTCAGTTGCGTCTGCATGACGGTGGTTTCCTGTAGTGGCGACACCCGGGTCGCGACCGAATCAAATTGTGTTGCTGCAATCTTGCTGCAGCCCTTAGTTCCAGTATCGGCGCGGCGGTCAGGCCGCAGCCGTGAGCAGCACTTATTGCGCCAGCTCGGTTCGCAGGCGCTGCAGCTTGCCGCGCATCGAACCATCAATCACCACGTCGCCGGCCTCGACCACCGCGCCACCGATCAGTTCGGGGTCGATGACGATGTCCAGCGTAGCCACGCGCTTGAAGCGCGCCGCCAGCGCGCCGGTCAGTTCCTGCTGCTGCACGGCGTCGATCGGCATCGCCGAGCGCACGCGCACCCGGAGGGTGCGCTCGTCTTCGGCGCGCAGCAAATCGAACAGTTCGGCAATCTGCGGCATCAGCGACAGGCGCTGATTGCCCTCCAGCAGTGCGAGGAAACGGCCATAGCGACTGTCGCTGTTCTCACCTTCCGGCAGGAACAGGTTCAGCCGGTCGACGGCGGTCAGCTTGGGGCTGTTGATCAGGCTCTGGACGGTGTCGTTGGCCGCAATGTGCGCGGCCAGCGACAGCTTGCCCGACCACTCGGCGGCGGCCTGATCGGCCTTGGCCAGCTCAAAAGCCGCGCGGGCGTAGGGCCGCGCCAGTGTCAGCGCATTGCTCATTGGCGGATCTCTTTGATCAGATCGTCCATCAGTGCCTGATGCACCTTGGGGTCGATTTCCTTGCGGATCAGGTGCTCGGCACCCTTGATCGCCAGATCAGCCACATGCTGGGCCAGTGCCTGTCGCGTGCGATGAGCTTCAGTCGCGATCTCGGCAAAAGCCACCGACTTCTGACGGCTGCCTTCGGCAATCGCATCAGCCTTGGCCTTGTCGAGAATGGCCGAGTATTCCTTCTCGGCGCGGTCACGGATGCCCGCAGCTTCGCCACGTGCTTCGCGGATCACCGCATCCTGCTTCTCACTCGCCTGTGCCAGTGCGCGCTGCCCTTCTTCGGCAGCGGCCAGACCGTCGGCAATCTTCTTCTGTCGCTCTTCGATGGCGCTGTTGATCAGCGGCCAGCCGAACTTCATGACCACCCAGGCCGTCGCGAAGAACGCGAGGCCCTGGATGACCAAGGTCAAGTTGATATTCATCGCTCTACTCCGTTACAGCGGCCGCGCTTGGGCGGCCGCCGGGACTATCGAGGCCGGATTACTGCAGCTGCGACAGGAACGGATTGGCGAAGATCAGCAGCAGCGCAATGGCCACGCCGATCATCGGCACGGCGTCAAGCAGACCGGCCACGATGAACATCTTGGTCTGCAGCATCGGCGCCAGTTCCGGCTGACGCGAAGCGCCTTCCAGGAATTTGCCGCCCAGCAGCGCAAAGCCGATGGCGGTGCCGAGGGCGCCGAAACCGATCAGCAGGCTGGCGGCGATCAGCGTGTAGCTCATGACTGTTGCGAGTTCCATGGGTCAACTCCGTAGTGACTGTTTCAGTTTGGGTGAAAGGTGCAGCGAAAAAGGATCAGTGGTGCTCGGCGGCCATGCTGAGATACACGATGGTCAGCATCATGAAGATGAAGGCCTGCAGCGTGATCACCAGCACGTGGAATGCGGTCCAGATGAAGCCGGCGATGAACTGCATCGAGCCGAGTGCGTAGGTCATGCCCGAGGTCAGTGCCGCACCCAGGGTCATCACCGCGATCAGGATGAAGATCAGCTCACCGGCGTACATGTTGCCGAAGAGTCGCAGGCTCAAGGAGACTGGACGCACCGCTTCTTCAATGATGCGCAGCAGCAGATTGGCCGGCGCAATCTTCGGGCCAAACGGTGCGGTCAGGAACTCGCCGAAGAAGCCGCCGACGCCCTTGTGCTTGATGCCCATGTACTGGATCAGCAGGAACACGCACAGGGCCATGCCCAGCGTGGTGTTGAGATCGGCGGTGGGGACGACTCGCAGATAGCTCAGACCGGCAGCGTGACCGGCGGCCGGCAGGGCGTCGACCGGAATCATGTCCATGAAGTTCATCAGGAAGGTCAGCACGAAGATGGTCAGTGCCAACGGTGCCACCAGCTTGCTCTTGCCGTGGAAGGTCTCCTTGACCAGGCCGTCGACCATCTCGACCACCATTTCGATGGCGCATTGCAGCTTGCCGGGCACACCCGAGGTAGAGCGACGGGCAACGCGCAGGAAGACCAGCAGGAACAGCGCGATCATCATGAACTTGAAGAACACACTGTCGATGTTGATGGTCATGAACGCACCGTCACCGACCTTGATCTGCAGGTGGTGCAGGTGATGCACGATGTATTCGGTCATGCCACCCGAACCACCTTCTTCGGCTGCGCTGGTCATCATTGTCAGAAGCTTATCCATAGCGTAATAAAGCCCAGGTCCCTGCCATTTGTGCCGCGATGAACCCGGTGATCAGCCCGCCTGCGGGCAGACGCAGCAGCGTCAGTCCCAGCATGAACAAGGCAAACACCACCAGCCATTTCCACGCTGCTGCGCTGTAGAACCGGCGCAGCATCGTTTGTACCGTTGTCATTCCCCGCAGTTGCCGGCGCGCAAACATCGCCTGCGCCGAAGCAACTGCCGCCGCACCCCAGGCCGCGGCTGCGGCGAGGGCCCCGTCCAGACTGACCGCGTAGATCGTCACGGCCAGCAGCCCACCGGTCCAGAGCTGCGTCTGCACGACGCGCCGAGCCAGAAGTCGGCCAGCGGCAAAGGGATCGTGCAAGGACTTCAGCCTGTCTCGGTTGCGGGCCGCGGTGTATTGGGCCGGGCGAAAAATCAGCGAGAGTATATCGGTCGGCAGAAAGAGGTCGCAAGCCAAGTTGTTCAGAATTCACACACGAAACGTCCAAAAAGCTGAGTCAGGACTCTACTTGCGGCGGAATGGGCCGAGCGGCACCTGCCCTCGGCGCTTGCTGCCGACTTCCACGCCTCGGCATACTCCATGACCTGCCGTAGTGATTCTGTGTGCTGCGGAGCCACACTCTCACGAGCATTGATCGATGAGCAAATCGAAACCGGTCTACGTAGACGTGCCCGCCGGCAGTTTCGTTTTCCGCGAAGGCGACGCGGGCAGTGACATGTTCATCATCGAGACCGGCTCGGTCGAGATTCTGCGCCGTGCCCGCGGTGAGACGCCGATCGCGACTTTGGGTCCTGGCGATTTCTTCGGCGAAATGGCCATCCTCGAAGATCAGCCGCGCTTTGCCGCGGTTCGGGCTGCGACGGCCACGCGTCTGTTGCGCATCGACCGCGCCGCCTTTGCCGACATGTTGCGCGACAACTTCGAAATCGCGGTACGCATCATGCGCAAGCTGGTGGCACGCTTGCGACGGACCGAGGAGCAGATGCAGGCGGTTCAGGAAGAACTTGATCGGCTCAAGCGCGGTACTGCGCCTTCCCGGCCTGGCGGACCCGTCGCCAGCACCTTCGGCCCGGCCGAAACGGTCAAGGCCGATCTGTCGCAGACCCGGTCGCCGCCAGTGCGCCGCGCCGCACCGGTCGATCCAGCGCGTATCGGCAAGCCAATCAAGCTGGTGCATGTGGCCAGCGGCAGCGAGTTTGCGCTGAACAGCAGCAAGCCGGAATTGCTGGTGGGTCGGCCCGATCCGGTCACCGGCATCTTGCCCGAGATCAATCTGGGGCCCCTGGATACCCAGCGCAGCCTGTCGCGGCGTCACGCCAAGGTCGTGATCGAGGGCGGCATGCCCTTCTTGCGCGAAGAGGTTGGAACCACCAACGGTACCTACGTCAACGGCGAGCGGCTGCCCACCGGGCAGGCGCGGCCGCTGGCCATAGGTGATACGCTTCGGTTCGGATCGGTGGAGTTGAAGGTGGAGTCCCTGTGACCGATTCCACGGCCGTGATCGTGCGGAGTCTGCAGCAGACCTTGACAGCGGAGGTGACATGGCTCTGGATTTGAATTCGGTGGATCTCAGTGCCGTCGAGGCGCTGGCAGCGATCAAGTCCGAGCAGGACCAGCTCGGAGAGCGACTGAAGACCATGGAGAGCAAGCGTTCCCAGGTCTCTGCCGAGGTCTACCAGCGCGTCCACTCCGACTACCGCAAGCGTCAGGCTGAACTGATGTCTCAGGCGGCGCCTCTGATTCAAAAGGCGGGCGAGTCCTACCGCGCCTTGCGCATGGAATTGATTGAGCTGGAATCGGCCTTCAAGACGGCGCAGCTTGACCGTGAGGAAGTCGATTTTCGCCACGCCCTCGGCGAGTTCGACGAGAAGGAGCTGGCCAACCGCGTCAAGGCCGTCGATGCGCGCATCGCCGAGCACGGCAAGGCGCGGACCCGGGCTTTGGCGTTGAAGGAGCGCTTCCTTGCCGTTGTCACCCAGGAGTCGGATCTCGATACCAGCGACGAAGACACCGCGCGGATGGAGGCGATTCCGGCTTCTGTTGCACAGGGCGACTCTGCAGCGACGGTAATTGCCGCGCCGATCAAGGATGCCGCGCCCAAGGGTGATCCGGATGCCACGCTGGTGGCGCCGCTGCCGCCCCTGAAGCCTGTGCCGCCGCCAGCGGCAGTTGTCAGCGCGGCGACGCCGCCGCCTGCGCCAGCGGTCAAGCGACCGCGCAATCCGGATGCCACCGTGGTATTCCGCCAGGGCCGACTGGAGCCGCGCAATGCCGAAGCCGGGTCGGTGGTGCAGACACTGGGTCTGAAGCCGATCAGCATTGGCAGCGATTCGGCCTGCGATCTGCAGTTGACAGCGCCCGGGATTGCCAAGCGCCAGCTGGAGATCACGATGACCCGCGCCGGATTCTGCGTGCGTGACGTGGCTGCCAACGGCGCAGTCAAGATCAATGGCGAGATGGTGCAAGAACGCGTGTTGGCTGAGAGTGATACCCTTTCGGTCGGCCCCGCCCAGTTCAACTTTAGACTGTTATGAGGATCGCATGGCGCTAGATATCGGCAGCGAAACCCACGGAGACTTCCGAGTGCTCCGTCTGAACGGCCGTCTCGACACTGAGACTTCCGCTGATTTCGAACTCGCAGCGCACGACCTGACGTCTGCGGGGGAGAACAAGTTCATCGTCGACCTGGCCGGCATCAGCTACGTCAGCAGTGCCGGTCTGCGCGTCTTGCTGGCATTGGCCAAACAGATGAGCAATGGCGGCAGTCTGAGGCTATGTGGTCTGGCGCCGAGCGTGCGTCAGGTGTTTGATCTGTCCGGATTCAGCAAGCTGTTTTCCATCGCCCCCGATCTGAACGCCGCGCTGGCAGAGGGTGGGGTCACTGCTGCGTCCCCGACACCGGCGCTCAGCAATGCCGCGGCAGACCTGCTGGGCGCTACCCAGGCGCCAACGTCGCCATCTACATCGCCCGCGGCCAGTCCGCAGGTGGGTCGTCAGGCGGCCGATTTGCTGGGTGCGAAGTCGGCGCCCAAGCCCGGCTTGATCGCGCGCATCCTGGCCTGGTTCAAAGGCCAATGATTTCGGTTCTGGCTGCAAGCCTGGGGGCATTCCGGCACGAGTGGTCGTTGTGGGCAGCTTGATGGCTCGCGCGTCTACTGGCGCAGTCTTCCCAGGCAAATGATCGTGAGGTCGTCGGTGGAGCGATCCTTGCCGACGAATTCCAGCAGGGACTTGCGCAACGCCTGATTGATTTCTCCGGCGGTATCGCAGGACAGCAACACCTGGTCTCGCCGCGCCTTCCCGTAGAGTTCGCCGGCGGTGTTCTCACCTTCATCGACGCCGTCGGTGGTCAGGATCAGGCAGTCGCCCGGGGCCAGTGCCAACTTCTGCTCCCTGACCTGCAGATCCATATCGGTGCCCACCGGCGAACCCGGGTCCAGGCCCATTTCAATCACCTTGCGCGCGGCTGTACGTAACACCGGTGGCGAGTGGCCTGCCAGTCCCACGCGGCACATGCCGGTGCGGGTGTTGATGAATACGGCGGCGACGGTGGCAAACATGCCTGGTTCCAGCACCGGATTCAGGCTGCGCTGCAAGTTCTCCAGCAGATCGGCCGGGCCCACCTTCAGCTTGAGCTGATGGCGCAGGTCGGCGACCAGATAGGACATGTACATCGCGCCGGAAACACCCTTGCCCGAGACATCGCCGATGACCACCGCCAATTCTTCGTTGCTGCGCATTTCGATGTGGAAGAAGTCGCCGCCGACCATCATGGCCGGCGTGTAGCTCATCGCCAGTTCAAAACCATCGATCTTGGGTGGAGCAGGCGTCAGCAGGCGCTGCTGGATACGTTGAGCCAGGCGCAGATCAGAATCGCGCATCTTGCGTGAGCCGGCGGCCGCCTGGGCGCGCAGTGCGGCCAAGGGGATGCGCAACAGCAGCGAGGCTTCTTCCAGATCGCTCAGCGTGATCGCTACCGGGCGGCGCTCGCCATGGTCCGTGCCACCTTCCAGCAGCAGGCCAACCTGATGATCGATGGGAACGGCAATGAACGGCGCGATCTTCTCCACCGCCAGTGCCCTGGCCAATTGCTGACACTGTTCCGGCATCCATACAACCACGCCCTGGGGCTCGGACTTCAGGGCAGAGAGGGCCCGAAACAGGGTGCTGCGGGAGATTTCCGCGCCTTGCGGGGCGCGCGCCAATATGCGCCCTGCGCGCCAATCGACCATGCTTGCGCGCGTGGCCGTCGGCAAGCACGAGAGCAGAGCCTTCAGGGCATTGCAGGCAAGTTCCTCAGGAGCATCATTTTCGCCCTTGAGTGCTGCCAGCATTCGGTTTGACAAACCCAGTGGCTCGGTGGCGCTTCCGGTGGGCGTGTCGGCCACGTTCGCCGCTGCAGGCCCGGTGCCGCGTACCGTACCAGCCAGCTGCGAACTGAAGGTCAGGGTCACACGGCCAAGGCTGATGACATCACCCTCGGCGAGAGCGCGATCGCCAATCAGCTTGACGCCGTTGATCTCGGTGCCGTTGGCGCTGCCGAGATCGCGAAGGCGCCAGCCGTTTTCGGATTTCAGCAGCTCCGAATGGCGTCGCGACACTGTGGGATCATCAATGGAGTACTCGACCGACGGATCGCGGCCGAGGATGCCCTCGCCCTCGAGCTTCAGTACCCGACCCTTGGCCCCACCATTGAGTACGACCAGAAACATCCGTGTGCAGACCTCATGCCTGTGGACGCCGCATTGCCGACGTCAGCTCATTCCGCCGCCGAGCGGCGCGATGCAAGATACATGGATGCAAACGCGCGCGCTCCGTGTGAAGCCTAGCCTATTCGCGTTGTATGGGTGGCTGCCTGACCGCACAAGGCCGTGACATCGACCATTCGCAGCACCAGAATCGGCTCCCCGATTCATGCCGGAGCTGGAAATGACGATTGCCTACTGGTGCGTGATGGTGGCAGCTTTTCTGCCGATCTTGTTCACTGGCTTTGCCAAGTTCAGCGGGCCGGGTTTCAACAACCGACGTCCGCGCGACTTTCAGGCGCAACTCGAAGGCTTCCGCCAGCGCGCGCATTGGGCGCACCTGAACTCCTTCGAAGCCTTTCCGCCATTTGCGGCGGCCACCATCATCGCCCATCAACTGGGCGTTGCCCAGGATCGTATCGACGCCCTGGCTATCGGCTTCATTGTTGCCAGACTGATCTACTTTGTCTGCTATGTCGCCAATCAAGCCAATCTGCGCAGTCTGGCCTGGGTGGTGGCGACCGGCTGCTGGGTAGCCATGCTGGTGCTGGCGGCCTGATCCAGAAACCCACACGTCACAACAACAAAACCCCGGCTGACGAATCAGCCGGGGACAATCACGACGCGAAAATCGAGGGGAGGGGTCCAGATCGACGCGTCGTTCCTGCGCGTTGCCTTCCCTGGATCTGGAAGCTCAGCGAGCCTTCGCGGTCTTGGCCTTGACCACCGCATCATTGGCAGCGTCGACGGTGCCCTTGAACAGCTGGCCATAAGCTTCGCCGGTCTTGGTCAGCACGCCGGTCACTTCCTGACTGGTGGCATACAGTTTTTCGGCGGAATCCTTGATCAGGCTCACGCTCTTCGGCCATGCGGCGCGAGCGGCTTCGAAATCGCGAACTTCGCCAGCCTGACCCATCAGGTCAGCAGCGACCTTGACGCGGTCTTCGATGGTCTTCAGCTGGATGTCGATCAGCTTCTCGAAGCCTTCGACGGCAATGGCGTTGGCCTTGATGAAGGTCTCGGCGGCCTGCTTGGACAGGGCCAGAAACTGGTTGCTAGCTTGCTCGTACATTTCGCTCTCCTCGGGAACTGCCCCATGTTGCGTTGCAGCATAATCCCGATTTTGTTGCAGTGCAACATTTTTTTTCGAGGCACGAGGGCAGGAGGGCAGGAGGGCAGGAGGGCAGGAGGGCAGGAGGGCAGCGGGAACCGCGTCATTACGAGTCACCTGTTTCGGCCTGAAACTGGGCGCGGGCCATGAACCCGCCGTCGTAGGTCATGTTGTCCGCGTCAGCGGACTACGTGACATCGAGTTGCGTCACGTAGCTCGCTACGCGAGCAACGTGACCTACAACAGCAAATCAACAACTTACGATATGGCTTCATGGAGAGCCACCTGTTTCGGCCCGAAACTGCCCACGGGCCATGAACGACAAACTCGCCCGTAGGAGCGACCTTGCGTCGCGACCGGCACCGCGAGGACCCCGTCCTGAGGCACGTCGCGGCAAGAAGCCGGACGCAGAGCACACGAAGGAAAAGCAGAGAGAACACGAAGAAAAGCGTAAACATCTTCGATCTGCCCGGAAAACGGTCGTGCGTAGCCCGTTGTGCCGCGCAGCGGCTCAGCGGGGCGCTTTCGCGTCACCGCCCGCAGAGCGCTGCGCGCACTTCGGGCTACGATAGGCAATTTTTTGCGCCAACTTAGTCAATTCAATGACTTACGATAGGGTTTCATGGAGAGCCACCTGTATCGGCCCGACACTGCGCACGGGCCACGAACCCCAAGCTTGCCTGTAGGGGCGACCTTGCGTCGCGACCGGCAAACCGCAGGTCCGCCGCAGTGGTCGCGCCGCCAGGGCGCTCCGAATGGACAAAGCCCGCGTTGCGCACCCAAGGACGCCAAGGCAATAACTTGCGACACGGGCTCATCGAGAGGAACGAAGTGACCAGGGAATCCCGTGCCCAGACAAGTCTGGACCCATACCAGCCTGGTGCGCGATTCTTCGTGCCCTCGTGCCCTCGTGCCCTCGTGCCCTCGTGCCCTCGTGCCCTCGTGCCGAGGTCTACCCGCCGCTGGCGCTGCCCGTCAGTCCTTCGCGCACTTCGGCGTCAGCTTGAGGGCCCAGCCACATCGAGATCAGCGCTCGGTTGAACTCGATACCGGCAAAGTTGGCGGCGGTGCCGTCACTGAGCGTCACGCGGGTGCCGGCATCCGGTGAGTAATAGAACACGACCTTCTCGCCGCGGACGGCCGCGGGCAGCATCTCAATGAATTTCTCCAGGCGCGGCGCCACGCGACTGCGGGTTTCAGCCGTGGTGACTTGCTCGAAGAGCTTGCGGAAATGATCCTGTACCTGCGCCTTTGGCAATTCGCTGGCATACCAGACCAGCGTGATCTGCAGCGGCGTCAGTCCCTGACTCAATTGGGCTTCCCCACTGGCGCCAGTGGGTCCGTGCAGCGCCAATCCGTAGAAGGGGACAAAGCTGCGATGGACCTGCGCAGTGCCCATCAGGTACCAGACTTGGCCTTGGCCCTCGGCACGAATGGCAGAGGGAATCTCGACACCCGCCAGTTCGGTCGCACTCGCTGATGCCGTGATCAGGCCGAGGGCCGTCACACCGGCCAGAATGAATCCACGCATGTCTTGCCGCCCCTGTCGCTGCAGCACACGAGGATACCCCGCAATGGCACAGGGGCGCAGAGCCGCGGTGCTGACGTGGTCAGCGAATGAGAACGAGGCCTCAGTTCCGGGGGGGGGATCCGCGCAGTCCGCCGGGTGTTCCCGAATCAGGTCCCGGGCCCGTGATAGATGGCGCCGGCAGTGCAGGTTTCGTGCACCACCACCTTGGACAGCTGCGGCAGCGCAGGCTGCAACTGCTCGAAAATCCACTGGGCAAGGCGTTCGCTGGTGGGATTCTCCAGCCCGGGAATATCGTTCAGATAGTTGTGGTCGAGCTGGTCGAACAGTGGCTGGAAGGCGCGTTTCACATCGGCGAAGTCCACCACCCAGCCTTCCGGCTGTCGAATCTCGCCGCGGACATGAATCTCGATCCGGAACGAGTGTCCGTGCAGGCGCGAGCACTTGTGGCTGGCCGGAAGGTTCGGCAAGCGATGTGCTGATTCGATCGAGAAGATCTTGAAGATGTCCAAGGCTGGACTCGGTAGTTGGTGGCTATGAGTGGAATCGAACCACCGACCTCAGCATTATGAGTGCCGCGCTCTAACCGTCTGAGCTACATAGCCACGAAAGCGTGGGCCAAGAATGATGCCAGAGCTTGTGGCGTGTGGCTAGTCTGAATCTCAGCTCGCGGCTTTTGACACCTTGGAGCTGCGATAGATCGCGCCCCCCAGCGTGAATACCTGATCAGCGCCCATGTGAATGTCGAAGTCATGGCCGAAACGGCCTGCGCGCGTGTCGTTGACCAAGATTGCGCTGACAGTGCTGTCCAGAACCTCGCCCAGATCGGGAAGTCTTCCATTGACGAACGTGTCATCGCATGCACCACTTGCTTAACAGGAACAGTGCGGGCCAGTCTCGGTGACACGACTCTGGCTGCCCCGTGCCCGCGGCCTAGCCGCGCCTGACAGGAAGAAGGACATGCGTTGGTTGAAATGGCTGGGTGGATTGGTGTTGGTGCTGATGCTCTGGGTGGGTCTGATCGCAACCGAGTGGCTGCCGCGCTCGACCGCTGAAGATGTGGCAATCGCCGCGGCTTTGGCACATCCGCCTGTCAACCTGAGCGGCAATCGCAATGCCTTTGCCGGTTTCCAGGCTTTTGCCCACGAGGTGCCGGAAGGCCAATGGGAGGCCGTGGCGGCGGCCGATGTGGCCGCATTCGAGCAGGCGCGGCCCGGCAGCAGCTTCGTTTCCACGGCCGAGGGCAGGTATCCGGCGCATCCGGCGGTTCCCGGGAAAGAGCCTTCCCTGTGCAGCCCCTGGGATCCCGAATGCTTGTCAAAGGTGCGCGATCATCAGGACGAAGCGCGTGAGTGGGTGCGCAAACTGCAGGCTCGGCTGGCGCAGGGCGAGGCCTTGTTGGCGTACGACTACTACCGCTACGAATTCACGCCGCGCTCGGATTCGCCCATCGCCTCCTTCGGGGGCTATTTTCCCGTCCTGCTGAGTTCGATCGCCCTGCAGCACATCGATGGCGACAGCGCTGGAGCTTTCGCCAGCCTGTGCCGACATAGCGCCAGCTGGCGACAGCTGCGCTCGCACACCGATCTGCTGATCATGGACATGCTGGGCATCGCCCTGATGACCGGCGCCACGCGGCTGTATGCCGAAATGCTCTCGGAGATGCCGGTCGATTTTGCCGCGCCCTGCCCGGAGGTGTTTGCGCCCCTGGCCGATGCCGAACTGGATCAATGCGCGGTGTATCAGTTTGAGGTGCGCGCCATGGGCAATACCATCGATGCACTCGGTCAGGGGGATCTGGCCTTGTTCGGCGAGCCCGTGCCACCGCTGTTGAAGCTGAGCACGGGCTTGATCAACAAGCGTCATGCCAAAGCCCTGTTCGCCCGCAATCTGGGCCGTTACTGTACCGAAGAGCAGTACAGCCGCATTCGTGCGAAATCATCAACACCATTGCCGGAGGCCGGGAAATGCGGCGCCCTGGACTGGCCGCTGGATCCGGTCGGTTGCTACGTGGCCAAGGCCGTGTACAGCGTTGAACCCTACTGGCAACGTCTGCTCGATCTGGATGCACGCCTGAAGTTGCTGAACGCCGCCATCCTCGTGCGCGGACTGTCGGCCGACGCGGCGCAAGCTGCCTTCGACGCGCGCCCGCAAGCCATGCGCAGTGCCGAGCATCCCATGAGCATCGAACCCGATGTCGGCATCGTGCGCATGGTTCCACTGGAGCAAACGCGCGGCAATCCCTGGGATCTGCCCTATGCGCGGGCACCATGAATCGCGGGTACGGACTGGGTGTTCCCTGCTCTGGAGGGCGCCGCGCTGCGGCGCGGCCTTGCGCAGGCGGGAGCCCAGCAGCGGCCGCGCCAGCGCGCGTCCCTCCTCGAAATCGCTCTGACGCGGCAACATCGTTGGCAGAAGGTGCCGAGTCGCAAGTCGAAGCCGGTGGCTCCCCATGAACCCATATCCCAAGATGTCGATGCGTCATTGCGAGGAACGCAGTGACGAAGCAATCCAGTGCTTCTGCGGCTGTGTGTCTGGATTGCTTCCCCCGGATCAAGTCCGGGGTCGCAATGACGCTGAGGGTTCCTGGCCCGTGGGCAACTTTGGGCCAGAACAGGTGGCTCGCAATGTGATCGATCCAAGAACTGCGGCTACTCCCGTATCGAGGCTGGTGCCTTGAAATGATCGCGCTACGCACATGATCGACATCCCCGGCTATCGCATCGAGAGGGAGCTTGGTCGCGGCGGCATGGCGACGGTCTACCTGGCGACGCAGCTGTCGCTGCAGCGCCCCGTGGCGCTCAAGGTGCTGGCGCCGGGCCTCGCCAGTGACCCCGGATTCACCCAACGTTTCTTGCGCGAAGGTCGCATCGCCGCGAGCTTGCGGCATCGGCACATTCTCGCCATCCACGATGTCGGCGTACATCAGGGGCTGGCTTACCTGGCCCTGGAATATCTGCCAGGTGGCCAGCTGTCGAAGCTGCCGATGGCGCCACCCGAGGCGCTGCGCCTGATCCGCGAGATTGCCGGCGCGCTGGCGCATGCCCACGCCAAGGGTGTCGTCCACCGAGACCTCAAGCCTGCCAACATCCTGCTGCAGGACGATGGCAGCCATGTGCTGGCTGACTTCGGCATTGCCCGCATGCTTGGCGCCAGTCGCCTCACCGCCGATGGCGGATTCGCCGGCACGCCGGCCTACATGGCGCCCGAGCAGTGGCGCGACCAGGCCGTCGATGCGCGGACCGACATCTACAGCCTGGGGGTGGTCCTCTATCAGTCCCTGACCGGCCGCGTGCCCTATGACGGCGATGATGGCTGGGCTATCGGCATGCAGCATCAGCAGGCGCCGTTGCCGCGACTGCCCGATGCCTGTGCGGCATTGCAGGATCTGCTGGCGGGTATGCTGGCCAAGGATCCGGACGCGCGAATCAGTGATGGCGCGCAGTTGATCGAGCGCGTCATGGCGCTGGAAATTCTGCCCCGCTTCGATTCGGCACCAGCGGCACCCATGCCGGACCCGGTACAGCATCTGCGGCAACAACCGCAGCGACTGGCCACCCTGTTTGCAGCCGAGCCCCGAGCGCCCGATTGGCGCTGGCGCAGCGGCGCCTGGGTCGGTGTTGCCCTGTTGCTGGCGGCGGGCGCTTGGAGCTGGCATTCCCTGCACGGTCAGACCAACTGGAGTCGATTGCTGGGCCCGAGCACACTGGCCACGGTCGCCGTGCTGCCCTGCGAGAGTTACAACGGCAGCACCGACCATGAGCTGATGGCCAAGGTGCTGGCCGAGGAAGTGATCCATCGCCTGAGCCGCCTGCGCGGGCTCACCGTCATCGCGCGCAGTTCCAGTTTTCCCCTGCAGCAGTCCGGACTCCCGGCAACCGAAATCGGCGAACGTCTGCGCGCCAGCCACATCCTTGCTTGTTCGATCCGACCTGCCGGCAGCGGCGTGCGCATCGTCGCCGAACTGGTGGAGACCGCCGGCGGTACCCAGCGCTGGTCGGCCGAGTACGATCGCGCCAGCGACGACGCGCTGCTTGGGATCGTCGACGAACTGGCCGTGGCCATCAGCGAGCGTCTGTTGCTGAATCTGGCGGGCCCGGAGCGGGCGCAGCTGATTCAGCACCGGACCAATAGCCTGGAGGCCATCGCCCTGGTCGAGCAGGCGCGCAACCAGGCCGATCAGATGACGCTGGCCGGCATCGAAGCCGGCATCCGGCTGACTGAGCAGGCGTTGGCGATCGATCCCGGCTATGCGCGCGCCTATCTGGCCCTGGCCGACCTCTACCGTCTGCAGATGCGAGTGCAACAGCGCGACAGCGATTGGTGGCAGCGACAGGCTGCGCCGCTGCTGCAGAAGGCACTGCAGATGGACAGCGAATTGCCGGGCGCTCTGGCACTGCGAGCCCAGCTGCGCTGCGCGCAACGCGATTGGGCGGGATGCCGCGCCGACCTCGATCAGGCGCTGAGTTACGGGCCCGGTGTGGCTGAGGTGCGCGCTGCTGCTGCCGAGTTTCACATGAGCCTGGGCTCGCGAGAGCAGGCGGTGGAGCATGCCCAGCGTCTGCTTCAGATCGAGCCGGAATCCGCGCGCGCCTGGAATACCCTGACCCGCGCCCTGCTGCATGCCGGGCGTGAGGCCGAGGCCCTCGGCAGCAGTGAGCGCAGTCTGCAGCGACAGCCGGATCACTGGCCCAGTCTGGAATTGCACGCACTGGTGCTGGAACAGCTGGGGAGATGCAGCGCCGGCATCGCCGCTCACGAGCAAGCCATGGCCCTGACCGACGCCCGCGCCGAACTCGCCGGCAATGGCGCCAGCCTGTACGTCTGCGATGGTCGAATCGAGCAGGCCCGGGCGCTACTGCGCGATCTCCAGCGCCGCCGCGCCAGCGGCGATGCCATCAGTGATCTGCCCTTTGCCCTGAGCTATCTGGCTCTCGATCAGAAGGAACAGGCCCTTGGCGCGCTGGAGGCCATGTCCAGTGCCGGCGATCCTCGACTGTGGCAATGGATCGGCAACCCCGTGCAGGGCATCGACAAGCTGGCCGGCGAGAAGCGTTTCCTGGCCCTGCTGGAACGTTTGCGGCTGCCGCCGGAGGCGATGACTTGGCCGACCGGACCATGACTGTGGTACGCGCGCCCGGTGGGAGCGGATTCATCCGCGACCGCATGGTCCTGGACGCAACCCCGAGCTGTCGCCGGCAGAGTCTGCTCCCATTGGCGTCTGCGCCTCTCCGCGCCGTGCGTACCGACCGTCGTTGGCGGAAAGGCTGACCATGGCGCGCTTCCAGACCACGCGCTGGAGTCTGGTGCTGTCGGCCCGCAGTGATGACGCGGCGGCCGCCGATGCCCTGGCCGAGCTTTGCCGCAGCTATCGGGCGGCGGTGCTGGCCTACATCCGCGGCAGCGGCTACCCGGGCCAGGATGCCGAAGACCTGACCCAGGGCTTCTTCCTGAAATTTCTGGAGAAGCGTTACGACATTGGGGCCGAGCGCTCGCGCGGCCGTTTCCGCAACTACTTGCTGAGCGCGCTGCAGGGTTATCTGGCCAACCACCGTGATGCGGCTCTGGCCGCCAAGCGCGGTGGTGGTATGCGCATGGATTCTCTGGAGGCGGCCAACGCCGCCGCGGAATTGCGCGACGCCGGGCCTACGCCCGAACGGGAGTTCGAGCGAGAGTACGCACTGGCCATGGTCTCGGTGGCGCTGGCCCGTCTGCGCGACGAAGCCGAGGCCGCCGGCCGCGGCGCGCAATATGCCCGACTGGCAATTTATGTGGTCGATCCGCCCGATTCGGGCGAATTCCGCACCCTGGCCCAGAATCTCGACGTGCCGGCAAATACCCTCAGCGTGCAGGTACGCCGAATGCGCCAGCGCCTGCTCGAATTGCTGCGGCTGGAGTTGGCGCAGACCGTGTCCGACCCGACCGATGTCGACGCCGAGATGCAGGCGCTGCGCGCGGCCTTGATGGCCTGACCCCGACAGCACGAGGTTTGGATCAGGCAGCGGAGCAAGCGGCACACCCAGCGCCTGCGTCAGCGCCCGAAAAATCGCCGATCATGGCTGGACGCCTGCCAGCGACTCAGTCCATGTCCGAATTCGACCAACCGCGGCCACAATTCCTTGAGACCGACGTCCTCGATCGGTTGCGACGCGACTATGGCCTGAGCGCCGTGCTGACGCCTCTGGTGAGCGAGCGCGATCAGAATTTCCGAGTTGATGCGGGCGGTTGCAGCCATGTGTTGAAGATCTCCAATCAGTGCGAAGATCCAGCCCTTCTGGATCTGCAGAACGCCGTGCTGGCGCATCTGCAGCGGGCGGATCCGACGCTGGCCGTGCCGCGCGTGCTGCCGGCACTGGACGGCAGCGCCCTGCTCAGCTGGCCGGGCGCCAACGGCGTGCACTCGGTGCGCCTGCTCAGCTATCTGCCGGGGCGGCTGTATTCAGCGGCCAGCAGATCGAGTGCCACGCTGGTCAGTCTCGGCCGATTCATGGGCCGGCTGTCGCGGGCGTTGAAGGGCTTTGGACACCCGGCGGCGCATCGCCCCGATTTTCTCTGGAATCTGGACACGGTTGTGAACTTGAAACCGTGGCTGGCCGATATCGCCGATGACGGCAATCGCGCCGTCGCGGCCCGACTGCTGGCCCGATATGAGCGGCGCACCGCCCCGCGCTTGCCGTGCCTGCGCGCCGCGGTGCTGCATCAGGATGCCAACGACAATAATCTGCTGGTCGACGATCAGGATCAGGTCTGCGGGCTGATCGATTTTGGTGACCTGTGTTTCGGGCGCCAGATCAATGAACTGGCAATCGCGCTGGCGTATGCGCTGCTCGATCAGGACGATCTGCAGGCCGCGGCGCAAGCCCTGATCGCCGCCTATGCCGCTCGGTTTCCGCTCGAAGTGGAGGAGGCCGATGCACTGTTCGATCTGGTGGCGATGCGTCTGGTCGGCAGTGTCTGCATCTCCTCCCGGCGCAGTCGGGAGTTTCCTGACAACGACTATCTGACCATCTCCCAGGCGCCGGCCTTGCGCCTGCTGGCGCGACTGGATGGATCTGACCCGGAGGAGTTGGCGGCCCTGGCCCGCAGCGCGGCGGGGCTGGGCGTCGAAGTCCTGGATTCGGCCGCGACCGGACTGCCAGCGCCCGAGCGTCTGCGGGCGGATGCGCAGTCCATTGAAGCCCTGCGCCAACGCCGAGCCCGCGTGCTCGGGCCTTCGCTGTCGCTGAGTTACCGCCATCCGCTGAAGATCGTGCGCGGCCGCGGCGCCTGGCTCTACGACCACCAAGGTCGCGCCTATGTCGACGGCGTCAACAACATCTGCCACGTCGGCCACTGCCATCCGCATGTGGTGCAGGCGCAGGCGCGTCAGGCCGCGCTGCTGAACACCAACACCCGCTATCTGCACGACACGCTGGTCGACTACGCCGAACGCCTGGGCGCGAAATTTCCGCAGCCGCTGTCGGTGGTCTACATGATGTGCTCGGGCACCGAGGCCAACGAACTGGCGCTGCGCATCGCCCGCACAGTCACTGGTCGTCGCCATGTGCTGACACTGGACTGGGGTTATCACGGCAACAGCGGCGGGCTGATCGATGTCAGTCCCTACAAGTTCAATCGCAAGGGCGGACGCGGCAAGCCCGAGCAGGTCGAAATCGCGATGTTGCCCGATCCCTATCGTGGTCCGCACAAGGGTTATGGCGTCGACAGCACGGCGGCTTATGTGCAATCGGTGACGGAGAAACTGGCGCTGATCCGCAGCAACACCGGCGCCGGTCCGGCGGCTTTCATCGCCGAGGCGATCTCCGGTTGCGGCGGGCAGATCCTGTATCCGCAGGGCTATCTGGGTGCCGCCGCCCGCGAGGTGCGCGCGGCGGGCGGGCTGGTCATCGTCGATGAGGTGCAGACCGGTTTCGGCCGCGTCGGCAGCCACTGGTGGGCGCACCAGTTGCAGGACGTGATTCCCGATATCGTCACCCTGGGCAAGCCCATCGGTAACGGCCACCCGATGGCGGCCGTGATCACCACGCCGGAGATTGCCCGGGCCTTCGCCAACGGCATGGAGTACTTCTCCTCCTTCGGCGGCAATCCGGTGTCCACGGCCATCGGCATGGCGGTGCTGGATGTGATCGAGAATGAGCACTTGCTGGAGCACGCGCAAAAGACCGGCGCCTATCTCAAGGCCGGCCTGGAAGCCCTGGCCCGGCGCTTCGCCCTGATTGGCGACGTTCGCGGAGTCGGTCTGTTTCTGGGCGTGGAGTTGGTGCGCGATCGCAGCACGCTGGAGCCGGCGACCAGCGAGGCCGCCGACCTGATCAATCACGCCCGCGAGCAGGGTGTGCTGCTGTCCACCGATGGCCCGATGGACAATGTCATCAAGATCAAGCCGCCGATGGTGTTCGGGAAGACCGAGGCCGATCTGATGCTGGAGGTGCTGGAGTGTGGGTTGAGGCGGATTTCAGAGCGCGGAACAGCAGGCTAATTGATCGTCGCTGGGCGCTGCTGTGGCGGGCGCAGCGCCGGCCTTGTTCAACGGTAGGAGCGCCCTTGCGGCGCGACCGCTGCTTCGGACGTGCGGCTTGCCGATCGCGACGCAAGGTCGCTCCTACCTGCAACCTTGTGGTTCATGGCTCGTGGGCAGTGTCCGGACTCCACCGGTGGCTCTCCATGAACCCATATCGTAAGTTGTTGATTTGCTGTTGTAGGTCACGTTGCTCGCGTAGCGAGCTACGTGACGCAAATGGATGTCACGTAGTCCGCTGACGCGGACAACATGACCTACGACGGCGGGTTCATGGCCCGTTGGCAGTTTCGGGCAGACACCGATGGCTCGCTCTGGTTCATCATGACTCAAGCGATCAACAGGATTGATACGGCACATTGCGCGAGCACTCTTCCCCATCACCCATCGGAGACCACATGAGTTTCGATTTCAGCGCTGTTTCCGACCAGACCGGCCGACTGGCCATCGTCACCGGCGCCAACACCGGGCTCGGCTTCGAAACCACCCGCTATTTTGCCCTCAAAGGCATGCAGGTGGTCATGGCCTGTCGCAGCGAGGAGCGCGCCCGCGCGGCCATGGCCGAGATCAAGGCCGAAATTCCAAGCGCCCGGCTCAGCATTCTGCCGCTGGACCTGAGCGATCTGGCCTCGGTGCGGGCATTTGCGACCCGCTTTCGCCAGCAGCACCAATCGCTGGACCTGCTGATCAACAACGCCGGCATCATGTGGACGCCCTATGCGCGTTCGGTCGACGGCTTCGAGGGTCAGATGGCGGCCAACTATTTCGGCCATTTCCTGCTGACCTCGCTGCTGCTCGATCTGATGCCCGATCGACCCGAGTCACGGGTGGTCACCCTGAGCAGCATCGCCCACAAGCAGCCGCTGCGGCGCATCCGCTTCGAGGATCTGCACTGGGAGCAGGGCTACAACAAGTACCAGGCCTATGCCCAGACCAAGCTGGCCTGTCTGATGTTTGCCCTCGAGCTTCAGCGGCGATTGCAGGATTCCGGCAGCCGCGTGCTGTCACTGGCGGCGCATCCAGGCGTGTCGCAAACCGAACTGGTGCGCACCCTCAAACCCTGGCAGGTGCTGCTGATGCGTTACAGCATCGGCCCGCTGCTGTTCCATCCGCCGCGGCTGGCGGCGCTGCCAACCGTGATGGCCGCGCTCCAGCCCGAGGTTGAAGGCGGCGACTACTTTGGCCCGCAAGGCTGGCGCGAGATGAAAGGCGCACCCGGCAAGGCCTACGTATCGCGCTGCGCCCGTGACGAGGGCGCTGCGATGAAACTGTGGGAGGTGTCGGAGGAGCTGACCGGGGCCAGCTACTTCGGCGGAGGTGCAAGATGAGCGCAAGACCATCTGCAGCCCCCCCAGGCGCCATGCCTGTCGAGGCCGTCTGAGTGATTCTTCGGTGCATTGTCCAGAATCATTCTTGATCGAAACTCCTTCCTTTTGCCGATGGGATGAATTGAAGGCCGAAATTCCCGGTTGGCAGTGTGCGCCACGGGCGGCAGACAGCTACTCCAAAGTGCTATCCCTTCGAACTGAGACTTGCAATGAACATAAGCGTGACTCGCATCTTTCCGCCGTCGAGTGGCTACACGTCACTGCCGGACCTGACTGCTGTTCGATGGGCTCGTAGCACGGTTCCTCGCCTGTGGCGACAGCTTGTGGCTGCCATTTTGCTATTGGTGCCGATCCTTGCTGCCAGCGCCGCCTCCACCGATCGGCTCGCCATCGAACTGATCCCATCGGTAGCAGGATCAGCCGAGCCGCAATTGGCCATTCATTGGTCCGGCAATGTCGGCGGCCGCCTGCGCGTGCTGGCTTTGGCGGAAGATGGCGCTGAGCGTCTGCTGGTTGACGGTCTGGCCATTCAACCGGGAATGCAGATTCATGCGCTTGCCATCGCCGACACGGACGTCTTGCTGCGTTCGGAACTGAGAGATGCGCGCGGACAGCTTCTTGCCCGCTCCGAGCATGCCGCTCGCTCCGAACTGCCGTTCGCAAGGTTCATCGATCAGACAATGCCGCGTGCGGTCGCGGCGCCGAGGACCTCTCAGGGTGTCATCAGTGACTGGAAGCCGACCTTCGTCAGCAACAATGGTCCGGATGGCACCGTGCTGGCGGTTCAGGCCTGGGATGACGGTAGCGGCGAAGCGCTGTATTTCGGCGGCGAGTTCGTCACCGCCGGTGGTGTCCAGGTCAATGGTATCGCCCGTTGGAACGGGGTTTCTTGGTCGGCACTCGGTGGCGGCATGAACGGGCGAGTGCATGCGCTGGCCGTCTATCAAGGCATGCTCTATGCCGGAGGCAGCTTTACCCTGGTAGACGGAATGCCGATGCCCGGAATCGCTCGCTGGGATGGCAGTGAATGGTCTGCCGTGGGCCCTGGCATCAGCGGGACGGTGTACAGCCTGACACCCTTCCAGGGCGAGTTGATCGCAGCAGGATCCTTCCTCACGATCTCGGGGATGCCTGTGGGGAATATCGCGCGATGGAATGGCATTGCGTGGTCCAGCGTGGGCAGCGGGGCGAATCAGGCCATCGATTGCCTGATCGAGTTCAACGGTACCCTTGTGGCGGGTGGCAACTTCACCTCCATGGACGGCTTGTCCATTGCCGGCGTCGCCTCGTGGAATGGAACGTTGTGGTCGCCGATGGGCAGCGGAGCCGGGGTTCCGACGAGCGCCTTTGCCATCTGGAACGGAGATCTCGTTGCCGCCAGCGGCCTGTCATCGACCAGTCGCGTCAGTCTCTGGAATGGCAATACCTGGTCGCAGCTTGGCGGCAACATGGGCGGCGCAGTCCATGCGCTCACTGCTTTTCAGGGCGAATTGGTCGCAGCTGGCAGGTTCACCTCTGCGGGTGGTGGTGTCCCGGCGTCTTTTCTGGCCCGCTGGAACGGCGCCAGCTGGACACCCTTGGGCGATGGGACCAATGCGATCGTGCGCACCTTGACGGTTTTCGGCGGCGAATTAGTCGCCGGGGGCGAGTTCACGCGAAGCGGTCAGGTGGCTGCGAGCCGTGTCGCGCGCTGGAACGGCAGCCACTGGTCAGGGCCCAGCGCTGGCATCGACAGGGGCATATCCTCGGTGGTGGTCCACAACGGTGAGTTGGTCGTGGGTGGTTCCTTGATCGCCGCTGGCGGCCAGGTGAGCTTCTTCATCGCCCGCTGGAATGGAACCGGGTGGTCACCGCTGGGCAGCGGCATGAACGGCACGGTCTTTGCGCTGGCCATCTACAACGGCGATCTGGTGGCCGGCGGCAACTTCACGCAGGCCGGCGGTGTGGCGGCCAACTACATCGCCCGCTGGAACGGGAGCTCCTGGGCCCCCCTGGGTAGCGGCCTGACGGCATCCGTGGGCGCTCTGGCCAACTACAACGGCGAACTGGTCGCGGCCGGTGGCTTCAGCAGTGTCAACGGCAGCCCATTCAATCGCATTGCTCGCTGGAACGGCATCCAGTGGTCTGCGCTGGGTACAGGAGTAGACGGCGACATTCGCGGGATGGCCGTTTTCCAGGGAGAGCTGGTCGTGGGCGGATTGTTCCAGAGTGCCGGGGGACAGTCTGCCGTCAACATCGCCCGCTGGAATGGCGCCATCTGGGCCGAGCTCGGCAGCGGCACCGACGACTGGGTGCAGACACTCGCGGTCTTCAACAACGAGCTGATCGCGGGTGGCAACTTCGCCAACGCGGGCGGGATCGCGGCTGCCCACATTGCCCGCTGGAACGGCAGCGACTGGTCCGCGGTTGGTTCCGGTGTGGACTTCAACGTATTCGGCCTGAAGGAATACAACGGCGCTCTGGTGGCTGGCGGGGCCTCGCCGGTACCGGTCGTGGCGCGCGTGGCGAGCTGGGACGGCAACTCCTGGACCAGCCTTGGGATGCCCTTCTCAAGCATCAACGTCTCCAGTTTCGAGAACTACAACGGCGACCTGATCGCAGTCGGCGCATTCAGTGTGGCCGGCGGCATCGCCAGCCCCAACATCGCTGCTCATGGACCCACGCACAGCACCCAGTCGACCGTGGTCGGAACCCTGCCGGCACCATCAGTGACCGGTGAATCGGTGCAGATCTCGGTGGAAGTCAGCGCTGATGTGGCACCGACCGAGGGTCACGTCACCGTCAACGGATCACCTGGCGGCTCCTGTACCGACCTGACGCTGTCTCCGATCAATGCCACCACTTCGCTTGCCCAGTGCTCCATCCAGTGGAACACGGCATGCGCACGCGAACTCGTAGCGACCTATGTGGGCGGAACCGATGGCGTCGTCACCTGGCAGCCGAGTACCTCACCAACGACAGTGCACGCTGTTTCTGGTGCAGTGAGTTGTGTGCAGTTGCCCTTGTTTCAGGACGGCTTTGAGGGCTGAGGGCGAAACTGCGGCTTCAACCCACGGGTTGGGCAGTCGCGCTTCTTGCCCTTGGGGATGACCACCCCCGCAAGCGCGGCATGGCGGCGCACTTTGAAATGGATCGTAAACTCAAGCGGTTTGCGCTAGCGTGCGCGACCACCAATCCGGGCCCATCCGGCTCAACGCAACGCGGGTTCGCACTCGCCAGAGAGATCATGTGATGTCCAATACCCGCGCAAACACCAAATTCATGGGTGCCATGCACCTGGCCCTGACAGCCGCTCTGAGCTTGCAGGTGGCTCAGGCCGCGTTTGCGGCCGAGCTGATCTCGCGGCCAGCGTCGCCAGGTATCGCGCCGCCGGATGGCGATAGCGGCTATGCCCACGCCTCCGACGACGGACGCTGGGTAGTCTTCATTTCCCAGGCCAGCAATCTGGTTGCCGGGGACGTCAACGGATTCCTGGACGTGATTCGCCTGGATCGGCAAACCGGTGCTCGCGAGATCGTCTCTCAGAATGGTGTGACGCCCGCGGATGGCCATGCTGGCTCGGCCAATCTGGATATCAGCAATGATGGCCGCTATGTGACCTTCGATTCCGCCGCCACCAATCTGGTCGCTGGCGACAACAACGGGCGGACGGATCTGTTTCGCAAGGACATGCAGACTGGCGAAATCCGCAGGATGCCCTGGATGGATCCTCAAGCCTCAGGCCCTGGGAACGCGAGCCTGAGCGGCGATGGCAATTACCTGGTGTTTGCCGACTACGCGTCGAACTGGATCAGCGGCGGCGCCAACGCCATGGCGGTGATTCGTCTTGACTGGACGACCATGTCGGCTGAAGTGCTTCCCGCCGCTTTCCCCGTGCAGTGGGGTTCGGTGCAGATGTCGAGCGACGGTCATTGCGTGGCCTATGGTGCCTTGTCCGGAAACTACACGCGTATCCGTGTGCTCGACTTCCTGAATTCCAGGGAGCTTTGGGTGGATTCAACGCCCTCCGGCAATGCCGCCAACGGAGCGACCGATGGCTACAGGATCGCTGCCGATTGCAGCGCCGTCGGCTTCATCTCATACGCGACTGACCTGATGGCCCCGGCAGTGGAACTGCCCTTCGAAATCTATCGCCGTGACCTGCAGACAGGCAGTCTGGCCAAGGTATCCAATCGAGTCGGTGCTCCGGCATTCACCCGAAGCTTCGAGCTGGAGATGTCTGCCGACGGCCTTCGATTTGTTTACGGTCGTTTCAATGAAGACGAGAACGGCTTTCCGCTGGCTCGCTGGCTCGAGTATCGCGACCTGCTGGCCGGTCCCGCCGAAGAGGCGGTTTGGCTGGATGGCACGCCGGATTTTGTCGGCAACGATGGCGTTGTTCTGACCAGCAGCGATGCCGCTGTCGCGGGCGATTTGAACAGCTTCTCCGACGTGCATGTCTCGACTGGCCCGCACTCGCCAGCGCAACTGTTGCTGCCCGCTTTCGATCAAACCCCACGCCCGGTGACAGACGGCAGTTCTGCCATCAATCAGATCGTAGCGCGCGCGGCTGGCGCCGACGGTCGTTGGGTCGTGTTCGATTCGCTGGCGACCAATCTGGTGGCCGGGGTTCCGGAAACCGACACCCGCCGGGACGTCTACCTGCATGATCGGACTAGTGGACAGACCACCCGCTTGCTGGCCGGCTTCGGCATCGAGCCCAGCCGAGATGTCTATCTGCTGGATGTCTCGCGCGATGGCCGCTACGTGTTGCTGCAATCGAACGCGGACAATCTGGTCAGCAACGACGCCAATGGATTGCGTGACGTGTTTCTGGTTGATCGCGTGGCCATGAGCATCGAGTTGGTGACGGTCAACAGCAACGACGAGCAGATTGTGCTGGAGTTCGATTTCCCGCTGCCGGCCCAGATCAGTGATGATGGTCGTTTCGTGGTCTTCGTCAGCTACGCACCCAATCTGACGCCAGGTGACGATGCCGGGCCGCAGGTTTATGTGCGCGACCGCAGTGCCCACGTGACCTGGCGTGCCATGCAAGGCACGGGTCCGGATCTGGATGGTGGTGCCTACCTGATGGATTTCGCCAACAATGGCCACTATGCCCTGTTTTCAAATGATTCCAGCAACGGCGCAGTCTCCTGCTACGTGGCTGGTGTGGACTTGTTGACCCGTGCGCTGGACTGTCCGATCAACGATGAAGTGGGTACACCCATCTACAACCCCGGTACGGCAAGCATCTCGGCCGACGGTCGTTTCCTGTTGTACAGCGACATCTACGAGACCACACCCAATCTGCTGCTGCAGGATCGACAAAGCGGCCAGGTCCAGGTGGTTGATCTGGGAGCGACTCAGGTGACGGAACTCTCCAACTTCGTGATCAGCGGCAACGGTCGTTATGTTGCGGCCACCCGGTTTTCGCCCACTGGTGTACAGACCGATGTCTTCGACCTGATTCTCTCCAGCTGGCTGAGCGCGCCCGCCTCGGCCCCCAGCGATTTCTTCAACGGAGTGCTGGAATACAGCGGAACGGCGATGAACCTCGAGTCTGGACAGGTGCTGGATGCTGCCGATCAGAACGGAGCCGTGCGCGACGTCTACCGCATCGAGTACGTCGGTGACGGCATTTTCGGCGGTGCCTGGCAGGGTGGGATGGAATAGCGCTCCTGTAGGTCCAGACTTGTCTGGACGCTTCTGCATCCATGGAAAGCGTCCAGGCAAGTCCGGACCCACAAGAAGCCGCTGCTACTTCGCCGCCGGATGATCGGCGGCCGCTTGCACCTCGATGCGCTCATCTCCCAGGGTGACCACCTGCCCGGCGCGCATCTTGGCGGTCTTGCGGGTCTCGATGCGGCCATCCACGCTCACTTCACCCGCGGCGACCAGGGTCTTGCCGGCGCCACCGCTGTGGCACAAGCCGCAGAGCTTCAAGAGCTGATTGAGCTCGACATGGTCGCCTTCCAGCTCGAAGGCCTGGGTGGGCATGGGGCTGGCTCTGCAGTTGGGGCCTGCAGTCTCGTCTTCGCGGCGTGCACAAGCAACGGCCGAAGGATGGGGACTGCCGCTGCATGGGCGCATAGACTGGCAGTCCCGGCCCGGCTGCACGGACATCGCTTGAATCCGCACCTGATCTCCACGGTCATCTTGATCGGTCACTGGCTGCTGGTGATCGGGCTGTCGGTGCGTGTGATCACGCGGCGCTTTCCGGTCGGCGTGGCAGTGGCCTGGCTGGCGATCATGTTCAGCCTGCCGCTGGTGGGCGCCGTTGCCTATCTGCTGTTGGGCGAAAAGCGGCTGGGGCGTCGGCATCGGCGCCGCGCCGCCGCGGCCCAGGCAGCATTGCGGGTCTGGCAACAGACGTTGCCAGCGCCCGGCAACCGGCCCGCCGGAGTGGATCAGGCATCGGAACTACAGCGTCTGGCCCGAACCATCTCGGGATTTCCCCCGCAATCGGGGCACCAGGTGAGGCTGCTGGATCACTGCAGCGCCATCTTTGATGTATTGATTGCCGATATCGACAGCGCTCGGCAGTGCTGCCATCTGTCTTTCTACATCTGGCATGCCGAGGGCCGCATGGCCGATGTGCTTGGCGCCCTCCGTCGCGCCGCCGAGCGCGGCCTTGACTGCCGGGCGCTGGCCGATGCGCTGGGAAGTCGAGAGTTTCTGGCCAGTCCCGCCGCGCAGGCGTTGCGACAGGCCGGCGTGGATTTGCGTGCCACCTTGCCCGGGGGACTGTTGGGTGCGCTGTGGTCCAGGATTGATCTGCGCAACCACCGCAAGATCGCGGTGATCGACGGCCGAGTCGCCTACGCCGGCAGCCAGAATCTGGTTGACCCGGCCCACTTCCGGCAGAGCGCCGGGGTCGGAGAGTGGGTGGATGCCATGCTTCGCATCACGGGTCCTGCCGCGCAGGCACTCGACGCAGTCTTCGAGTTCGACTGGAGCGCTGAAACCGGGGCGGCTTTTCGTGGGCCTGTCGCCGACATCCAGGGCGCAGCCGGCAGCGACGGCACCGTGCTGCAGCTGGCGCCGTCTGGACCTGACCTGCAGCCGGAGGTGATTCATGACCTGCTGCTCGCCGCCATCTACGGCGCGCGCCAAAGCATCGCCATGACCACGCCGTATTTTGTGCCTGACGATGCGCTGCTCACGGCGCTGCTGACGGCGGCGCGCCGTGGGGTCGAGGTTTGCCTGATCGTGCCCGCCCGCAATGATTCCCGGATGGTGCGACTCGCCAGCGCCTCCTGCTTCGAGCCGCTGCTGGCCGCTGGGGTGAGCATCGCCCTGTTTCGGGGCGGCTTGCTGCACACCAAGAGCCTGGTCATCGACCGCAGCATCAGTGTGTTTGGCTCGGTCAATCTGGATATGCGCAGCTTCTGGCTGAACTTCGAGATTTCCCTGCTGGTCTACGATGCAGACTTTGCAGCACAACTGCGCCATCTGCAGCAGGGCTATCTACTCGACAGCGATCGAGTCGATCTCGCCATCTGGCGCCAGCGCCCTCGATCCCGGCAGTTTGCCGAGTCGGCGTTTCGCTTGCTGGGGCCGTTGTTGTAGCAATGCAAACAGGTCCGCCGTAGCCCGGGTAAGCGCAGCGCACCCGGGACACCGAGCGGGTCTTCCCGGGCGCGCCTGCGGCTTGCCCGGGCTACGACAGCATTTTCCAGTACACCGTGGTCGGGCACAGGCCGCCGGCGGGCATCAGCGCGTAGCCCGGAATCTCGCCACTGCGCTGCCAGCCGCAGCGGACATACAGCCGTGCGGCGGCACTGTCGCTGACCGTGTCCAGCACCAGCAGGGAGCGGTTTTCTCCGCGCGCGGCGTGTTCCAGTCCTTCCAGCAGTGCCTGCGCCACGCCGCGTCGCCGTGCGCGGCGGTGGACCAGCATCTTGGCCACGTCAGCCCGGTGCGGCTGGTTCTCGGGCATGGCCAGCACGAGCTGGGCCGTGCCGATCACCACGCCCGGCGATGATTCCGCCACCAGCAGGGCGCGCTCGCCACGGGACACTCCATCAGCCACTGTTTGCCAGAAGTGGCAAGCACGTTGCTGGTCGATGGGCAGCATGAAGCCCACCGAGGCGCCACCTTCCACGCAGTCGATCAGCAGCTCCGCCAGTGCCGGGACCGCAGCGCTGGCCTGCACGGCATCCAATCGCCGGATATGCACGGGTTCGTTCATGATCACCAGGGAATGACTTGGCCCTTGAGATCGAAGTAGCCGCCATTCTTGCCTGAATCCAGCTGCTCGATCACCCCGATCAAGCCGGCAACACTTTCCTCGGGCGAGTAGGTGGCGGCGGCGCCACCCATGTCGGTGCGCACCCAGCCCGGATGCAGCACCACGCAGACAAAGCCCTCGGGGCCGAGTTCGACACTGAGGATCTTGTTGATCTGGTTCAGCGCCGACTTGCTGGCGCGGTAGGCATACCATCGGCCATCGGAGTTCTGCACGCTGCCAAGCTGCGAGGACATGTTGACGATTTGCTTGCGCTGGCCAAGACGCAGATTCGGCAGCAGGGCCTGCGTCACCCGCAGCGGCCCGAAGGCATTGACCTGGAAGGTCTGCTCCATCACGCCGAAATCGACCTTGTCGATACTCACATCGCCGCGATCGAACATGCCGGCGTTGTTGACCAGAATGTCGATCGGAACCTCCTTGAGCCGTTCTGCCAGCGCGCTCACGCTGGCGGCGTCGGCCACATCCAGCGCCTCCACGCGATCGGCAATGTCGGCCAACGCGGTGGCGCCTTGCGGATCGCGGGCGGTACCGATCACCCGGTAACCCTTGGCGGCGAACTGGCGGGCGTATTCGAGGCCCAGGCCGCGGTTGGCGCCGGTGACCAGCACCGTGAGCTGTTCCGCTGCCTGCAGCGGGCTGGCCAAGGCCAGCAGCAAGGTCAGGGACCACATCAGCCTCAATCTCATGACGGACTCCTACTGTTCAAGGTGAGCTCACCGCGGCACCTGGTGAGCGTGACTTCAGCAACTCGTGCATCTCACTCATCTGTATCTGCATGGCTGTGATCTGCGCTGCCATCTGTTCGCGCTCGTGATGGGCCTGATCCACCGCCGCCTGGTTCTTCTCTGCATCCCGCCGTTGGCGCTCGCTGCCCATCACTTCGAGGATGGCGCCGACCATCATGTTCAGAAACACAAAGGCGGTGAGAAAGATGAAGCTGAGATAGTAGATCCACGACAGCGGATGCACGCTCATGGTCTCGTACATCACATCGGTCCAGTCTTCGAAGGTGGCCACCCGGAACAGCGTCAGCATGGCGATGGCCACATCGCCCCACAGCACCGGGTTGATGTCCTGAAAGAACAGCGAGCCGATGGTGCCGTAGATGTAGAAGATGATGAACATCAGCAGGGCAATGTAGCCCATGCGCGGAATGGCGATCAGCAGCGAGTCGATCAGAAAGCGCAGCTCCGGCACCACGGAGACCAGACGCAGCATCCGGAACACCCGCAGCAGCCGGCCCAGCAACACGCTTTCGGCCTGATCCAGCGGAATCAGGCTGCCGACCACCACCAGCGTGTCGAACACATTCCAACCGTCGGCAAAGAAGCGCTTCTTGTCGGGATGCGCGGCAAAGCGCAGCAGGATCTCAACCAGAAAGAACAGCGTGACGGCGGCATCCAGATACCCCAGCGACTGGTCGATGCCAGCCGGCAATTCATAGGTGCGCGCGCCTATGGTCAGCGCCGACAGCACGATGATGCTGATCACCGCGGTCTGGAACAGTTTGCTGGATTCGACGGCCTGGATGCGGCCGAGCAGGGTGGGCGTGGCGGACGTCATTGCTGCAGCTTCAGATTTCGGGGATCGGCAAGGCCGAACAGTTTAGGTGTAGGGACTGCAAGCAGTTGTGGAGTTCATGTGAGCACGCCAGCCGCGTTGAGGGTGTGGCGCCGATGCTGGGTCTGCTCGGCTTCGTCGCGGTCCCCGCCACGCCTGGGTCTGCCTGGGGCAGGGTGAAAGCCCGGCGCCAGTCGGGATTACACAAAACAGTCTCGGATGAATTGAAGTGGGGCGGCCGTGGTTCGCCCCGTTCTGACTCCGGCAGTCTCGCGCGACTTGTGACCAAGTTGTTAACGAAGTTAGAATGCGTGCCGAAGCGCGTGCGCCGGATTTCGGTTGCGCGCGCACAAGTCGAGCCGCACCTCTGATGTGAAGGAATTTTCCCATGAGCAAGACGTCCCGCCTGCAGCAGCCCTTGGTATTGGCTGTTGCGCTGATCGCGGCACTCGGATGCGGCAGCCTTGCCGCTCAGAATGCCAAGGAAGACCAATACGCACGCCTGGTGGCCTTGCAGGCGCAGGTTGAGTCCTTGAAGGGCCAGTCCACGCCAGAGTCGCAGCAGGCGCTGGTCGAGGCGCAGACTGAGTTCAACCAGATCAGTGCCAGCATGGGCGGTGATCGTCCCTGTGCCGCGGGCGATCAACCCGCAGAGGGTTCCGTCAGTCGCACCGCGCCACCGTCTCCGACGGGATGCGCGCCCACACTCGCCAATTTCACCAACGCCACCCCGGTGGCGATCCCGACGGGTCCCGCCGTCGTCACCTCGACGATCAGCGTCAGCGGTGCCCAGACCTACCTCTGGGATGTCGACGTCACCACGTTCATCACCCATACCTTCGCCGCTGATCTCGACATCACCATCCAGTCTCCGGCCGGCACCGTCGTCACACTCACCACCGATAACGGTGCGGGCAACGACAATGTGTTCAATGGCACCGTCTGGGACGACAGCGCCAACCCGTTGGGCCAGGTGCCTTACACCTCCAACAACGGAATGGTGACCGATCACGCCTACGTGAACCTGACACCCGCCTCGCCGCTGGTGCCGGAAGAGGCGCTGGCGGCCTTCGTGGGCGAAGACCCGAACGGCGACTGGACCATCACCATCAGCGATGATCTGGCGGGTGACGGCGGCTCGCTGGATTCCTGGTCGCTCGACCTCACAACCTTCGCGGCTGCCCCGATCCAGTCGCCCGTGCAGACCTTTACGCAGGCCACCCCGGTGAATGTTCCCACCGGCCCGGCGGTCGTGTCTTCGACGCTGGCGGTGTCTGGCCTGACGGCGCCGATGTGCAAGGTCATGGTGCGCACCAACGTGACGCACACTTTTGCAGCGGATCTCGACATCACCCTGACGTCGCCCAATGGCACCGTGGTCACCTTGACCACCGACAACGGTGCAGGCAACGACAACGTCTTTGCCGGTACGGTATGGGATGACGAAGCCAATCCCCTCGGACAAGTGCCTTACACGACCAACAACGGAATGGCGACGGACCACGCCTATGTCAACCTGACCCTCGCTTCGCCGCTGGTGGCCGAAGAGTCCTTGGGGCTTTCATGGGTGAGGACGGCAATGGCGACTGGACGATCACGATCAGTGACGATCTGGCTGGTGACGGCGGTGATCTGAATGACTGGGCTCTCGACATCGTGACGTGCAACTGCGCGCAGGCCGATCTGGCAGTCACTCTGACCGATGCACCCGATCCGGTCAGTGCCGGTACCAACCTGACCTACACGGCCACGGTCACCAACAATGGCCCCACGGCCGCCGATGACATCGGCATCAACCTGCCGCTGCCCGCAGGTACCGCCTTTGTCTCGGCCACCCCCAGTGCTGGCGGCGTCTGCAATGCCGCATCGCCGGTGGTTTGTACCTGGGCTGGCAGCACCGCCAATGCCGGCGTGGTTTTCGCCACGATCGTCGCGTCGGTGCCGCCCTCGGCCACCGGTTCGCTCAGCGCGACGGTGACGGCCTCTTCGATCACG
This sequence comes from Rhodanobacteraceae bacterium, assembly GCA_024234055.1. Lineage (NCBI taxonomy): Bacteria > Pseudomonadati > Pseudomonadota > Gammaproteobacteria > Lysobacterales > Rhodanobacteraceae > Rhodanobacteraceae bacterium. Next base: position 234,608 of record JACKOW010000001.1, read on the forward strand.
TTCGATCCGAATCTGGCCGACAACACCGCGACAGCCGACACCGCAATCGTGGCCACGGCCGATTTGTCCATCACCCTGGCCGACGCCCCGGATCCGGTGACTGCTGGCACCAATCTGGTCTACACCGCAACCGTGACCAATGCCGGCCCGTCCGATGCGAGCGGTGTGACCGTCATTCTGCCGGTGCCGGCCAACACGACCTTTGTGTCGGGCTCGACCACCGGCGGCGGTACCTGCTCGGGTGCGCCGATCGTCTGCACCTTCCCGACCAGCTTCGCGCCAACGACTTCGCAAACGGCCACCATCACGGTCGCGGTGTCGGCTTCGGCACCGGACGGCAGCAGCATCAGTGCGACGGCCAGCGTGGGTTCGGCTTCGACCGATCCGAATGGCGCCAACAACAGCGCCACGGCGACCACTCTGGTCGGCGCCGACGCCAATCTGCAGCTGACGCTGAGTGCTTCCTCGCTGGCGGTGCTGACCAATGAGCCGGTGACCTTCACGGCGGTCAGCCTGAACCAGGGTCCGTCGGATGCGCAGAATCTGTCAATCACGATGACGCTGACGCCGGACTTCCGCTACACCGCGCACACGGCCACCGGCGCCACCTGCACCACACCGCAGGTGGGTAACAGTGGCGTGGTCACCTGCACCTGGGCCGGCGCCACGGCGGTGAATGCCTCGCGCACCTTGAGCGTGGTGGCCTTCAGCAACAACCAGGGCGCCACGGCGGTGAACGCCAGCACGGTGTCGGATACCTCCGATCCGGTGACCGCCAACAATGTGGGCAATGTCAGCGTGCAGGTCGGTTTCCCGATCGAGGAAATCCCGACCGTGAACCAGTACGGCCTGATCCTGCTCGGCCTGATGCTGGGTCTGCTCGGCTTCGTCGCGGTCCGCCGTAACAGCTGAGCCATCAGGTAGGGTGGAATTCCGGCGCCAGCCGGAATTCCACCGAACAAGTCTGAGATGAACTGAAAAGGCGGCCATTGGCCGCCTTTTTCTTTTCGACTGACCATTCCCGCGAACGTATCTCTGGTTTCAGAACAAGCCACGGCCTGCCGCGCGCCGACCGCTTGATCTGCCGAACAAGGGCCGATTCTGCGTTCCCTGCAGTGTCTGTCACCTGCCGTGTTCATGGCAGGCATCCGTGCGCGGCCAAGGCTAGCTTGGCTCATCCCTCCAAGGTGATGCCAAAGCATGTACATGCAATCTGTATTGCGGCTCCTGATGTTCCTCCTGATGGCGCACTCTTCACTGGCGCATGCGCAGGTGCCCCTGCCGAATCAGACACTGTCCGCAGCCCAGCCCGGCGTAGCCGCAGCCCGCTTGTTTGGCCAATCGATGGCCAGCAACGGCCAGTATCTGGCCATCGGCGCGCCGTTCTACTCGGGCGCTTCGGGTGGCACCAGTCCCGGCGTGGTGCTGATCTTTCAGCGCAGCGGCAATACCTGGAATTTCCTGAATGCCGTGCAGGCACCGACGCCGGCGAATGGTGACGGATTTGGCGCCAACGTGATTTTCAGCGGCGCCCAGCTGCTGGTCGGTGCACCGTACAGCACGGTCAACAGCGTCTCCCAGCGTGGCGCGGTTTACACCTACAACATCGTCGCAGGCCTGTACGCGTACACCGAGACCGTCAATCCAGGCATTGCCCCGTCTTCCGCCGACTGGTACGGATTCCATCTGTCCGCCGATAGCGGTTGGTTGGCCATCGGCATTCCCTTTGGGTCACCCAACAATGCCGGGCAGGTGCAGCTGTTCCGCTACGATGGCGATCTGGAACGCTGGGTCTATCACTCCGCCGTCAACGGCGCACAAGCGGGTGGCCGCCACGGCATCCGCGTGCTCATGCGAGGGGATCGACTGCTGGTGGGTGCCACCGAAGAACAGGCCACCGCAAGCACCCGTGGATGGGCCTACGAGTACCAGCGCACCGGCACCGGCCCGACTGCAAGCTGGGCACAGGTTCAGCGTTTTCGACAGACCGCCGGCACCGTTTCGGTGTTTGGATCGGCCTTTGCGCTGTCGCCTGCCGGTACCACGCTGCTGATCGGTGCCCCTTATGAGTTGGCCGCCAATTCCAGCGCGCAGACCGGTGCCGTGTTCGCGTTCACGCGCAACCTCACAGGCCAGTGGGAGCAGAGCGCGCGTATCGATCCAGCGGTCGTCGGCGTCGCCGAGAACTTCGGCACCAGCATCGCCTTCGCCGACGAAACCAGCGCGGTCATCGGTGACGTCCGCGAAGGCTCCGCGCAGGCACTCGGTGCGGCGCATCTGTATCGGCAAGTCACCGGCAACACCTGGAATCGCAGTGCATCGTGGCAGCGGGGCAGCGGCGCCGCGGGCGACTTCATGGGGGCCAGCCTACTGGCGGTCGGAGACCAACTCCTGATCGGCGCCAGTGGCATCGACAACGGGGCGAGCCTCGACGAGGGCCGCGTGTTCGTCTACAACGGCGCGCTGGGCGTCTTTCGAAACGGCTTCGAATAGACGGGACACCACATCGGCAATCAGCCAATACTCCAGACCCATGAGAGAGCCCGAACCGACAACGCCACTGGCGATAGGTATCGTCGAAGACGATGACAATATTCGCGCGGGCGTCTGTCGAGTCATTGGTGGCGAACCCGGTTGGAGCGTACGCTTTGCCTGTGACTCTCTGGAGCAGGCACGCGCAGCGCCCTTGCGCCAGATCGATGTGCTGCTGCTGGACATCGGTCTGCCCGATGGCAGCGGTCTCGACCTGCTGAATCTGGTGGCGCCCGGCGTGCCAGTGCTGGTGATTTCTGCCATCGGCGACGAGGCGACGGTGGTGCATGCGATCGAGTGTGGTGCTGCCGGCTACCTGCTGAAGGATGCACACCCCAGGGACCTGATCGAAGCCATCCGTGCCGTGCTCGACGGCGGGGCGCCGATCTCCCCTGGGGTGGCTGGATATCTGCTGCGGCGGATGCGTGGACAGGCCCTGGCTCAGCGCGCGAGCGGCGAATCCGGCCTGGAACAGCTGACTCCCAGGGAGACCGATGTGTTGCGCGCCCTGACCCGCGGATACAGCTATGAGGAAACCGGTCAGCTTCTGGGCATAGCCCGCAACACCGTGGGTCAGCACATCAAGCAGATCTACTCCAAACTTGCGGTCAACTCGCGCTCGGAAGCGGTGTTTCAGGCCATACAGGCAGGCTGGCTGACGACACGTGGGAGCTGAACATTGACCCAGACCCCTGAGACCCGCCAACGTGCCCAGTCTGCCCTTGGCGCATGGGTGCGCGCGCTGGGTGTTTGCCTGCTGTGGTTTGGACTCATCGGAGCCGTGATCGGCGGCATGTATCTCGCGTCGATACCAGATGTTCCCGCCATCCGGGACATTGATGCGGCCGCATCAAGTACGCCCAGCCCCGGTACGGATGCGCCCCCTCGTGATGGCCCCTGGCAACACTTCGAACTGCCGCTCCGAATCTGCAAGGTGCGCTGCGATACCTTGTATACGGTCTTTCGCCATCGCTTCGACATGGCCCGATTGCCGGATCAGGACTGGGCCCTGTACCTGCCGTTCTTTGATGCCAACGTGGCGGTGTATCTCAATGGCAGATTGCTCGACCAGCAGGGACGCATGCTGGCACCGGCAGATGTCTACCGCTTTCACTCCAGGTTGGTCCGATTACCGCTCTCGGAATTGCAGATGGGCGAGAACGAGTTGATCCTGCAACTCGTGGCCGAGCGCCAGCGCTACGGTGGGCTGGCGCCATTCTATCTGGCTCCGATGGACGTCCTGGCAGCACCGCAGCGCTGGCGCGCGCGCCTGACCGAGCAGACCGTGGCCGGTGTCGGCTGGCTGCAGTCCGGCAGTCTGCTGGTGGCGCTGGTGTTGTTTCTCAGTGGCCGACGCGAGAGCTTGCTCGGTTGGTACCTGGTGTCGGCCGTGTTCTGGGTGTTGCTGATCGTCCTGCATGCCTCGCCGAGTTTTCTCGCCGACACCCCGTGGCGCTGGACGGCGACCTTCATCAGCGTCTCCGGCGTGCTGTCCTTCAGTCCCTTGTTCATCATCGGCATCCTGCAGCCGCCGCCAGGATGGATGATCCGATCCCTGACAGCCTTGTTCGCGGCCTGCGCCTCGGTGTCGGTGCTGGCCATGCATGTGTTGCCCCTGGATGCCTATTGGCAGTTTCAACTTCCGAACTACATGCTCAAGTTCAGTGGCTATCTGCTGGTGCCCTTGATGCTGGTCCTGGTGCTGCGAATCACCCTCAAGCGTGCCCATTCCTGGTCAGCAGCCTGGTTGCTCGCCTTTGCCGCCATGCCCGGCATCATGGGTATCGCCGATGCCCTGCTTGGCACCTTGGGGCCGCCCTTGCAGATGGCCCTGCTGCCGCTCGGGGGCCTCGGTGTGTCACTGGCATTGTGGCTGGAACTGTCCCGCCGCTTGATCGAGAACCATCGACGCATGGCGACGCACGCGGCTGAACTCGAAATCGAGGTGCGCGCGCGCGAAGCCGATCTGCGCGAATCTTACGAGCGCCTGCGCGATGCGGATCGAGAGCGGGCGCTGGGCGAGGAACGCCAACGCCTGTTGCGCGACATGCACGACGGTGTCGGTGGCCAGTTGGCCTCACTGGTACACCTGGCCGGGAATCCGGAGATCGGACGCGACCAGGTGGTCGCCGGATTGCGCGAAGGCCTGGCGGACTTGCGGCTGGTGCTCGATTCCCTGGCACAGGGCGATGACGATCCCATGGTCGCGCTCGGACGTCTGCGCCACCGGATTCAACCCACGTTGGAGGCGGCAGGAATCAGCCTGCGCTGGGCAGTGGATCCGGACCTGGAGTTGCCGGCCTGGAGCCCGGAGGCGGTGTTGAACATCTATCGCCTGCTGCAGGAAGCCATCCACAACGTCATTCGACATGCAAAGGCCCGGCAACTGACGCTGGGACTTCGGGCCTTCGGCGACCGCATCGAGTTCAGCGTCATTGACGACGGGGTTGGCCTCGATCCCGACGCCATCCCGGGGCGCGGCTTTGGTCTGGACAGCCTGCGCGCGCGTGCGGCCAAACTGGGCGGAGACCTGGAGTTGCGTTCGGCGCCGGGGCAGGGAACCGCGGTGATGGTCAGTCTGCCGCGTCAGCCAGCCGCCGTGCCGCTGGTTGAACGCTGAACTATCCGGCCAGAACTACGTTTGCGACTCTGGCCTGGCAGTTGCCGACCTGCAGTTCCAAAAAAGGCTATTCCTCGCCGATTCGGTGGGCGCAGCACACCCGTGGGAGCGGGCTTCGCCCGCGAGCTTTGGACGAGTTTGCGGAAGCGATCGCGGGCGAAGCCCGCTCCCACAGAGGCCCCATCGATTCAGCGCGCGCCTATAGCCAGCGTCTTGCCAACCAGCCGATAAGCCCGGACAACCAGGTCCAGCCGTAGCGATGCGACCAGCCTCCCGCGTGGATTTCCTCGGATTCGCCGAGATCTGCGAGATAGTCGGCTTCGAGTTGCAGATGCAGCGCGGGCGCATCCGACAGCAGCACCAACTCGTCATTGATGAGCAGGCTGCGGTAATCCAGATTGGCGGTGCCAACCATGCTCCACTCGTCGTCGATCACTGCGGTCTTGGCATGCAGCATGCGCGGCAGGTACTCGAAGATGCGCACGCCTTTGGCCAGCAGCCGCGCATAGGCCGCGCGGCTGGCCCATTGCGCCAGCGGCACATCGCTGTGCCTGGGCACCAGCACGCGCACGTCAGCGCCGCGGCGCACGGCATGGATCATGGCTCGCTGGATCGCGGCCGGCGGCACGAAATAGGGCGTCGCCAGCCACAGGCGCCTGCGCGCGCCGCGAAAGTATCGGGTCAGCAGACGCTTCAGCAGGAAGCGTCGCCGCAGGCCCAGATTCGGCACCAGATAGCCCTCGGCGCCTCGCAACTGGCGCCAGGGACGGCGGCGTAGGGGCGCCCGGCCGTACTCGTCGAAAGCTTCAATGGCCCGGGCCACCAGGGAGCCGGTCAACCGCACATGGGTGTCGCGCCAGCGTGCGGATCCAAAGTGCTGCTGCGAAGCCTGCCGATGCAGATTGAATCCGCCGAGGTAGCAGCAGTGCTGATCCACCACCAGCAGCTTGCGGTGGTTGCGGCGATGAAACTCGAAAGGACGCCGCCAGTTCCAGCGTCGGCACCATTCCAGCTGTACGCCGCCCACCTGCAGCTGCGCCGCAAGCTCGGCACTCATGGTGTCGAAGGAGCCGATGGCATCGATGCGCAGATGCACCTTGCAACCGACCCGGGCACGCTCGATCAGTGCCTCGGCGAAGGCCTGTCCGATCTCGTCGGCCGCGTAGATGTAGGTTTCCATGCGCACCTGGCCGGACGCGCGGCGGATGTCGTCGAGCATGGCCGCGTACAGCGTGTCGCCTTCGACAAAACGCTGAATGGCGCCAGAGGCGCCATCGGCCATTCCCTCTGCACTCTCACCAAACATGCCGCAAGCACCTGAATAAAAACATTTTCCGCAAAGGACGCAAAGGACGCAAAGTAGAGCGATTCCAAGTTGTCAGCCGGTTGTGTCGCCAGAGATCGCCGCTCAGCCGACCAACCTTTGAAACTTTCGCGTCCTTTGCGTCCTTTGCGGAAAAAAATGCCCCCCCTCCGAGATCGCCGCCGGTTTGATGCGCGAATAAGCGCACCGCCAGGGGCGACCGGGACTCTGGCCAGGATCCATCAATTGCATACGCTTGCATCGAAGCGGCGCCAGATTAGGCCGCGTCCTCGATCGCGTCCACTGCCGTCGACATGCCGGCTTGCGTAGACTAGAAAGATGAATAACATCCTGTTTGTCTGCAGCGGCAATATCTGCCGCAGTCCCACCGCCGAGGGTATTGCCCGGGCTCGCGCCCAGGCCCTCAGCCTGGATCTGCACTTCGATTCCGCCGGCACCGAGGATTACCACATCGGTCAGGCCCCCGACGCGCGCTCGCGCCAGGTGGCGCGCGAACGCGGTACACCCATTGATGCCCTGCGCGCACGTCAGATCTGCGTGGCTGATTTTCATCAGTTTGATCTGATCCTGGTCGCCGACCGCGGCCACCTGCGAGAGCTTGGTCGACTCAAGCCCGCCACGGCGACGGCGCAGGTGGCACTGCAGCTGCCGTGGTGCGGCATCGACACGCCAGACCAGGTGCCCGATCCCTACTATGGGCCCATGGCGGGATTTGCCGAGGTCTACGACTTGCTGGACCGGGCCGCGGCGGGGCTGCTGGCGCGCCTGCGTTCGGGCTGACCCGCCGATCGAGGAGCGGTCTTGCCTGCGGGCTGGAGCAGACCAGCGCATTCCAGAGCGTTCCCGCAGACCCGCCTGCAGATAGCCGGGTGGACACAGGGCGCGCTGCCGCAGCTCAGCCTGATGCCGGTGCAGCGCCGGTGTCGGTCTGATCGCGCTGAGGTTCACCGGCGTCGGTGTGTTCGCCAGGCTGTAGTGGCGGCACGAAGGTGCAGATCTGGTTGCGACCGGCGCGCTTGGCCTGATACAGGGCGTGATCGGCTGCACCGATCAGTTCGTCCATCTGCGCCCGCTGTTCCGAGCAAGCCACGCCGCCACTGAATGTGACTCGAAAAGAGTGAGCGCCGTGCTGCTGCGCCAGGCCGGCGAAGCGCTCGCGCAATTCATCGATGATTCGAGCCGCTTCCTTCAGCGGGGTATCCGGCAGGATCACCGCAAATTCCTCGCCGCCATAGCGACCGATGATGTCGGTGCGGCGCAGGCTCTGGCGCAGTTGCCGCGCCAGCATGCGCAGCACGCGGTCGCCGGCAGGGTGCCCATATTGATCATTGACCTGCTTGAAGTTGTCGAGGTCGAGCATGGCAAAGCACAGGGGCGAATTCCGCCTCAAGGCCAGCGGCAGCAACTCTTCGAGTTGCAGCCGGGTGGTGATCTGCGTCAGCAGGCCGGTGAGCCCGTCGGTGCGCATCAGCTCGCTGAGGGTGCGAAAGCGGGCGGCGCGATTGGATACGGCGGCGATCAGGTGATCGGCCCGGATCGGTTTCAGCAGAAACTCGTCGCCGCCAACGCGCAGCGCCTGCAGATGATCATCGAGACGATTCTCAACCGACAGAAAGATGATTGGCAGGCTGTCGTAATTGGGCTTCTGCCGGATCAGCGCCGAGAGCTCCGTGCCCGAGCACTCGGGCATGTACAGATCCATCAACAACAGATCGGGTTTGAACTCGGCCAGTTGATCGAGCGCCTCGAAGGGGTCGGTGAAGGCCCTCACCTCCATGCCGGCACTGCGGAGCACCTCGGCATGGTGCTGCGCCAGTTCCTCGACATCCTCCAGCACCAGAATCCGGAATGGCGCCGCCCTGGAGCGCCCGGTCATGCGATCCAGGGTTTCCACCAGCGCGGGATAGTCTATCGGCTTGCCGAAATAGGCCGCCGCCCCCGCTCGCAGCGCGCAGAGACGTTCGCGCCAACCTTCGTACTCCGACAGCATGATGATCGGGACATCCAGGCTATCCGCGTCCAGGTGCCGGGCCAGTTGCAGGGGGTCTTCGGCCACGCTCTTCTTGCACCGATCCGTATCGAGCAGGATGGCCAGCGGCTTTCGCGACGACATGGCCGTCCGGGCCGCGCTCCAATCACCAACTACCTTTGCGAAATAGCCGAAATCACCCAGGCGAAGCGCCATCTCCTGCGCTGACAGGTGGTTGTCGCCAATGACGAAAACCCGGTTCGGATCCGACGATTCAGCCTCCACCGCCGCGGGCAGCGACTTCGCCGGTGCGCCGTCTGGCGGAGAAAGACCAAGCTTCACGACCTCGTCGACGAGGGCGGCGACGGCGCTACGGTGGGGATCATCCAGTGTGCCTTGATCCAGCGCCTTCTGCAGCTTGATCTCAAGCTGAAGTGCGCAGGCACCCAGCGCTACGTAGCCGAAGGTGCTGGCAGATCCGGCCAGCCCGTGGGCCATGAACCTCAATGAGCACAGCTGATCCTGCGGTTGGGCACGCTGAACGCATTCGAGCCAGCCCTCGCGCAACCGGGCGACGCGCTGCGGCAACTTGCCGACATAGCGCAGGCGCAGGCTGTCAAGCTGCGCTTGACGCTGCAAATGGTCACTCGGCATGGCACCCCCGTGCAGCCATGGATAGGTCCGGCTCAGGCGTGTGGGAAGCCCTGACTACCGTCACCCAGCGAAGTCTCGCATCCCCCATGTTACGCCCTTGCCCAGGCGTGCAAGCCGCCGCGGGTCGCCACGAGCCACAAAGTTCCAGCCTTGAATGCATCGTTCAGTTTGGATCGGCCGCCGGTGGCGCCGCGCGCAGGCTCCGCAACACCCCGTGCAGCATCTGCAACTCGGCACGATCGAAGGCCGCGCGTTGCAGACTTCGGCGCAGGGCTTCGAGCGCCAGATCGCGGTTCTTGTTGCCGTAGTAGCCGCTGTCTGCGAGGGCGCTGTCCAGTGCAGCCAGCCAGTGTGCGAAGGCCTCCCGCGGAGCGCCGGCGCGCACGCCCGTGCCTGGCCCCGCATCAAGGACCGCCATTCGCATTTCATAGCAGATCAGCTGCACCGCCGCGGCCAGATTCAGGGAGCGACAGTCCGGATGGCTGGGAATTCTTACCAGGGTGTCACAGAGCGCCATGTCGGCGTTGTCGAGGCCCGCCTCCTCGCCGCCGAAGACCAGCGCCACTGGCCCTGCGCCAGCGCGGGCCAGAGCCTGCGGTCCAAGCTGTCGCGGACTGAGCACCGGCAGCGGTACCCGCCGTTGGCGCGCGCTGATCCCGAAGACCGTGTGGCAATCAGCGGTCACCGCACCCAGCGCTGAATGCACGCGGGCAGCCTCCAGCAGATCACCCGCGGAGACGGCCAGGCGCCAGGCATCGCCGTGTGGGAATTCGCGCGGACGCACCAGGTGCAGTTCGGTCAGGCCCATGGTCTTCATGGCCCGCGCGGCCGCACCGATGTTGCCGGGCTCCTGGGTATCGCAGAGCACGACGCGAATGTTCATCGGGATCGGCGTGGGCATGGAGCTGTCATCAACGGCAGGCATGCACCTTCAGCGCTCGCGGTCGTGATCAAGCTGCCGGGCTGTTGGCCGGCGGCTGCCACAGCTCCACGCGATTGCCTTCCGGGTCCATGACCCAGCCGAACTTGCCGTACTCGGACTCATCCACCTTGTTGTCCACCTGGCAACCCTCGGCGCGCAGCGCTGCCAGCAGGGCGTGCAGATCGGCCACCCGGTAATTGACCATGAACGGCGCCGTGCTCGGCGCGAAGTAGCCGCTGTCGGCCGCAAAGATGCTCCACACCGTGGTCCCGCCATCGGGCTCCGGGCGCGCCGGATCGTTCCAGGCGAAGGAGGTGCCGCCCCAGTCCTGCACATCGATGCCCAGATGGCGTCGATACCACTGTTTCATCACTTCAGGGTCGCGAGCCTTGATGAAGATGCCGCCGATACCGGTCACGCGCTTCATGCCGTTTTCTCCGTAGGGCAGGAATTGCCCGAGGCCGGGCCATGGTGCCGCAAGAGGCGGGTGCTGATCCAGCGGCAGGTGCGGGGCAGAAGGGTGGTCCCCAGGTAGGAGCGACCTCGCGTCGCGACCGGCAGGCTCAGGGCTGCCCAGGTAGGAGCGACCTCGCGTCGCGACCGACAGGCTCAGAGTCGCCAAGGTAGGAGCGACCTTGTGTCGCGACCGGCAGCTCCGGGATTGCCGAGCACGTGACCATAGCGTCGCGACACAAGGTCGCTCCTACGGTGGGTTGTGGCCATGCCGCACTTCCAGCACACGCGTCCACGCTCATTGCCCGCGATGATGGTCTACGTTCTTTGCAAGGAAGCCATCTGCCATGAACCCGCATCTCTGCATCAGCCTGATTCTGGCGCTGGCGAGCAGTGCTACCGCCGCTGCCGACGCTCCGCCGTCGGCCCAGGCGCCCGCCATGACCGCGTTGGAATGCGCCGTCTGGGCCCGTGAGGCCAGTTTCGCGGCCAGTGTCGCCGCCCACGACGCCCAGGCCTTTCGTGCTCATCTGCATCCGGATGCGGTCTTCATCGACGGCCGAGGCAACGCCACCCGCGGCGCCGATGCGGTGGCCGAATCCTGGAGTGCCATCGTCGAAGGCCAGCAGATCATCCTGGGCTGGCACCCGTCCGTGGTCGTGATTGCCGGCGATCCCGCCGTGGCACTGTCGCGCGGCCCTTACTGGATGGAGTTGCCACAGGCCGACGGACCGCCGAAGTACATGACCGGGCAGTTCATCTCGACCTGGGTGCGCAATGCCAAGGGCGAATGGCAGGTGCTGTTCGATGGTGGCGGCGGCAATCAGCCACAACCATCGAGCGCCGAGGAGATCGAGGCGCTCAAGGCCAGTCTCGATCAGACCTGCCCGTCAACCTAACATTTGCTCACACGTTCTCCAGAGCTCGGGCTTATGCTGTGCCGAGATTCCGGGAGATCAGTGATCCATGAAGCGCCGTTTTGCTGTTGTGGCTTGTTTCTTGTTCAGTGGATCGCTGAGCGCCAACGACTTGCCCTTCGTGAATTGGGAGAACCATCCCATTCATGCGCTCGACCTGAGCCCGGACCGGACCCTGCTGGCGGTAGCCCACACCGCTGATCAGCGGGTGCAGTTCTTCGACGTCTCCCAAGCCGTGCCGGTGTCCGTGGGCCATGTCGTCGTCGGTGTCGATCCGGTGTCGGTGCGCTTCCGCAATGCCGGCGAGTTGTGGGTGGTCAATCACATCTCCGATTCGGTCAGCGTGATCGATCTGGCCACGCGCAAGGTGCGGGCCACGCTGGCCACCGCCGACGAGCCCTTCGATGTGGTCTTCGCCGGTAACAAGGCTTTTGTCAGCTGCTCGCAGGCCAATCAGGTGCTGGTCTACAACACCGACAACCTGGCGCTGGCGCCGACGGTGGTGCCGATCGCAGCCGAGGATCCGCGCGCGCTGGCGGTCAGCGCTGACGGTCGCAGCGTGGTGGCCGCCATTTTCGAGTCGGGCAATGCCACCACCATCCTCTCCGGTGGCTTGCTGGACCGGTTGGTCGCGCTGCCCAATGTGGTCAGCGATCCGCGCGGACCCTACGGCGGCCAGAATCCGCCGCCCAATGTCGGCACCAGTTTTGACCCGCCGATCAACCCGGCTGCGCCGCCACCCAAGGTCGGGCTGATCGTGCGCCGCAACGAGCAGGGGCGCTGGCGCGATGACAACAACGGCGACTGGACCGAGTTCGTGTCCGGTTCGCTGTCTACCGTATCCGGTCGCCGTGCCGGCTGGGATCTGGCCGATCGCGATCTGGCGATCATCGACGTCGATACCCTCGGCGTGCGCTACGTCACCGGACTGATGAACATCGGCATGGCGCTGGCGATCAATCCAGCCAGCGGCGAAGCCACGCTGGTCGGCACCGAAGCCTTCAACGAGGTGCGTTTCGAGCCCAAGGTGAATGGCCGCTTCGTGCATGTGGAGCTGGCCCGCGCCAGCCTGGCGCCGGGCGGCAGCAAGTCGGTGCGCGATCTGAATTCGCATCTGAGCTATGTGTCGAGCACGGTGCCGCAGAGTGAGCGCAATCGCAGCATCGGCGATCCCCGTGCGATCGTCTGGCGCGCCGACGGTCAGCGCGGCTGGGTGGCCGGTCTGGGATCGAACAATGTCATTGCCATCGATGCCAGCGGTGCGCGCGTTGGCAATCCCATCGCCGTCGGCGAGGGCCCGGTCGGACTGGCCCTCGACAATGCCCGCAACCGCCTCTACGTCTGGAATCACTTCGAGGCCTCGCTGTCGCTGGTCGACAGCGCTGCGGGCCAGGAAATCTCGCGCACACCGGTGTTCAATCCGCTGCCCACGGCCATCCGCGCCGGTCGGCCGCTGCTCTACGACACCCATCGCACCTCGGGCCTGGGCCAGGTCTCCTGTGGATCGTGCCATGTCGATGGTCGTATGGACCGGCTGGCCTGGGATCTGGGCGATCCCTCGCAGCCGCCGCAAGTCTTCGATCAGAACTGCATTACTGTGGTCGGCTCGCCGGCGTGCGAGAACTATCACGCCATGAAAGGCCCGATGACCACGCAGACGCTGCAGGACATCATCGGCCATGAGCCGCTGCACTGGCGCGGCGACCGCGCCGGCATCGAAGCCTTCAATCCGGCTTTCGAGGGCCTGCTTGGCGATGATGCCCAGCTGACTGGGGCCGAAATGCAGGCTTTCGAGGATTTCCTCGCGACCATCACCTTCCCGCCCAACCCGCACCGCAATCTCGACAACACCCTGCCATCCTCGATGCCGCTGCCGGGGCACTACACCAGCGGACGTTTCCAGATGGCCGGCATACCGCTGGGCAGCGGCAGCGCCACCCGCGGGCTACAGCTGTACACCACCGGGCTGCTCGACGGCGCGCTGCAGTGCGCCAGCTGCCACACGCTGCCGACCGGCATGGCGGTCAACGGGCCGCTGTTCCTCGGCGTGCTCGCCGTGCCCGTCGGCGGCAGCATCATGCCGATCGGGCCGATGGGCGAGAACCACCTCGGCATCGTCAGCACCGATGGCTCGACCAATGTGTCGATGAAGGTGCCGCAGCTGCGCAATCAGTACGAGAAGACCGGCTTCGAGATGACCCAGCTCGACAACACCGCGGGTTTTGGTTTCCTGCACGACGGCTCGGTCGATTCGCTGTCCAAGTTTCTGTCGGCGCGCGTCTTCAGCGTGCAGAACGATCAGGACATCGCCGATCTGGTGGCGCTGACACTGGCTTTCTCCGGCTCCGACTTCGGCAACGTCAATCCCATCCTCGGCGCGCCGGCACCGCAGTCCAAGGACACCCATGCCGCGGTCGGGCAGCAGCTGACGCTCGACTCCACCGCCCCGTCAACCCGTGCCGAGCAATTGCTGAATCTGGCGCGCAGCGGCAAGGTCGATCTGGTCGCGCACAGCGGCGCGACCGGTTACGCCTTTGATGTCGCCAGCGACACCTTCCTCAGCAACGATGGCAGCGCCGCACTGACGCCAGCCAGTCTGCAGGCCAGTGCCAGCAGCAGCGCGCCGCTGACGCTGACCGTGGTGCCACGGGGTCTCGGTCTTCGCCTCGGCGTGGATCGCGATGGCGATGGCATTGCCGATGCCGTCGAGGTCAAGCAGGGTTCCAATCCAGCCGATGCCACATCGACCACGCTCAAGCCCATGGCCGGGCTCTGGTACAACCCGGCGCGCAGCGGTCACGGCATGGACCTGCAGTTCGCCGGCAACACCCAGTTCGTGACCTGGTACACCTACAACGACGACGGCACGCCGACCTGGTACCAGGCGGTGGCCCCGCGCGCCAATCCCTGGGTGGCCGAGCTCAAGCGCTACACCTGGAATGGCAGCGCCGCGGTGGGCAGCAGCGTCGGCCAGATGCGACTGGAGTTTGCCGATGCCGGCAACGTCAGTTTCGGCTGGACGCTGGGGACTCGCAGTGGCACCGAGCCCATGCAGGCGCAGCTGGCCAGCTACACGCCATCCAATCCGAACCGCAACGGCACCTGGTACCACGCCGCCGAGCCCGGTTGGGGCTTCAGCCTGTACACCGGCGGCGACGCGCGCGTCGGCATCATCTACTTCTACGACGGCAGCCAGCAGCCGCGCTGGGTATTGGGACAAGGCAGCAACGCCGCCAGCGAGCGCATGACCATGGCCAGCTACCAGGGCTTCTGCCCCGACTGCACCGCCATCGCCCCCACCAGCAGCGCTGCCGGATTCATCGATTTCAGTTTCGACGGCGCCCGCCTCGGCAGCGCCACCACCGACGTCTACCACGCCGGCGCCAGCAGCGCCCACTGGCGCCGCGGCCCGGTCGCGATCGAACCGCTGTCCGAGGTGGTGGTGCATCCGCTGCAGTATTGATGGGGTTGAACGAGGGCACGAGGGCGGGAGGGCACGAGGGCACGGTAGAGCGAGGCCGGGCACGGGGCACGGGACTCGGGACGACCCGCCGTCGCGGGTCCGAGCTTGCTCGGATGCGCCTGCTGTTGCTGTGGAGGGCGCCGCGCCGCGGCGCCGCTTTCCGGCGCGTGAAGATCAACAGCGGCCGCGCAGGCGCGCGTCCCTCCACAACAGCGCCAAAGCCCGTAGCCTCTCCCGTGCCCCGTGCCCCGCGCCCCGCTCCAGCCGCTACACTCAGGCACCCGAAGTCCTGTCGGAGTCGCCATGCAAACGCTGCTCGACCAACTGGAACGGAGCATCGCCGATGCGGTGCTGAGCTCGGCCGAGAAGCGCGCACTGGCCGCGGCGCTGCACGAGCGGCCGCTGCGCATCGAACAACTGCGGCAACTGCGCAACCACAGTTTCGATCTGGTGCTGCAGCGCAGTCGCGATCCTGCCCAGGCGGTGCTGATGCCGGAGTTGATCAAATGGCTGGGCGAAGTGGTCAAGGTGGTGGATCAGGCGGCGGCCCAGGTGGCGGTCGATACCCGGGTCTGGTTCAGCCCCGGCGATGACTGTCGCGATGCCGTGATCCGGCATTTCCAGTCCTGTCGCAAACAGGTCGATGTCTGCGTGTTCACCATCGCCGACAATGACATCAGCGCCGCCATCATCGCGGCCCATCAGCGTGGCGTGGCCGTGCGCGTGATCAGCGACAACCACAAGCGCCATGATGCCGGCAGCGATATTGACCGCATGGTCGAGAGCGGCATCGAGGTGGTGCTGGATGACAGCGATGCCCACATGCACCACAAGTTCGCGCTCTTCGATGGCCGCTGGTTGCTCAACGGCAGTTTCAACTGGACTCGCAGCGCCAGCCGCGCCAATGACGAGAATCTGGTGGTCACCAACGACCCCAAGCAACTGCGACTGTTCGGCGCGCAGTTCGAGGGGTTGTGGGAGCGGCTGGCCTGACAATCCGCGCCAGGCCGAGGGTGCTCGCCTTTGTGGGTCCAGACTTGTCTGGACGCTCTTGATTCGGGAGCCTGGACGCGACCTGTAGGTCCAGACCTGTCTGAACACTTATGCACTTGGGTCATGCGAAAGGCGTCCCGATGAATCTGGACCCACAATTGCAAGTCCTTTGCGACAATGGACACCCATCAACCCGGGAGACCAGCCATGCCGCGCTTCGTCAAATGTGGATTGATCCAGACCTCGCTCGCCGGCTCTGCCGAGGACTCGCTGGCGCAGATTCGCGAGGCCAACATCGCCCGCACGCTGGAATTTGTTGACCAGGCCGGTGCGGCCGGGGTGCAGATCCTGTGCATGCAGGAGATCTTCACCGGGCCCTATTTCTGCGCCGAGCAGCACCCGCGCTGGTATGCCTCGGCCGAGCGCATTCCCGATGGTCCCACGGTGCAGCTGATGCAGGAGAAGGCGCGACAGCATCAGATGGTGATCGTGGTGCCGATCTACGAGGAGGATGGCCCGGGCATCTACTACAACACCGCTGCAGTCATCGATGCCGATGGGCGTTATCTGGGCAAGTACCGCAAGAACCATATTCCGCACTGCGCGCCCGGCTTCTGGGAGAAGTTCTATTTCCGCCCCGGCAACCTCGGCTATCCGGTATTCGACACCGCCTACGCCAGGGTCGGCGTCTACATCTGCTACGACCGCCATTTCCCCGAGGGCGCCCGCGCGCTGGGATTGAACGGTGCCGAGATCGTGTTCAATCCCTCCGCCACCGTGGCCGGATTGTCCGAGTACCTGTGGAAACTGGAACAGCCCGCGCATGCGGTGGCCAACGCCTATTTCATCGGCGCCATCAACCGGGTAGGCATCGAAGCCCCGTGGAACATCGGCGAGTTCTACGGCCAGAGCTATTTCTGCGATCCCCGCGGGCAGATGCTGGCGGTGGGCAGCCGCGACCAGAGCGAGTTGATCGTCGCCGACCTGGATCTGGAGCAGATCCGCGAAGTGCGCAACATCTGGGCCTTCTACCGCGACCGCCGACCCGACAGTTATGGCGATCTGGTCAAGCCTTGAGGCGAGCGTTTGCCACGCCTGGCCGCGACGACCGGTAACTGCGGCGAGCTTTGGGCAGAAGCGCAGCGCAGAGTACGCAGAGGAGCGCAGAGAACACGGAGAAAGGCACAAAGGTCTCGAAGGAGCTTTCCTCAGCGTTCTCTGCGCTCCTCAGCGTTCTCTGCGTCAAGGCTCCTGTCCGCAATCAGCCGAAATCCGCGTGCCTCGCCGATCGGCGGATTCCGCCTTCACGCGGCCAGGCAGTGCCCCGGCCGAGTCTTGGGCGAGATCCGCCCTACGCTCCGCTGCTTGAATCGACCGCGCCTGCCCCCATATCCGCTGCCCATGCGTCACTGATCTGGTTGAGCCATGCCCATCTACGAATTCGAATGCCTGAGCTGCGGAAAGCGTTTTGACCGTCTGCAGAAGATGTCCGATCCCGATCCCACCGATTGCCCTGTGTGCGGCCCGGCTGAGATCAAGCGGGCGTTGACCGCGGCGGCCTTCCGGTTGAAAGGCGGCGGTTGGTACGAAACCGATTTCAAGGGCGAGAACGACAAGAAGCGCAATCTGGTCGAGGGCAGCTCCGGCGGCGGCGAAGCCAAGGCCGAGGGCAGCAGCTCGGAGTCGGCGAAGTCCGAGAGCAAGCCCGAGACGAAAGCCGAGACCAAGACCGAGACCAAGGTCGAGAAGCCGGCCAGCCCGCCGCCGGCAGCGGCGGCGAGCTGAGGCCAGCGTTCTGCTGTGGGAGCGGCTTCAGCCGCGAAAGCTGTTGCGGCAGTCGCCATGCCCACAGAGGCTGTGCTTGACTGCCCGTCGCGGCTGAAGCCGCTCCCACAGACGGCCAAAACCCACTACCCGGCACGCTGTCGCGGCTGAAGCCGCTCCCACAGATGGCGAAGACCCGTCAGCCGGCGTAGATCGCCACCTGCAGCTGCCCATCGGCACCCACCCAGGCCCGGTACATGCCTTCGGAGTTGTAGGGCAGAGCGATCTGGCCATCGCGACCAATGGCAATCAGCCCGCCGGTGCCGCCGAGTTCGGCCACGCGGCCCAGGGCGCCAGCGCAGGCTGAGGCCAGATCGGCGCCGCCGTAGACCATGCGCGCGTGCACGTCGAAGGCCAGGCTGGAGCGGATGAAGAATTCACCGTGGCCGGTGGCCGAGACCGCGCAACCTTGGTCCTCGGCCCAGGTGCCGGCGCCGATGACCGGGGTGTCGCCGGCGCGGCCGGGGTGCTTGTTGGTCATGCCGCCGGTGGAGGTGGCGGCTGCCAGGTGACCCTGGGCATCGCGCGCCACGGCGCCCACGGTGCCAGTCTTGTCGGGCGGACTCGGGCCGCTGTAGAGCGGGTCGTGATCCAGGGTCACCCGTCCGCTCAGTGCTGCCAGCTTCTGCTGCTCGGCCCGTTCGGGGGTGATGAAGTAGGCGCTGTCTGCCTGTTCGATCCCGCATTCGCCGGCAAAGCGGTCGGCACCCTCGCCGACCAGCAATACGTGCTCGCTGCGTTCCATCACGGCGCGAGCCAGCGTGACCGGATGCTTCGGGGTCCTGACCCCGGCCACCGCGCCGGCGGCGCGGCTGCGCCCGTCCATGATCGAGGCGTCCATCTCGGCCACGCCATCGGCGTTCAGCACCGCGCCGTGGCCGGCATTGAACAGCGGGAAATCTTCAAGATCGCGCACCGCCTGCTCGACCACGTCGAGCGCGCTGGCGCCGGCCTGCAGGCTGGCCCAGGCAGCGCCGGCGATGCGCGCCAGCGCAAGGCGGAATTCGGTCTCACGCGCCGGCGTCAGCGTGGCCCGGTCGATGACCCCGGCGCCCCCGTGGATGGCCAATCGGCAGTGGTTGCTCATTCGCCCTCCCAGTGGCAGCTCATTCGTCATCGTTGTTGCTCTCACCGGCGATGGTCATCTCGGCCAGCTGCACCGGGCCGCTGCGCACATTGCCGCGGGTGTCGATCTCGTTGCCTACGGCGATGACGCTGGCAAACATCTCGCGCAGATTGCCGGCAATGGTGATCTCGTGCACCGGATAGGCGATCCGTCCATTCTCCACCCAATAGCCGGCGGCGCCGCGCGAGTAATCGCCGGTGAGCAGGCTCACGCCCTGGCCCAGCAATTCCGTGACATACAAGCCGGTGCCCATGTCGGCAAAGAGTTCGGACAGCGCCCCGGCACTGGGGGTGATGCTGAGGTTGTGCACGCCGCCGGCGTTGCCGGTGCTGCTGAGGCCGAGCTTGCGGGCCGAATAGCTACCGAGGATGTAACGTTCGAGCACGCCATCGACGATCAGCGGATTGGCGCGGGTGGCCACGCCCTCATCATCGAAATCCGCCGATCCGGGGCCGCGCTTGAGATGCGGTTGCTCGGTGATCTGCATCCAGCTGGGGAAGATCTGCTGGCCCTGGGCGTCGACCAGGAAACTGGCCTTGCGATAGAGCGAGCCGCCAGACACTGCCGAGCACAGGTGGGCGAAGAAACCGCGCGCCACCTCGGCCGACAGGATCACCGGGGCCTTGCGCGTGCTCAAGGCACGGGCGCCCAGGCGCTGCAGCGTGCGCCGCGCGGTTTCGCGACCGATGGCCTCGGCGCCAGCCAGATCGGCAAAGGCGCGGGCGCTGTCGTAATGGTGATCGCGCTGCATGGCGTCATCGCTGCCGCCCAGCACCGAGCACGACAGCGAATAGCGGGTGCCGTAGTCGCGGCCGACAAAGCCATGGCTGTTGGCATAGACCCCGTAGCTGCGACCGGCGCTGACACTGGCGCCCTCGGAGTTGTTGATGCGCGGGTCGAACTCCAGCGCTGCCGACTCGCAGCGGAGCGCCAGTTCGATCGCGGCTTCGGCATCCGGCCCCTGCGGATGCCACAGGTCCAGATCCGGAAATACCGTGGCCAGCCGGTCGGCGTCTGCCAGTCCGGCAGCCGGGTCGGCTTCAGTGTAGCGGGCGATGGCCAGGGCCTGTTCGATGGTGATGGCAATCGAGCGCTCGTCCAGATCGGCGGTGCTGGCCGAGCCCTTGCGCTGGCCGGCATAGACCGTCAGCGACAGCCCGCGGTCGCGCGTGTGCTCGACCGTTTCCACCTCGCCCAGACGCACGTTCACCGCCAGCCCGGCATCGACACTGACCCCGACCTCGACCTGATCGGCACCGCGCCCCCGACAGCGGGAAATCACGTCCTCGGCGATGGCGGCTAGGCGATCCAGTTCAGCATGCGGTGGGGCATTGGGCGATTCGACAGTGACGGCGGTCATTCGTGAGGGAGAGCTCTGCGTGGGTAGCCATTGATTATGCCGGGGTGAGGGGCGGCGGGCACGGGGCAGCGAACGGGGCAGGGGAAACGGGGCAGGGGGCGGGGGCAGGGGACGAAGGGCCTCGGGCTGCGCGGGCAAGCTGCAACCGGCGTCATTGCGCCCCACCTGGTTCGGCCTGAAACTGCCCACGGGCCATGAACCCGCCGTCGTAGGTCATGTTGTCCGCGTCAGCGGACTACGTGACATCCATTTGCGTCACGTAGCTCGCTAGGCGAGCAACGTGACCTACAACAGCAAATCAACAACTTACGATATGGGTTCATGGAGAGCCACCTGTATCGGCCCGACACTGCCCACGGGCCATGAACCCCCCGGCGTCATTGCGAGCGTAGCGAAGCAATCCAGGAGTGTGCGGCGCTACCCTGGATTGCTTCGTCGCTGCGCTCCTCGCAATGACGCCAGCTTTTGTGGGTCCAGACTTGTCTGGACGCTCTTTCAGCCCGTCGCCAAAAGCATCCAGACAAGTTTGGACCCACAAGAGCCCAAAGCTCGTAGCCTTTCCCGTGCCCCGTGCCCCGTGCCCCGTGCCCCGTGCCCCGTGCCCCGTGCCCCGTGCCCCGTGCCCCGTGCCCCGTGCCCCGTGCCCGGCGCACTCAGCGCCCGCGCGGCTTGGCCCGGTGGGTGGCCTGGGCGGTCCAGGGATCGTCCGGCCAGGGATGTTTGGGGTATCGGCCCTTGAGTTCCTTGCGCACCTCGGCATAGGTCCGATCCCAGAAGCCCTTCAGGTCCTGGGTGACCTGGATCGGCCGGCCGCCGGGCGAGAGCAGATGCAAAGTGACCGGGATGCGGCCCTCGGCGATGCGCGGGGTGTCGGCCAGGCCGAACAGTTCCTGCAATTTCACGGCCAGCACCGGCGGCTCGCCGGGGAGGTATTCGAGCTTGCGGCTCATGCCGCTGGGTACGGTCAGTGTGTCAGGTGCTTCCCGGTCCAGCAGACTGCGCTGGGCGTAATCCAGCGTATCCAGCAGCGCGCCACCGAGACGATCCGGACCCAGCTGGCTCAGTCGGGTGATGCCGTTCAGGGCCGGTGCCAGCCAGTGCTCCAGAGAGGCCAGCAGCGCGGCATCGGACCAATCCGGCAGACCGGCGTCGGGCAGCCATGCACGCAGGCACTGCACCCGGGCGCGCAGGCGTTGCTGGTGTTCCGAGAAGTTCAGCGCCGCCACGCCCAGTGCGCGTACGCCGGCGATCAGGGCGCCGCGTACCGCCTCCGGATCGCGCGCAGCTTCGACGCGGCGTTCCAGAACGATGGCACCGAAGCGTTTCTCCACCCGTTGCTGCGCCGACTGGCTGGCGGCATCGAAGCCGAACTCGCGCACCGTGCGGAACTGCTCAGGGTAATGCCGTTCCAGCAGGTCAGCGTCGAAGGGCGCCGCCTTGGCGATGCGGGCATCGGCACCGCTGCCCATCAGATCACTGACCGCCAGCCAGGGCTCACCGGTCAATCCAGAGCCGGGGCGCAGCGCGGCACCGCGCCCGCCGGCCAACTGGTAGCGCTCGGCCTTGTCGACGCGGGCGATGCGGTCGGGAAAGGCGTGGATCAGCAGATCCCCGAGCGCGTGCGTGCTGCTGCGCGCCGGCGCTTCTGGCAGGCGCAGCCGCCGGCGCCATTCGCGCGCCGCGTAGTCAATGGCCCGCAAGGCGCCGGGAGAGGCACTGCCCAGCGGGCGGCGTTCACGCAGCGCCAGCAGCGCCTGCAGGCGCGTACGCCAGTCCTCCGACCAGCGTTCCTCGCCGATCAGTGGATCGCGTGCCTCCAGCAGCGCCAACAGTTCCGGTATCCAGCCCGCCGCCGGATTGCGACGACCATGGATCACCAGATTCGCCAGCCGCGGATGGGTGCCGATGCGCATCAGCTCACGGCCATGGGCGGTGATCCGAGCTGATTCGTCGAGCGCGCCCAGGCTTTGCAGCAGCTCGCGCGCCTGGGCCAGATGTCCGGGCGGTGGCGGGTCCAGAAAGCGCAGTTCGGCGCCGCCCCAGGCGGCCAGTTCCAGCGCCAGCGAGGCCAGATCGGCATCGACGATCTCGGCGCGGCGTTCGGCTTCCAGGCGTTTCTCCGCAGACCACAGGCGCAGCGCGTAGCCGGGTCCCAGTCGACCGGCACGACCGGCGCGCTGGGTGGCCGAGGCGCTGGAGATCGCGACCGTGTCCAGCCGGGTGAAGCCGGCGTTGGGATCGAAGCGCGGCTCACGCGCCAGGCCGGAATCGACCACCGCGCGCACGCCCGGCAGGGTCAGACTGGATTCGGCGACATTGGTGGCCAGCACCACACGCCGACGACCTGCCGCGGCTGCCGTCATCGCCGCCGCCTGCGCTTCGATGGCCAGTTCGCCATGCAGCAGCACCACGTCGATCGAATCCGGCAAGCGCGCGCTCAGGATCTTGGCAGCGTCGTCGATCTCGCGTCGCCCGGGCAGAAAGGCCAGCACATCACCCTCGCTGCGCTCCAGCGCCTGTTCCACGCCGCGCGCCAGGTGCGCAGCGATGCGCTCCTCGCGCTTGCCAGGCAGATGTTCGATGGTTACCGGATAGCTGCGCCCGGCGCTTTCCACGCGCTCGGCCTGCAGCCAGTCGGCCAGACGAGCGCCGTCGAGCGTGGCCGACATCACCAGCAATCGCAGGTCCTCGCGCAGGCCAGCTTGCGCATCCAGCGCCAGTGCCAGTCCAAGATCGGTGGCCAGATGGCGCTCGTGAAACTCGTCGAAGATCAGGCAGCCGACGCCTTCCAGCATCGGGTCTTCCTGGATCAACCGCGTGAGGATGCCCTCGGTCAGCACCTCGATCCGACGACCTGGGCGCGATTCGAAACGGATGCGATAGCCCACACTGGTGCCGGGTTCCTCACCCAACTGCCGGGCCAGATAAGTGGCTGCGGCGCGCGCGGCAATCCGGCGCGGTTCCAGCATCAGGATCTTGCGCCCCGCCAGCCAGGGCGCGTCCAGCAGCGCCAGCGGCACCGTGGTGGTCTTGCCGGCTCCGGGCGGCGCCTCCAGTACCACTCGCGTATGCGCAGCCAGTGCCGCTTGCAGCGCCGGCAAGGCGACCATGATCGGCAAGGAAGTATCGAGTGTCAGCACAGCGCTCGGGTCGAGGTCAGCATGAGCCCAGCATAGCGGCTGCGCTTCTGTGAGAGTCCCGGTCGCCCCTGGCGGCGCGCCTATTCGCGCATCAAATTGTCGGCGATCTCGGGGTTCATTTTTTGTCCGCAAAGGACGCAAAGGACGCGAAGATTTCAAAGCTTGGTCGGCTGAGCGGCAATCTCTGACGACACAAGCGGCTGACAACTTGGAATCGCTCTACTTTGCGTTCTTTGCGTCCTTTGCGGAAAATATTTTGATTCAGGTACTTGCGGCATGTTTGGTGAGAGCGGATTCATCCGCGACAGCGAGTTCCGGCCGGATCCCCGTTCGCGGGCGGCGCCCGCTTCGAACGGAGCCGAGGCCTCACCCTGTGGGAGCGGATTCATCCGCGACCGCGAGTCCCCGCCGAGCCTGCGTTCGCGGGCGGAGCCCGCTCCCACAGGGAAGCGGGCTCGTCAGCTTGTTGGATCAGCGGGCGACGCGATTGGCCAGGAATTCCAGCTCTTTCACCGGCGCCTGGCTGAGGTCGATGTTGAAACGTGACTTGACCGCGGTGTTGTCCAGGCCATCGCTGATGCGGGTGTCGCCCACCATGCGGGCCAGAGACCACTCGTTGTTGGCAGCGGCCTTGTCCGGCTCGTTCGGGCCGCTGCCGGTCAACACGAAGGTGCGACTGGCGGTGCGATGACCGCGCACCGGAAAGGCCCGGTAGTTGTTGGACTGCAGGCACTGGGTGGTCACGTTCGACAGATTCTTCGGGCAGATCTTGACGATGCCGTCGAACTGGTAGGTGCCGGTCTTGACCACGTAATAGGCGAAATTGTTCGGATCGTCGTTGACGATCAGATAGTGATCACCGGTGCTGGCCTGATAGAAGCCGGAGGAATCGTGGGTGGCAATGGCGTTCTGGGTGCAGCGTCCGACCAGCGAATTGTCGGCGCGGCAGCCATCGAACACGTCCGGATTCGGCGCCCGGTCGACGGTCTGGTAGATCAGCACATCGCCGTAGAAGGGAAATCCGACGGTGGAGCTGGCCGAGAAGTCGATCGTGACTTGCCACTCGCCCAGCATCAGTTCGTTCTTGGCGTCGCCCGGGGTGCGGGTCAGCGCGTAGTCGAAACGCCGGATCGGCACCACGCGGCCACCCAGGGTGATGCGGGCGTCGGTTTCGGTATCGAAGATGATCTCGACCGGGCCGCCGGCACCCAGCTGCACGGCAGGCTGTTGCCAGACGCAGCCCAGGCACTGGCCGCCGGAGAAACTGGTCAGCTCGCCGACAAAACGGGCATTGCCGTTCATCGTGCCCTGCGAGGTGTACCACATCGGTCGACCATCGGGCGCGTACATGTAACCGGCCAGAAACAGGAAATTGTCCTGGATCTCGATCAGAAAGCCGGTGCCGGGCTCGGCCGGGTTCCACCAGGTACCGTTCTCGGGCGTGAAGGCCGAGGCCGCGGAACTGAAGGCGAGGATCGTCGCAAACACAGCGGAGCGAATCTGGCGCATGGTGGGCTTCCGTGTAGGGTGAACGTGGACTCGATTCTGAGTCACCGGGCTGAATTCGTAATGAATCTTGAAGGACTACGCGGCCGCCGTCATGGCTGGCGTTAAGGTTTGCGAGCAGCGGGAAAAAGGGAAATGGAAAAAGGAAAAGGGGGAAAGCCACTGCGCCGGCTTCGGGTGAAGCCCTGGGCATTGCTCTCTGTGGGAGCGGGCTCTGCCCGCGATCGCTCTGCGTAGCGAGGCCTAGAGCCCAACGCAGAGAACGCAAAGAGCCGCAGAGAACGCAGAGAAGAGCCAGGATCAACCGATTCTGCTTTTTCTCAGCGTTCTCCGCGTTGCGCTTTTCGACCCGATCGGCGAATCGAACCGGTGGGCGCCGATCCGCGGCAGAATCGCCCCGTGAGAAAGATCGTGCACATCGACATGGATGCCTTCTACGCCTCGGTGGAGCAGCGGGATGATCCTGGCTTGCGCGGCCGGCCGGTGGTGGTGGCCTGGCGCGGACAGCGCTCGGTGGTGTGCGCGGCCAGCTACGAGGCGCGTACCTTTGGCGTGCGCTCGGCGATGCCGGCGATTCGCGCCGAGCGCCTGTGTCCCGAAGCGGTGTTCGTGCCACCGGACTTCACCCGTTACAAGGCGGTATCGCGTGCCGTGCGCGAGATTTTTGCCCGACATACCGATCTGATCGAGCCGCTGTCGCTGGACGAGGCCTATCTGGATGTCACGAGCAACAAGCAGGATCTGCCCAGCGCCACCGCCGTGGCGCAGAGCATTCGCGCCAGCATCCGCGAGGAGTTGAACCTGACTGCTTCGGCGGGGATCGCGCCCAACAAGTTCCTGGCCAAGATCGCCTCGGACTGGCGCAAGCCCGACGGCTATTTCGTGATCCGGCCGGAACAGGTGCTGGAGTTTCTGACCCCATTGCCGGCGGCGCGACTGCCGGGCGTGGGCAAGGTCATGGCTGCCCGATTGCAAGCGCTCGGCGTGGAGACGGTCGGCGCCTTGCGCGAACTCGGCGGGCCGGCGCTGGAAGCGCGCTTCGGCCGTTGGGGACGGCGTCTGTACGAGTTGTCCTGTGGCATCGACGAGCACCCGGTCGAGAGCGAGCGCCCGACCCAATCGATTTCCAGCGAGGACACCTTTGCCAAGGATCTGCCGATCGGCGCTGGCGGCGCCGATCGCCGAGCTGGCCGCCCGTACCTGGGCTTCGGCGCTGCGCGAGCCGCGAGTGGCGCGCACCGTGGTGCTCAAGTTGAAGACCGCCGATTTTCGCAAATCTCACCCGCAGCCTGACACCGAGTCAGCCACCGGCCTCCGCCGCGCAGTTGGTCGAGATCGCGCACGCACTTTGCGCACGCGTGGAGCTGCCGGATAGCACCTTGTATCGATTGGTCGGCGTAGGCTTGTCCGGGTTCTGCGATCCGGATCAGATGCAGGCGCAGCGGGGCTTGTTTGACTAGGTTGTGGGTTGCCTTGCACACCCTGCCGAGCAAGCTCGGCACTACAACAGCCTCGTACACCGCAGCTCTGGTAGAGCGGAGCTTGCTCGAGCTTGCTCCGCTGCTCTGGCTTTGCTTGTGCTACTGACTTTGGCCGAAGAGTCGCAGACCCTGCCGAGCAAGCTCGGCACTACAACAGCCTCGTACACCGACGCTCTGGCAGAGCGGAGCTTCCCACGTTCCGCACCCGCAAACGTCCGATCACGCCCGTTGTAGCCAACGGCGCCTGTCGCATCAAGCACTTGTGATCCATGACCAGTGCGCCTTTCGGAAAGCTCTGTAGTCACACGTTCAGGTTCATTTATATCTTGAGAGCGGGTGTACTGACGTGTAGCGTATGTGCATGTTCACGCGCATATCCCGATCTGGCGGTCGCGCCTACCTGCAATTGGTAGAGGCTTTCCGTAATGACAAGGGCGAGCCTCGCCAGCGGCTGGTGGCGAACCTCGGGCGCCTCGATCAGTTGCGACCGAAGGATCTCGATCCACTGATCACGGGCCTGCAGCGTGCCCTCGGGCGCACGCCGGCGGCATTGCCGCAGGTGGAGTTTGTCGGCGCCAGGGCCATGGGCGACGTCTACGCGCTGCACGCGCTGTGGCGCGAACTTGGGCTCGATGGCGCCGTGTCTCGTGCAATGCGCTCGTCTTATCGCCGTTTCGACGCCACCGCCATGGTTCGCGCCATGGTTTTCAATCGCCTGTGCGAACCTGAGTCCAAGCTCGGCGTGCTGCGCTGGCTGGATACCGTTGCCATCCCGGAGCAACCCGAGCAGGTGAGCCACGATCATCTGCTGCGCGCCATGGATGCGCTGATGGATCGGGCCGGCGCGGTCGAGGATGCAGTGGCGAAGCAGTTGCGGCCGTTGCTCGACGACGAGATGTCGGTGGTCTTCTACGACCTGACCACGGTGCGCATCAGCGGCACCGGAACCGTCGCTGACGATGTGCGCGCCCACGGGATGAACAAGGAGACCGGTGGCATCGCCCGGCAGTTCGTACTCGGCGTGATCCAGACTCGCGAAGGTCTGCCGATTGCGCATCAGGTGCACGCCGGCAATATCGGCGAGGTGACCACGCTGCTGCCGATGATTGAGGCCACGATCAAGCGCTACCGCCTCAAGCGCGTGATCCTGATCGCGGATCGCGGCCTGCTGAGTCTGGACAATCTGACTGCAGTCGAGAGCCTCAAGAGCGCCAGCGGCGAGCCGATCGAATACGTGCTGGCGGTGCCGGGCCGGCGCTACGGGGAGTTCGCCGAGTTGGTCGGGGCAGTGAGCTTTGCAGAGGGTGTGGGCGAAACCCGCTGGCAAGAACGACGCCTGGTGCTGGCGCATGACGCCGACCGTGCGCAAGAACAGCGCCTGGCGCGTGAGGTCGCCATCGCAGCGTTGGAGGCCGAAGGCGATCGCCTGGCAACCCGCCTGGATGCGCAAGACCAAGGCCAGCCGCAGCGCGGGCGTCGATCCAACGACCGACGGGCGTATCTCAAGTTCTCCGAAATGATCAAAGCGGCGCGTCTGTCGCGCATCGTGAAAGCTGATCTGCAGGCCGAGCGCTTCAGCTACACCGTCGATGCCGCAGCCAAACAAGCGGCCGAAACCCTGGACGGCAAACTGCTGCTGGTCACCAACACCGATCTACCAGCCGCCACCGTGATCGAGCGCTACAAGGCGCTGGCCGACATTGAGCGCGGCTTCCGAGTGCTCAAGAGCGACATCGAGATCGCGCCCGTGCACCACCGCCTGCCAGAGCGGATCCGAGCCCATGCACTGATCTGCTTTCTGGCCTTGCTCCTGCATCGCGTGCTGCGAATGCGGCTCAAGGCGACGGCCAGCCCACTCTCCCCGCAGCGCGCCCTGGCGCTGCTGCGTCAAATCCAGCAACTGCACGTGACGGTGGACCAGCAACCCACCACCCGTACCAGCCAAATCAACCCCGAGCAGCGTGGCATCCTGCAGCAGCTAAAACTGCCGTTACCCGAGATCAACGCGTCGTTGTAGTGACAAATCCGTTATGCCTGCATAGCGGAATCAATAACTTATGGCTGCGGCTGCGGAACTTGGGGAGCTTGCTCCGCTGCTCTGGCTTTGCTTGTGCTTGCTCCTGCCTCAGCGCCGCTTCGCCATCAGCGCCAGCAGTTCCTTCTTCTCGGCGGCGCTCAGCGGTTCGCCGGCCTTGGCCTTGGCTTCGAGCAGACGCCGGCGTTCGGCTTCGCTCTGCACGATCAGTTGCACCAGCGCGTTCTGCAGATCTTCGGCCCAGCCCACTTCATTGCCAGGCAGTTCGGCACTGAGCAGCCTGGTCAGCGCATCGCGGGTGGGCTTGTCGCTGAAGTGATCGACCAGTTCCACGCCGGCAATCTGGGGCCTGTCGCGGATCACGGCGAGCATTTCCCGCAGGATGTCGGCCCCGGGCTTTTGCACCTGATCCAGACCCACTGGAACCTCGATTTCCGCCAGCAACTGCGGTCTGGCCAGCAGCAGCGCCAGCGCGCTGCGCACCAGCGTGCGCTGTACCACCTGACGACTGGCGCGCGGCGGTGGCGCCGGCGCCTGGGCGGGCGGCACCACCCGTCGGGCGCCACTGCGTTCGGCCAGCGCCTCGCGCATCAGATCGCGAAAGGCGCCATCGGGCATCTGCTCGATCAGCGGTTGCGCGCGCGCAGCCAGCCGGGCGCGGCCGTCGATTGAACCCATGTCGATCTCGCGGGTCAGTGTGTCGAAGAAATAGTCCGACAGCGGCATGGCTTCGAGCACGCGGGCGCGGAAGCCCTCGGCGCCCTCCTTGCGCACCAGGGTGTCGGGATCTTCGCCCTCGGGCAGAAACTGGAAATAGGCCTGACGCCCATCGGTCAGGCGCGGCAGGGTCGATTCCAGTGCGCGCCACGCGGCCTGACGGCCGGCACGATCGCCGTCGAAGCAGAAGATCACATCCTCGGCATTGCGGAACAGCAGTTCAGCGTGCTCCTTGGTCGTCGCCGTCCCCAGCGTGGCGACGGCCTCTTCGACGCCATGCTGAGCGAGGCCGATGACGTCCATGTAGCCCTCCACCACGATCAGGCGTTTCAGTTTCTGCGCGCTCTGGCGCGCCTGCCACAGGCCATAGAGCTCACGGCCCTTGTGGAACAGCGCAGTCTCCGGGGAATTCAGGTATTTGGGCTCGCCCTGATCGAGGATGCGTCCGCCAAACGCGATGGGCCGGCCGCGGCGATCGTGGATGGGAAACATCACCCGATCGCGGAACTTGTCGTAGCTGTGGCCGTTGTCACGCTGGGAGAGCAGTCCGGCGGCTGCCAGCAGTTTCATCCGATCGGCACCGCGCCCCAGCTTCTGGCCGAGGCCGTCCCAGCTGTCGGGCGCGTAACCCAGCGCATAGCGTTCGATCATCTCGGCGCCGACGCCGCGACGCTCGAAATAGGCCTGGGCGCGCTCGTTCAACGTGAGCTGTTCGCGGAACCAGGCCGTCGCCTCGGCCAGCACCGCGTACAGCGGGGCCAGCTTGTCGTCGGGTCCGGCGCGGCTGGCATCGCGCGGCACCTGCAGGCCGACCTGCGCCGCCAGTTGCTCGACCGCGTCCGGAAAGCTGACGCCCTCGTACTCCATCAGAAACTTGAGCGCGCTGCCGTGAGCACCGCAGCCGAAGCAGTGATAGAACTGCTTCTGCGGCACCACCGTGAACGAGGGCGAACGCTCGTCGTGGAAGGGGCAGCGCGCCTGATATTCCTTGCCAGCCCGTTTCAACTGCACGCGCGCGCCGATGACGTCGACGATGTCGGCGCGCTGCAGCAATTCGTCGATGAAGCTTTCGGGGATCAGGCCGGACATGCTGGTTGTCGGTTGTCGGTAGGGACTCGGGATTCGGGACTCGGGACTCGGGATTCGGGATTCTGGATTCGGCGTCATTGCGAGGAGCGTAGCGACGAAGCAATCCAGGGACTCTCGCGGTGCATCTTGATAGTTTCCCCCGGATCAAGTCCGGGGTCGCAATGACGCCGGTTCAAATGACGCCGGTTCAAATGACGTAGGTTGGGCTAAGCGCAGCGTGCCCAACACGGGGTCATGGGTGTAGTTGGGCACGCTGCGCTTAGCCCAACCTACCAGGTTGGCGCCGCCGCGCAGCCCGGCGCTCTTCCTTTTTCCGTTTTCCGTTTTCCTTTTTCCTAGCCCCCCAAGTACTCATCCTTTAGCTTGCGATAGTTCTCGGCCGAGTAGTACAGCGATTCGATCTCGGTCTCGGTGAGCTTGCGGATGAAGCGGGCCGGGTTGCCCACCCACAGTGAGCCGGGCTCGACCACCTTGCCGGGGGCGACGACGGCGCCGGCGCCGATCAGTGAGTGCTTGCCGATGACGGCCTTGTCCAGCACCACCGCGCCCATGCCGATCAGGCAGGCGTCCTCGATGGTGCAGGCATGCAGGATCACGCCGTGGCCGACGGTGACGTCAGCGCCAATCACCAGTGGTGATCCGCCCGGCGTGTAGCGGCCATCGTGGGTGACGTGCAGCACTGAATTGTCCTGCACATTGGTGCGCGCGCCGATGCGGATGGTGTTGACGTCGCCGCGCACCACCGCCAGCGGCCAGATCGAGACATCGTCACCGACCTCCACCTTGCCGATCAGTTGCGCCGATTCATCCACAAAGACGCGCTGGCCGAGTTTGGGATGGTGTTTCACGAAGGGTCGGATCGCCATGGGGTCCTCGTTGTGAACAGTGGGTTGAGCCGTCGCCCCGGCGCAGTGATTTGCGGTCGATCTCAGCAGTTGCCGCGGCGCAAGCGGGTGTAGATGGCATCGTCGCCCAGTTCCATCTGGTCATCGCCGAAACTGCGGATCCGATGATTGCCCATGATCGCCTTGTCGGTGTTGATGCTGCCGTCCTCAAGCTTGAACCTGGCGTTGATCTTGAGTTGTGAATCCAGATCCAGATAGTCGAGCGTGCTGCGGTTGAAGGTCCATTCGATCCTTTCGGCAATGGTGGACCCGGTGCCGGCGGCAGACACCATTGCGAACGCGCACCAGGTGCCTTGCAGCGCCTCGGCACTGACCTTTACCCGCCTGGGCTTCGCAGCCGCTTCGGGCCCGATGTCCATGCCCTTGACCTGTTCCGCCTGCTCTGGTCCGATCGGGCGGTCGGTGTAATGGACCACGCCACGCTCGTCGGTCCAGGTGTAGACGCCGCCCGCGTGGACGGCGCCGGCGAGCAGCAGCAGTAGTGCGATCAGTGCACGCAAGTGTCGTATCCCGCCAAGTTCAGTGGCGACAGTATCTCAGGAACCGAGTTTGAGTCCGATCACGCCGATCAGGATCAGGCCGATGCACCCCAGCTGCAGCGCGCTCAAGCTCTCACCGTGGACGACGGCGGCGATCAGGGTGACGCCGCAGGCGCCGATGCCGGTCCAGACCGCATAGGCCAGCCCGATCGGCAGATGGCGGGCCGCAAGGCCGAGAAAGCCCAGACTGGCAGCGGCGCAGAGCACAAAGGCCAGCGTCGGCCAGGGTCGGGTGAAACCCAGCGATGATTTCATCGCCAGAGCCCAGCAGATCTCGAAAGCCGCCGCCAGAAACAGCCAGGTCCAGGCCATGATGCCCCCTTGAGGATGGGGACGTCCCCGCAGCGTGGACCGTCGAGCGAGCGCCGCGGCCGTCCGGGTCGTCCCGGGTGGCGCAAGTCTAACCCAATGGCCGTCCGCGCCAGGCCAGACTGTGGGAGCGGACTTTGTCCGCGATCGGGTTTGGCGTGCGCTCGGAGCCAGGCATCGCGGCTGAAGCCGCTCCCACAGGGCTGGTCGATCACCCCAGCACCACCAGATTGGCGTAGGCCAGCACCAGCCATTTGCTGCCGACGTCTTCGAAATTGACCTGGACCCGGGCGTGGCTGCCCTGGCCTTCGGCGGCGACGACCACGCCCTCACCGAATTGCGCGTGCGAGACCTGCGACCCGAGTGCGATGCCGGGTTCGTCGCCCCAATCCTGCGCGGTCTGCTTCCGCTGCTCACCATAGTGGCCGCCGCGCGACAGCTGGGCGCGCGGGCGCACCTCGCTGATGGTGTTGCGCGGCAGCTCGGAGATGAAGCGCGAGGGCCGGTTCCAGGTTTCCATGCCGCGCAGACGCCGCGACTCGGCGTGGCTGAGCGTCAGCTGCCGGCGGGCGCGGGTGATGCCGACATAGGCCAGGCGTCGTTCCTCTTCCAGTTGGGCGCTGCCGCCCTCGTCGATGGCACGCTGGCTGGGAAACAACCCGTCCTCCATGCCGACCATGAACACACAGGGAAACTCCAGGCCCTTGGCCGCATGCAAGGTCATCAGCTGCACGCAGTCGTCCCAGGCCTCGCCCTGGCCTTCGCCAGATTCGAGCGCGGCGTAGCTCAGGAAGGCAGCCATCTCGCTGATGCCGGCGGCTTCATCATCGGCGCTGAGCACGAAGCCGCGGGCCATGCTGATCAGCTCGTCCAGATTGTCGACCCGTGAATCAGCGTCGTGCTTGCTCTGGGCGGCGTAGTGGGCGCGCAATCCGCTGCCCTCGATCAGGCCCTCCAGGCGCTCGTACAGACGCGGTGACTCATCGCCGTCAGCCTCGGCGCGGAGGCTGTCGAACAAGGCGATCAGGGCTTCAATGCCCGTGCGCGCGCGCGCCCTTGAGCGCGCCTTCGCGGCTGGCTTCGATCGCTGTCTGCAGCAACGACGCGCCCCCCGCGCGCGCGGCCTGACGCAGATCTTCCAGGGTCTTGTCGCCGACGCCGCGCGGCGGCGTGGCCACCACGCGCTCGAAGGCGGCGTCGTCAGCCGGGTTGGCCAGCAGGCGCAGATAGGCCAGCGCGTCCTGATCTCGGCGCGCTCGAAGAAGCGCAGGCCGCCGTAGACGCGATAGGCGACGCCGTGACGGATCAGTTCCTCTTCGAACACCCGTGACAGCGCATTGGCGCGGTAGAGGATGGCGATTTCACTGGGGCGGATGTCCTCGGCCACTGCCCGGCGGATGCGCTCGACCACGTAGCGGGCCTCGTCCTGCTCGTTGTAGGCGGCATAGACCGAGATCGGTTCGCCGTTGCCGGCGGCCGTCCACAACTCCTTGCCCAGGCGCTCGCTGTTGCGCTTGATCACGGCATTGGCGGCGGCCAGGATGGTGCCGGTGGACCGGTAGTTCTGTTCCAGACGGATGGTGCGAACGTTGGGGAAGTCGCGGGTGTAGGCCTGCATGTTCGCGACCCGCGCGCCGCGCCAGCTGTAGATCGACTGGTCGTCATCGCCCACGGCAAAGACCTGGCCGCTGCTGCCGGCGAGCATGCGGATCCAGGCGTACTGGATGGTGTTGGTGTCCTGGAATTCGTCGACCAGCAGATGGCTGAAGCGCCGTCGATAGTGATCGAGCAGCGCCGGCTGGTTCAACCACAGCTCATGGCTGCGCAACAGCAGTTCGGCAAAATCGACCAGGCCCTGGCGCTGGCAGGAAGCTTCGTAGCCCTGGTAGACCTCGATCCAGCGCGCCAGATCCGGATTGTCGCCGGCGTCGATATCGCGCGGGCGCTTACCCTCATCCTTCCAGGCGTTGATCATCCAGGTGCCCTGGCGAGGGACAAAGCGGGTGTCATCCAGACCCTGTTCGCTGATGACCCGCTTGATCAGCCGCTGCTGGTCGTCGGCATCCAGGATCTGGAAGGTTTCGAGCAATCCGGCTTCGCGCCAGTGCAGGCGCAGCAAGCGATGGGCGAGGCCGTGAAAGGTGCCGATCCACAGACCCTGGGTGGGCCGATTGAGCAGCCGTTCGCAGCGTCCGCGCATTTCCGCCGCGGCCTTGTTTGTGAAGGTCACGGCCAGGATGGCATGCGGCCACACCCCTTCGACCTCGACCAGCCAGGCCACCCGCTGGGTCAGCACCCGGGTCTTGCCGGAGCCGGCGCCAGCCAGCACCAGCAGATGCCCAGGTGGTGCAGTCACCACTTCGCGTTGGGCAGCATTGAGACCTTCGATCAGGTGGGAAACATCCATGTTCGACAAATCATCCGGTCAGCGGCGCGCCAATGGCGGCAAGGACTCGAGTCTAACGGGACCGGGCGAGCCGTGCCGTGGAGTGGTGCGGGGGGGTGGGGCAAGGGGCAGGGGCCTGGCCTCGCGTTACTTTCGGGCCGTGCCTCAAGTTTGGACAACCTGCCCCCTGCCCCTGCTGTTGTCAGAGGCTGTGGCCGACAAATGCTCACCGGTCGCCCATTCGGCGCCTGGCTTCCGCATAATCAGCGCCATCTGGGTGTCGGATCTGCCATGTCCATCCGTTTTGAACTGGTCAGCAAGCGTTATGCCGAAGGGCGCGAGGCGCTGGTCGATATCAGCTTCGAGATCGGCTACGGCGAAATGGTCTACGTGACCGGGCATTCGGGTGCCGGCAAGAGCACGCTGCTGAAATTGCTGGCACTGATCGAGCGCGTCCCAGTGAGGGTTACATCGAAGTCTTCAGCAAGCGACTGGCCGACGTTCGGCGACGCGGATTGCCGGCTTATCGTCGACGTCTGGGTCTGGTGTTCCAGGATCACCGCTTGCTGATGGATCGCAGCGCCTTTGACAATGTCGCCCTGCCGATGCGCCTGGACGGCGTCGCCGAGGCCGATATCGCGCCGCGGGTTTCGCGGGCGCTGGAGCAGGTCGGACTGGGCGGTCGTGAACCGGCGCTGCCGGGGAGCTGTCGACCGGTGAGCAGCAGCGACTGGGCATCGCCCGGGCGATGGTCGGCATTCCCGATCTGTTGCTGGCCGACGAGCCCACCGGCAATCTCGATCCCAAGCTGGCGGCCGAGATCATGGGCCTGTTCGTTGAACTGAAGGAGCAGGGCACCACGGTGATCATTGCCAGTCACGACCTGCCGCTGATTCAGCGCATGCGCAAGCGTACCCTGGTGCTGGATCGCGGGCGCATGATCGACGATTTCCGGTCCGGAGGACTGGTATGGCCGAGACGGTTGAACTGGCGCGGCCCGCGGGCAATCGTCGCCGCGCCTGGTCGCGGGCGCACGTCGAGGGACTGCGCGCCGGATTGATGCGGCTGCTGCGCGATCCCTTCGGGCAGTTGCTGACCCTGGGCGTGATCGCGGTGGCATTGGTGCTGCCGGCGCTCGGTTTTCTGGCGCTGGATCAGGTCGACCGGGCCGCGGTGTCATGGCGTCCGAGTGGCGATCTGACCGTGTTCCTGGCGGCCGGTGAGCCGGTTGAGCGGGCGCTGGAACTGGCTGACGCGCTGGACGGCCGCCTGAAGTGGCCGAAACCGAAGTGCGCTCGTCCGATGACGCGCTGACCGAGCTGCGGGAGATGAGCGATTTCGCCGAAGCGCTGGGCGCACTGGACGCCAATCCGATGCCGGCGCTGGTGATCGTGCGACTGACCGCCGCCGGCGTTGCCCGGCTGGAGGATTTCAAGTCGGAACTGGCGACCCGGCCGGAGGTCGATTGGGTGCAGGTCGACCGTCGCTGGCTGGAACGCCTGGAGGCGCTGCTGGAACTGGCGCGGCGAGCGATCCTGCTCGGCGCGGCGATCCTGGCAGTCGCCGTACTGCTGGTGGTGGGCAATACCATCCGCCTGGAGATTTCGCTGAAGCGCGAGGAAATCCTGATCCTGAAGCTGCTCGGCGCCAGTGATGCGCATGTGCGCAGGCCCTTCCTTTACATCGGCATCTGGTACGGAGTGGTCGGTGGCCTGCTGGCTCTGGCGCTGGTCCAGGCAGGGTTGCTGGCGGTGCAGCCCGCCGTGGATCAGCTTGCGCTAAGCTACGGCGCGGGATTTTCGTTACAGGGCCCGGGGCTGCGGGGGGCTTTGCTGTTGGTAGTCTATGGTGCAGCCTTGGGCTGGCTCGGTGCCTGGCTGGGCAGCGCGCGCCACCTGCGGGAGGCCGAACCGCGGTAGTTGGCTGTTGCTGCATCTTCACGACGCCCATGGGCACGGCAGGGAAGGGATTGGGGCATGGAAACATCGGTGACTCGACACATTTCCAGCGATACGCCGCGGGTAATGGTCGTCGACGGATCGAAGGTGGTCCGCAAGATCATCGATCAGCTATTGCATCAGGACCTGCCCGGCGTCACGGTGCTCGCCTGCAGCACCGGCGAGGAAGCCATGGCGCATCTGGCCGAAGGCGTGGTTGATCTGGTGACGATGGCGCTGCGTCTGCCCGATATGGACGGCATGGAACTGGCGCGTCACATCCGCGAGAATTCGCCGCAGGCCTACATCCCCATCGTGGTCGTGTCCGGCGATGTGCAGGAACGGCTGATGAATCGCGATCTCTCGGTCGACGTCACCGACTACTTCGACAAGTCGCTGGGGCCGCAGGCGCTGTCCACTTTCATCCGCGGCTACATCCGTCCCGAGGGCCAGGTGCCTGGGGATGTGCTCTACGTCGAGGATTCGCGCGTGGTGGCGGTAGCTACCCGGCGCATGATGGAAAAGCACGGGTTGACCGTGAATCACGTAGTCAGTGTCGAAGACGCCATCGACATTCTGGACAAGGCCAAGGACGAAGGTCGGCTCGGCGCCGACATCATCCTGACCGATGTCTATCTCAAGGGTGGATTGACCGGCGGCGATCTGCTGGAAATCGTTCGTGGGCGGTTCGGTTATTCCAAGGGCACGCTGCCGATTCTGGTGATGACCGGCGACGACAACGCCAGCAACCAGACTGCCCTGCTGCGGGCCGGCGCCAACGATCTGGTACAAAAGCCCACCGAAGAACGCCTGCTGATCACCAAGCTCGGCTTCCAGCTGCGGGTAGCGCGTGCGCTGAGGGCGCAGGCGGGTGCCTGATTGGCAGCGGGGGCAGGGGGCAGGGGGCAGGGGCCCAGCCTCGATACATCGTCCGGCGTTGGTGCGGGATTGGAGTCATGCCTGTATTCGTCTGGACCAGAGTTGCAAGGGCTGCGCAAGGTTCGCTTCCAGTCGCCATTGTTGCCGCCGGTGCGCCTGTCTGAGTTTCGAGGAATCGGCAAGGAACCAGAGGCTCTGCCTGGCGCCTGGGTCTGGGCTTGCCCCGAGCTTGGTCCCCTGTCCCCTGCCCCCTGCCCCGGCTTCAGCGAAGCAGAAGCTCGGCGAGTCAGCTCATGCCTGATGAATGCGCCGCCGAACGGGTCGAAGCTGCTGCCCGTATCCGCCTGGAGGAGAGCTGGAAGCAACGCCTGTTGCCGGAACTGTTGTCGCCCGCGATGCAGCAGCTGCGCGACTGGCTGCGTGAGCAGATTAAGGCCGGCAAGCAGATCTATCCGCCACCCCGACAGATCTTCGCAGCCCTGGACCACACGCCCTTCGACCGGGTGCAGGTGGTGATCCTGGGTCAGGATCCCTATCACGGTCCGGGTCAGGCACAGGGTCTGTGCTTCTCGGTGCCGCCGGGGATCGACGTACCGCCCTCGCTGGTGAATGTCTTTGCCGAGCTCAAACGCGATCTCGGCATCGAAGCGCCCGGCCACGGCTGCCTGCTGCCCTGGGCTGATCGCGGCGTGCTACTGCTGAACGCCGTGCTCACGGTCGAGCGTGGTCGCGCCGGTGCGCATCAGGGCAAGGGTTGGGAAGCCTTCACCGATCGCATCATCGGCCTGCTCAATGCAGAGCGCGAAGGCCTGGTGTTCATGCTCTGGGGCGCCTACGCCCAGGCCAAGGGCAAACTGCTCGATCCGCGCCGCCATCTGGTGCTGCGTGCACCCCATCCTTCGCCGCTGTCGGCTTACCGTGGATTCATCGGCTGCGAGCACTTCTCCCGCGCCAACCACTACCTGAAGGCCCGCGGCGGCAAGCCGATCGACTGGCAGTTGCCCCCCGCCAGCCAACTGTAGGAGCGCCCTTGCGGCGCGACCGGGGCTGGAGCCAGAGCACTGGTCCGCAAAGAACGCAAAGGACGCCAAGAAAAGCATTCGAAATCAGGACCAGGCAACCCACGCTGCCGGGAGAACTCCTGATCCTTCGCTCTTCTTTGCGTCCTTCGCGTCCTTTGCGGACAAAAGGTTTCCCCGTGGTTGCGTGTGATGCGGCCAATTGTCAGCCCAAGCTGAACGTGCCTGACTCCGGGGGAACTTTGGCCCATTAGCACTCTCCAAGCGAGAGTGCTAAAATACGGCCATCGGGTACGGACCTGATGTCCGCCAGCCCTTCAAATTCAGGAGTTTCCGATGAGCGCACAGGCCTTGGTCGCAAACAACATGCCGATCCTGGGATCGGTGGGCAGCCTTGATTCCTATATTGGGACGGTCAACCGGATTCCCATGCTGGCCGTCGAGGATGAGCAGGAACTGGCGCGCCGTTTCCGCGAGGATGGCGATCTGGAGTCCGCCCGGCAACTGGTGATGTCGCATCTGCGCTTCGTGGTACACGTGGCGCGCGGCTATGCCGGCTACGGCCTGGGAATCTCCGATCTGATCCAGGAAGGCAACATCGGCCTGATGAAGGCGGTCAAGCGCTTCGACCCGACCATGGGCGTGCGTCTGGTGTCTTTCGCCGTGCACTGGATCCGCGCCGAAATCCACGAGTTCATTCTGCGCAACTGGCGCATCGTCAAGGTTGCGACCACCAAGGCGCAGCGCAAGCTGTTCTTCAACCTGCGTCGCGCCAAGACCCGATTGGGCTGGATGAATGCACAGGAAGTGCAGGCCGTCGCCAAGGATCTGGGTGTCGATCCGGCCACGGTCGTGGAAATGGAAGCGCGCCTGCAGGGTCAGGACGTGGCTTTCGACGCTCCG
Organism: Rhodanobacteraceae bacterium; assembly: GCA_024234055.1. Lineage (NCBI taxonomy): Bacteria > Pseudomonadati > Pseudomonadota > Gammaproteobacteria > Lysobacterales > Rhodanobacteraceae > Rhodanobacteraceae bacterium. Next base: position 273,610 of record JACKOW010000001.1, read on the forward strand.
GCTGATGATGATTCAGAAACGCGTCCGGCGCCGATTGCCTTCCTGGTGGATCAGGCCTCCAATCCCTACGAAACCCTGGAAACCGAGGATGCCGGCGATCGCCAGCTCGATTTCCTGCTCGAAGGTTTGGAGAAGCTGGACGAGCGCAGCCGCGACATCATCAATCGGCGCTGGCTGGCAGAGCCCAAGGCCACGCTGCAGGATCTGGCCGACGAGTACAAGGTCTCGGCCGAGCGCATCCGCCAGATCGAAGCCGCCGCCTTCAAGAAGATGCGCGCGCTGTTCGAGGACTGAGCGGTCTGGGAATCCGGGACTCGGGACTCGGGACTCGGGACTCGGGACTCGGGACTCGGGACTCGGGACTCGGGACTCGGGACTCGGGACTCGGGACTCGGGACTCGGGACTCGGGACTCGGGACTCGGGACTCGGGACTCGGGACTCGGGACTCGGGACTCGGGACTCCACGGGATCCTGGATTGCAAGACCATTGCGCCGCGCCCCAGGTTGCTACTGGCACCACCGCTAAACGGTCGCCTGCGTTCGCCGCATTTCCCACCCTGGCTCTTGAAATTCCGGTCCAACACCCTCACCCCATTCGGGCACTGTTGATCCCCGCGTTTTTCGATCCGCGTCTCGCCGTGCGATAATCGCGGGCTGCGCGCGGATCTTGTCGCGCTGAACCCCACCCATTGCGCACTCGTGCGCTCCCCCGATCCATCCGCTTTCTCTTGAAGGACGACCCATCATGGCCAATGAAGACACCAACACCGCCGGCACCAACGGCAGCGCCGAAGCCGCAGCCGGCCCGCAGCTGACCGTGCAGAAGATCTATGTCAAGGATGCTTCCTTCGAAGCGCCGGGCGCACCGCACATCTTCCAGGAGCAGGGCCAGTCGAAGATCGAACTGAACCTGGGTCAGAAGGCGCAGCAGCTGGCCGAGGGCGTGTACGAGATCGTCCTCACCATCACCGTGACCTGCAAGATCGGCGAGAAGACTGCCTATCTCGCTGAAACCCAGCAGGCCGGCATCTTTGGTCTGGCCGGCTTCGAGCCGCAGCAGCTGGACATGGTCATCGGCACCTACTGCCCGCACGTGATCTTCCCGTACGCGCGCCAGACCATCTCCTACATGATCGAGCAGGGCGGCTTCCCGGCCTTCCTGATGCAGCCGATCAACTTCGAGCAGATCTACGCCGATCAGGTGCGTCGTCGTCAGGAACAGGCCGCTGCCTGATCCGCCGCGCCATGAGCAGCATTGCCCGCATCGCGGTCCTGGGGGCCGGCTCCTGGGGTACCGCGCTGGCCTCGCTGCTCGCGCGCAATGGCATCGAGGTCCGTTTGTGGGGGCGCAAGCCCCAGGCGCTGACGGTCCTCGGTGATGCGCTCGAAAACCGGCAATACCTGCCGGGCATTCCCTTGCCCGGCGGCATTGCCTACACCACCGATCTGCTGAGTGCATTGGCTGGCATCGATGCCTTGTTGGTGGTGGTCCCCAGTCACGCCTTTGCCGATACCCTGGCACTGGTCAAGCCGCATCTGCCGGCGGGCCTGGCGGGCCTGGCCTGGGCCACCAAGGGCTTCGAGCCGGGTTCGGGCGACTTTCTGCACGAGGTGGCTGATCGCATGCTCGGTGTGGACCTGCCCAAGGCAGTGGTCACCGGGCCGAGCTTTGCCAAGGAAGTGGCGCTGGCCTTGCCCAGTGCCGTCACCGTGCATTCGGACGACGACGATTTCGCACAGAGTGTGGCTCGATCGCTGCACGGTTCCAATTTCCGCGCCTACAGCGGCAACGATATCCGCGGCGCTGAACTTGGCGGCGCGATGAAGAATGTACTGGCTGTGGCCACCGGCATCTGCGATGGCATGCAGCTCGGGCTGAATGCACGCGCCGGCCTGATCACCCGCGGCCTCAACGAGATGCTGCGCCTCAATCTTTGTCTGGGTGGGCGCGCCGAAACCATCATCGGACTGGCGGGCCTGGGTGATCTGGTGCTGACCTGCACCGGTGATCTGTCGCGCAACCGTCGCCTGGGCCTGGCCTTGGGGCGCGGCACATCCCTGCCGGACGCGGTCGCCGAAATCGGTCAGGTCGTCGAGAGTGTGCAGACCGCCGACGAGGTCATGCGGCTGGCAGCACGCTTTGATCTGGACCTGCCGATCTCCTCACGGGTACAGGCCGTGCTGCACGGCGATACCACCCCAGCCGACGGTCTGAAGTCACTGCTGGCGCGAGATCAGAAGCCCGAATACCCGGCCGGCCTGGGTTTGGGCTGAGCGGCTCTGCCTGCGGCTGTGTCCGACCCTGTGGGAGTCCCGGTCGCCCGTGGTGGTGCGCCTGTTCGCGCATCAAACAGGGGGCAAGGGGCAAGGGGCAGGGGACCCACGTCGCGGCACGGTCAGATCATGCGTCGAGGTTGGACCCCTGCCCCCTGACCCTTGATCCCCTCTTGCAAGGCCTATAAATCAATAGGTTGCCGTATCTTTGGTAAGAGAGCGGGCTCTGCCCGCGATAGCGGTCTCGGGAAGGAAAAGCCGTCGCGGATGAATCCGCTCCCACAGGCGTGGTGCTTGGCGCCTGTGGGACTATCGTTCCCCCCTGTCGTTGCGCTCATTCGCGCACCAAACAGGTTGCGGGGGTGGGGCAGGGGCCCGATCTCGCTGCAAGGTCAGGTGGTGCGGCGGAGTGGGTCCCCTGCCCCTTGCCCCCTGCCCCTGATTTTGCCGCCCCAGCTTGCTCCGGCATGAACGGTTTGCCGGCCGCCGTCGGTGAGCAGGCATCGCTTCAGACGGCCGCGCGCAGGATGGTGCCATGAAGTCGCGGCGAACGGCCGGGACTTCCCCTCATCCCGTGACGAGGTGATTCATGGCCATGTCTTCGAGTTTCAAGTTGCTTGCCGTTCTGACACTCACCGCGGCTGCGCTGATGCATGGCGCACCCACTCCGGCGCAATCGAGTTCGGCGCGCGCGGTCGCCGGGGTGGCTGCGCTGCTGCCCAGCTATCAGGACGATTACGGTGACTGGCGCCAACAGATCCGGGTTGCCAGTCCGACCCGCTATGGGCGCTGGAATTCGGCGCCGGCCGGTGCGGTGCGGGTCTACAATCGACGCTTTGACCCGCGCTGGAACTGGCGCAGCGCGCCGCGCTACCGGGTGGTCTACACCTACTACCGCGGCGACATGTGGTTCCTCGACCCGACCACCGGCTGGGCCTACAGCATTGATCGCTACGGCATCGTCTACACCGCTGACCCCTATCGGGGCTGGGTCTATTCGCTCGGCCCGCTGACCCGCTGGACCGCCGATCTGCTGTACTTCTTCGATCTCTACCGTTTCGATCGCGGCTACTGGTACTGCCGTGACTACGACTATCTGGTGGATTTGTGGGAGGGCGATTCGCGCTACGGCTATTACACCTACGACACTGCCTATTCGACGCTGTGGGGTTGGGAGCCGTATTTCTCCTCGCCCAGTTTCATCAGCTACAGCAATGAGTTCACGGTGATCTGGGTGCGTCAGGTGCGCTCCAACTACGATTATTTCGAGCGCAATCCTCGCTACCGGCGGGAGCTGATCGACAACATCGGCCTGCCGGCAGTCAACGCCGCACCGCCGCGCACAGTCTCGCCCCGCGCGGTGACCACCAGCGCCTACTGGGAAGCGCGGGATCTGGCTGCGGCCGGTCTGCAGCCGCCGCCGCGAGGCCGGGACACCGGGCGTGACTACAGCGGGCTGGCCGCTGGCACCGTGGTTGATGCCCGCCAGGCACCGGCGCGCGTGGTCGAGCCGGGTGCGCCGGCACCCGGCTTCAATGCGCCGTTCCCGTCGGGTGGCTATGGCTTCGGTGTGCCTGCCGATAGCCGCGGCCGCGACGCAGGAGCCGCGGGACGGACCCGTGAAGCGGATCTGTCCGGAGCCGAGGTCAGCGGTCGCGATTGGAACCGTTCTGTGGAGCCGGCCGCGCGGCTTGATGAAAGCGTGCCCGACAACTCGGCCTATGGTCGCGGCCGCGACAGCGGCACTGCGGACGGGCGATTCGGGGTATCGGAGCCGGCCTATCGTGGCGAAGTGCCGACGCCGCGAACCCGCGTGCGCGAAGACAGCCGGCAGCAGTTCGGGGCGCCGACACCGACGCCCCAGATCATCGAGCCGCAGCCGCAGAGCCCGCGGTCCGACTGGTCCGGCGGCGCATGGGGCCGCGCCCGCGATCTGGGTGGCGCTCGCGAGCAGCCACGCTACGAAGCCCCACGCGAGCAGCCGCGTTACGAGGCGCCGCGCGAGCAGCCGCGCTACGAGGCGCCGCGCGAGCAGCCACGCTACGAGGCGCCCCGTGAGCAGCCACGTTTCGAAGCCCCGCGCGAGCAACCGCGCGTCGAGGCCCCGCGCGAAGAGCGTCAGCAGGAAGACCGCGGCGAGCAACAGGAACAGCGCTCGTCCTCGCGCGCGGCACTGAGTGGCCTCGGTGTGCGCGACCGCGAAGATTGAGCGAGCGGCAACACAGGGCCCCCGCTTGATCGGGGGCACTGCGCGTTCGGGTGGAAGCAGTTAGCCTAGGCCGCAGTCCACCTCCCCGATTGCCTCATGAGCCTGCCCACTTTCCAGATTGCACCCGGTTTCGCGGTGCCCTTCGTGTTTTGTCAGCATCCCGATCCCGCCGACCTCAACCAGCGCCTGCGCGAGCTGTTTCTGGCGCGCGAATCCGCCGGTGAGCGCTATGCCAATCCGCAGCCATTGGTGCAGCGCAACGAGGCCCTGTTCGAAAGCAACTTCCAGCTCTTCGACTGGCCCGACAAGCCGGTGGCCGAGCTGCGCGACTACTGCTGGGCGCAGCTCTATCGGGCCATCCGCGAGCTCAACGGCTATGACCTGGAGCAGCTGCGCAAGCTGCATATCGCCGCTGAATCCTGGTTTCATGTGACCCGCAAGGGTGGCTATTTCGCCCTGCACAACCATCCAATGGCCAGTTGGTCCGGGGTCTATTGCGTCGCCGCCGGTGATGACCGCAGTGGCATCCAGGACAGCGGCCTGCTCAGTTTTGTCAGTCCGATGGCCGCCAACACCATGTTCATCGACATGGCCATCGCCCGCATGAGCCAGCCTTACGCCTACGCGCCACGCCAGTTCAAGCTGGAGCCGGGTCAGCTGGTGATGTTTCCTTCCTGGGTGCTGCACGAAGTGCGTCCCTACGCTGGCGACGGCGAACGCATCACCGTGGCCTTCAATGCACGCTTCATGATGGCCGGCGTGGAGCCCGGCAAGGTGCCGATCAACCGGCCGTGATCACCCGCAACGTTGGATTGCCGGGCCAGAAGCTGGACGCAAAGGACGCAAAGGAAGAGCAGCAAGGACGCGAAGAAGAGCGATAGCCAGATGTCGCAACTCAGACGGCCCACCCTGCGGACTACTTGATGCCCCACCCCCAAGAATGGGAGATGTCGTAGGTCACGTTGTCCGCCTTGCGGACTACGTGACGCTCTGGCGTGAGCGATGGCCCGCCAGATCGGGGTGGGCGCAGCCTTCCAGACTCGACACCGAGTGTGACTGTGAATCACGCTCTGCCCCGTGCCCCGTGCCCCGTGCCCCGTGCCCCGTGCCTCTCCTCCTGCTATCCTCCGCCAACTAGTTGACCAGTTGGTTGAGTCATGCCCACCGTCGGTGCCTTTGAAGCCAAGACCAAACTCTCCGAATTGCTCGATGCCGTCGAGCGCGGCGAGGAGATCATCATCACCCGGCGCGGCCAGCCCATCGCCCGGTTGGTCGGCATGAACCAGGGCGATGGTGCCCGCAGCGGCAGTCTGGTCGATGACATCCGCCAGACCCGCGAGCAGCTGGGACAGACCGGCATCTCGATCGCCGACATCGTCGCCTGGAAGGCCGAGGGTCGGCGGTGATGGGGCGGGGCACGGGGCACGGGGCAGGGGGCACGGGAAGAGCCGTAGAGCCCGTGACTTTGTGGAGGGCGCCGCGCCTGCGGCGCCGCTGTTGCTTCTCAACGCCGGAGGGCAAAAGCGGCCGCGCAGGCGCGCGGCCCTCCTCAGAGCCTTCGCCGCGCCCGCTCTTCCCGTGTCCCGTGCCCCCTTCCCCGTGCCCCAATTCGCAAGCCACAGGCGCCGCGAATCGCCCGCTCTTCCCGTGCCCCGTGCCCCCTGCCCCGTGCCCCGCACCATGACGCTGCCAGCCGCCATCCCCACCGAGCTGATCATCGACAGCTCCATCGTCGCTGCCTGGTTTCTGCCTGACGAACGCAGTCCGGTGGCCGAGCGCGTGCTCAGCGCCCTGTCCGATCTGAGGCTGTCGGCGCCGATGCTGCTGAAGGCTGAATTCGCCAATGTGCTGACGCGCGCCTTTCGTCGCCGCCAGACTGACAGCAAACTGCTCGATCGGCTGCTCAATGATTTCGACCGCCTGCCCATCCGCTACGAAACGCTGTCGCTGAACACCGCCGATCTGGTGCGCGGCGCGCTGCGGCATCTGCTCACCCCCTACGATTTCGTCTATCTGGATCTGGCCATCCGCACGCGCTTGCCGCTGGCCACGCTGGATCCCGAACTGGCCGCTGCCGCGACCCGCGCCGGCCTCACCGTCATCACTGATTCCTGAAGGATTACGCCATGACCACCACCACGGCACCGATGGTGACCATCGATCGTGACTATTCGCTGGATCACAAGTACACCCGTGCGCAGGGCCGCATCTACCTGTCGGGTGTGCAGGCGCTGGTGCGCCTGCCGCTGATGCAGCAGATGCGCGATCGGGCACTTGGCCTGAACACCGCCGGTTTTGTATCGGGCTATCGCGGCTCGCCGCTGGGTGGCCTCGACCAGGCGCTGTGGAGTGCCCGCAAGCACCTCAAGGCCGCCAACATCGAATTCGCCGCCGGCCTGAACGAGGACCTGGCAGCAACTGCCGTGTGGGGCAGCCAGCAGGTCAACCTGTTCCCGGGCGCCAGATTCGATGGCGTGTTCGGCATGTGGTACGGCAAGGGTCCGGGTGTGGATCGCAGCGGCGACGTGCTCAAGCACGCCAACGCGGCTGGCACCAGCAAGCATGGCGGAGTGCTGGTATTGGCAGGCGATGATCACGCCTGTCGATCGTCGACGCTGCCGCACCAGTCCGAGCACGAGTTCATCTCGGCCATGATGCCGATCCTGAATCCGGCCGGGGTTCAGGACATCCTCGACATGGGCATGCTGGGCTGGGCCATGAGCCGTTTCAGCGGTCGCTGGGTCGGCTTCAAGACCATCGCCGAAACCGTGGAATCCTCGGCCTCGGTCAATGTCGATCCGCACCAGCTCGACATCGTCATCCCCACCGATTTCGTCCTGCCGGCGGGCGGCTTGAACATCCGCTGGCCGGATCCGCCGATGAATCAGGAACTGCGTCTGCATCAGTACGCCATGCATGCCGCAGTGGCCTTCGCCAAGGCCAATGGCATCGATCGCGTGGTCTTCGATTCACCGCGCGCGCGCCTGGGCATCATCACCACCGGCAAGAGTTATCTGGACGTGCTGCAGGCACTGGAATATCTGGGTCTGGATCGCGAGGCCTGCCGCGACATCGGCATCCGCGTCTACAAGGCCGGCATGACCTGGCCGATCGAACCCGATGGCTTGCGGGCTTTCGCCCAGGGTCTGGACGACATCATCGTGGTCGAGGAGAAGCGCTCCTTCCTCGAAGCCCAGCTGAAAGAACATATGTACAACTGGGCCGAAGCCACCCGGCCTTCCATCGTCGGCAAATACGACGAAGCCGGCAACTGGGTGCTGCCCTCCACCGGTGAGTTGACGCCGCCGACCATTGCCCTGGTCATCGCCGCGCGCCTGAACCGCTTCTACACCAGCGAGCGCATCCAGGAGCGTTTGCGCTGGATCGAGGACAAGGAGCGCGAGCTGGCGCTGCCACGCGCCAACTTCGCCCGTCCGGCTCACTATTGCTCAGGCTGCCCGCACAACACCTCCACCGTGGTGCCGGAAGGCTCGCGCGCCGCCGCCGGCATCGGTTGCCATTACATGGTCACCTGGATGGACCGGCGCACCGAGACCTTCACCCAGATGGGCGGCGAGGGTGTGCCCTGGATCGGCCAGTCGCCTTTCACCGACACGGCCCACATCTTCCAGAACCTGGGAGACGGCACCTATTTCCACTCGGGTTCGCTGGCCATCCGTTCCTGCGTGGCGGCCAAGGTCAACATCACCTTCAAGATTCTCTACAACGATGCCGTGGCCATGACCGGTGGCCAGCCGGTGGACGGCACGCTGTCGGTGGACGACCTGATCCGCCAGGTGCACGCCGAGGGTGTCCAGAAGATCTGGCTGTTGTCGGACGACCCGGACAAGTACCGCGGCAACTCGGTGCTGAGCACGCACGGCGTGCATCTGGCCGACCGCGATGAGCTCGACCGCGTGCAGCGCGAACTGCGTGAAGAAAAAGGTGTCACCGTGCTCATCTACGAGCAGACCTGTGCCGCCGAGAAGCGCCGTCGGCGCAAGCGCAAGCTGATGGTCGATCCGCCCAAGCGCAGCTTCATCAATCAGGCGGTATGCGAGGGCTGCGGCGATTGCGGGGTACAGTCCAACTGCGTGTCGATCCTGCCGGTGGAGACCGAGTTCGGGCGCAAGCGCGCCATCGACCAGAATTCCTGCAACAAGGACTTTTCCTGCGTCAAGGGCTTCTGCCCGAGCTTCGTTACCGTGCACGGCGGCGGCTTGAAGAAGCGCAAGGCCTCGGCCATCGATCCGGGCTTTGATCGCCTGCCGCTGCCCGTGATCAAGGGTGATCTGGCCCAGCCCTGGAATGTGCTGATCACTGGTGTCGGCGGCACCGGCGTGGTCACCATTGGCGCGCTGCTCGGCATGGCCGCACATCTCGAAGGCAAGGGCGTGTCGGTGCTGGATCAGACCGGATTGGCGCAGAAGGGCGGCGCGGTGACCTGCCACGTGCGTATCGCCCGCGAGCCCGGCGACATCCACGCCGTGCGCATCGCTGCCGGTGAAGCGGATCTGGTGATTGGCTGCGATGTGGTGGTGGTCAACGATTACTGGGCCTTGAGCAAGATCCGCGAATCCCGCACCCACGCGGTGATCAATCAGTACCAGAGCTATCCCGGCAGTTTCACCCGCGAACCCGATCTGCAGTTCCCGTTGCAGCAGATGCTCGATGCCATCGGTCTGGCGCTCGGGCATCAGAATCTGGATGTGCTCGACGCCACCACGATCGCCACCAATCTGCTCGGCGATTCCATTGCCACCAATCTGTTCGTGCTGGGCTACGCCTGGCAGAAGGGACTGGTGCCGGTCAGTCTGGACGCCCTGATGCGCGCCATCGAGCTGAATGGCGCTGCGGTGGACATGAACAAGAAGGCCTTTGCCTGGGGCCGATTGGCGGCGCACGATCCGTCCGCAGTGCAGGAAGCCGCCGGACTCAAGCGCCCCAAGCTGCTGCCAATCAAGACCGTCACCGTCAGCGACGCTATCGCCTGGAGCGATGCCGGTGTGGCCGACACGCTGGACGAATTGATTGCCCGCCGGGTGGCTTACTTGACCGACTGGCAGGATGCCGCCTATGCCGGCCGCTACCGGGGCTTCGTCGAACAGGTACGCAGCGCCGAGGCGCAGAAGGTGCCGGGCAGCACCCGCCTGACGGCCAGCGTGGCCCGATATCTCAGCAAGCTGATGGCCTACAAGGACGAGTTCGAAGTCGCCCGGCTGTATGCCTCGGGCGAGTTCCGCCAGCGTCTGGAACAGACTTTCGACGGCGACTACACGGTGAAATTCAATCTGGCGCCGCCGCTGTTCGCGAAAAAGGACCCGGTCACCGGACACCTGAAGAAGGCCGAGTTCGGACCCTGGGTGTTCAAGGCCTTCGCCGTGCTGGCCCGATTGCGCAAACACCGCGGCGCCTGGTGGGATGTCTTCAGCAAGACCGCCGAACGCAAGGCCGAACGCCAGCTGATCGAGGACTACAGCAAGCGCATCACCGAGCTGCTGAACGCCCTCAACCCCGACAATCTGGATCTGGCCGTCGCCATCGCCGAAGTGCCGGAGCAGATCCGCGGCTACGGCCACATCAAGGAAGCCAGCATCGCCCGGGCACAGGCACGCTGGACCGAGTTGCTGGCGCAATGGCGCCAGCCGGGGCTGCGCAAGGCGGCGTAGGGGTTGATGGGTTGTCGGTTGTCGGAAAGAGCAAAAGCTGACTCACGCGGAGGCGCGGAGGTCGCGGAGAAGAGCAGCTATTTCGTAGGTCACGTTGGCCCGAAGGGCCTACGTGACGCACGGGGCCAACCGTTGCCCCTCGAGCCAATTGAGGGCAACATGATTCTGTGGGCATTGATGTCACGTAGCCCGCTACGCGGGCAACATGACCTACGCTTGGCGCTACTCCGCGGCCTCCGCGTCTCCGCGTGAAATCTCCTTTTCCAACAGCCAGCAACCGACAACCAGAATGCTGATCCGCTTCCTCCTCACCCTGCGCGCCTTCGGCCTGAAAATCGGTCTGGGCGAATTTCTGGTGCTGTTGCAGGCGCTCAAGCAGGGTCATGCGCAGCTGTCGATCGACGACTTTCATGTACTGGCGCGCTCGGCGCTGATCAAGGATGAAGGCCTGTACGATCGCTACGATCGCGCCTTCCAGGCCTTTTTCGAGGGCGCGGCCGACAAGGTGCCGGACTGGCTCAAGGAGATTCCGGCCGACTGGCTGCGCGAGACTTTTGGCCGCGAGCTGACTGAAGAGGAGAAGGCCAAACTGGAGGCCTTCGGGTCGCTGGAAAAGCTCATGGACGAGCTGCGCAAGCGCATGGAGGAGCAGACCGAGCGCCACAGCGGCGGCAATCGCTGGATCGGCACCGGTGGAACTTCACCCTTCGGTCATGGCGGCTTCCATCCCGAGGGCGTGCGCATCGGGGGAAAGTCCCAGCAGGGTAGGGCGGCCAAGGTCTGGGAGAAGCGCGAGTACCGCAATCTCGATGATGAAGTCGAACTGGGTAGGCGCAATTTCCAGATCGCACTGCGGCGCTTGCGCAAGTTTGCGCGCGAGGGCGCTGCCGAAGAGTTGGATCTGGATGGCACCATCAGCGCTACCGCCAGGAACGCTGGCTGGCTGGATCTCAAGCTCAGGCCCGAACGCCACAACGCCATCAAGCTGCTGTTGTTCATCGACATCGGCGGCTCGATGGACGAGCACATCCGCGTCTGCGAAGAGCTGTTCTCGGCGGCCAAGGCCGAGTTCAAGCATTTCGAACACTTCTACTTCCACAACTGCCTGTACGACCGGGTGTGGAAGGACAATCGCCGACGCTGGCAGGAGAGCACCCCGACCACGGAGCTGCTGCACAAATACCCCGCTGACTACCGGGTGATCTTCGTCGGCGATGCCAGCATGAGTCCGCTGGAACTGCTGGAACCCGGCGGCTCCATCGAAGGCTGGAACGAGGAATCCGGCATGGTCTGGTTACAGCGGGTACTCGCCACCTGGCCGCGATCAGTGTGGCTCAACCCGACCGAACGCGAGTACTGGAACTACACTCCCACCATCACCCACATCGCCCGCCTTTTCGGCGAACGCATGTTCCCGCTGACGCTAGGCGGCATCAGCGAAGCGATCAATGCGCTGAAGAAACCACAGCACGCGCCGATGCCCGCGTAGAGGCAACTGTGGGAGTTCCGGTTGCTCCCACAGCCCCGTGCCTGAGACATTTCTGACTCGGGCGACATTCATACTCGCAGCTCGTAAACCCGGGGGCGAGAGATGCGACGACTGATTCTGGCGATGTGGGCGCTGCTCGGCACTGTGCCGGCGGCAAACGCGGCTGAGACCGCACCTTCCTGCGCCGCGGCGCAGTCCTGTCCGCTGGTTGGGCCGGCCACACCGGCTGATCGCGCGCAATGCCTGAAGTGGCAGACCGAGCTTGAGCGTCCGGCCCGCTTCGTGTCGGGCGGGCAAATCCAGCTCGACCGTTTCGAGAAGCTCGTCGGCGACTGGATGGGGGGCTATTGCTATCGTCTGATCAGCGACGGCCGCTACGACTGGCCGCACGACGCCACGGCCCGCGATACCGGGCCCTTTGTCAGCACCTTTGCGAACGGCAAGTTCAGCGGCAAGAGTCTGAGCTCGCACGTGGTGGCGCGGGTCTGGTATTCGCCGGCGATGCGCGACTGGATGGCGGTCAACCGGCCCGCCAACGAGGAAGACGCGCCGGCCGATCCGCCAGCGATTCCCGAGGGCGCGATCATGGTCAAGGAGATGTGGCCGGCGCCGGCCTCGTTGTATCGAGGCGAATGCTTTGACTGCAAGGCGCCCGGCAGCAGCGGCGCAGTGATCTTCATCCGCGATTCGAAGAGCTTTTCCACCGGCTGGTTCACTGGCTGGTACGGCAAGGGCGCGGTGATCGACTGGCCCGCAGGCAAGGCCAATGGACTGACCAGCATGGGCGATGGCGGCCAGGGTTTCTGCTTGAACTGCCATGGTTCGACCACCCCCGGCAGCACCTTTGCCTCGATGAACAACATCGATGGTCATCCCGCCACTTTCGTCACCCAACTGCCGCCGATGTCCACCCAGGCGCCCATGGGCATGGGGGTGGCACAGAAATCCGCCTCATCGGCGGGGTCTTCGCCGGACGGGCAGGATGCCGATCGCGAACATCATCGCAGCCTGGCCATTCCGCTGACCGAGTTGATACCCGTCGACGAGGCCCTGGCAGTGGCTGATGCCGGCTTTGTCGACACTTTCGCCTGGCCGGTGCAGAACAAGAGCAAATCAAAGTCAGATCTGCCGGTGCCCGCCAACATGCCCTCGCAGACCTACGACAGCGTGCTGATTCCGGGCACTGGTCCTGTGGATCATTTCCTGACCTCCACCCAGTGCGTGGGCTGTCATCAGGCCAATGCCACCGGCTTGCAGCTGGACATGCTCGATTTCACGCCCGGACCACTGGGCGCGGGCGGCGAGGGCAAGCCGGTGAGCCTCTCGCCGTACTCGATGTGGAGCTCTTCGCCCATGGGACTGGCCGGGCGTGATCCGATCTTCTACTCACAGCTGGAGAGTGAGCAGATCATCCATGCCGACTGGAACCGCCGCGCCGACGGCAAGCAGAAGGCGGCGGTGCGCGCGCTGATCCAGGACACCTGCCTGCAGTGCCATGGCAACATGGGCCAGCGCCAGAAGGCCATCGACAGCCATGCCGAAACCGGCAGCTGCGCCCAGTTCTCGCGCGCCGAGGCCAACATCGTGCCTTTCCCCTACACCGATCAGAACTGGCCGCATCAAGCCCAGGCAGCCAGTTACGCCGGTCTCGCCCGTGACGGCATTTCCTGCTCCACCTGTCACCAGCTGGCCTTGTTCGAGGAGGCAGACAAGTTTGCCGATGCGCCGTGGAACACCTGCATCAAGCAGAAGCAGCAGAGCCTCAATCCCACCTTCACCGGCTTTGCGGCCACTTTTAGCGGCAGCTTCCCGCTGGGATCGCCAGACACCCTCAATGGGCCTTTCCCCGATCCGCTGACCAAGCCGATGGCCAACTCGCTGCGGGTGATTCCCGAGCACAACGAGGCCATCCGCAGTTCTGAAGTCTGCGGTTCCTGCCACAGCATCCATCTGCCGGTGCTGGATCGCCCGCAGCCTGAAGATCGCTGCCTGCCGCAAACCGATCCAGCCGATCCCTTCCGCTGCTTCCCCAAGCGTTATGAGCAGACCACCTATCCCGAGTGGGTGTTCAGCGCCTTCCGTACGGGCTGGCTCGGCGATCAGCTGTTGCCGAGCGGACCCGGCGATACGCCGCTCAGCTGTCAGCAATGCCATATGCCCAGCACCGATTCAGCGGGCAATGCCCTGGCGAGCAAGATTGCTTCCATCGAGGAGTACAGCAACTACCCGCAGACCGATTACCGCCTGCCGGCGGCCGAGATCGATCTGCCCGTGCGTTCGCCCTACGCTCAGCATCAACTGGTCGGGCTGAATGTCTTCCTGACCGAAATGGCCCAGCAGAAGCCCGAGATCCTGGGTATTCGCAGCCAGGATCCTGGCCTGGTGGGCATGAATGTGGCGCCGCTGCAGGTCACCGAAAATGCGATGGTGGAGCAGGCGCGCAAGCACACGGCGCAGCTGGTGGTGGTGCCCGAATGGGACGAGGCCAATGGAACGCTGCGTGCACGGGTCAGTGTCAGCAACCTCACCGGGCACAAGTTTCCGTCGGGCGTGAGTTTCCGGCGCGCCTTCATCGAATTCCGGGTACACGATGCCAAAGGGAGCGTGATCTGGGCTTCCGGGCGCAGCAACGATCAGGGCGTCATCGTCGACCAGAACCAGCAAGCGGTGGCCGGCGAGTTCTGGTGGGACCAGACCTGCCGTGCCCGTCTGCCCAACGCCTGGCAACCGCACTTCGAAACGATCAACGCCGAAAATCAGGCCCAGATCTATCAGGAATTGATCACCGACGCCGCGGGTCAGCTGACCACGAGTTTCCTCAGCATCAACGCCCATCCCAAGGACAACCGCCTGCAACCGCGCGGCTTCCTGCCCGAGCCGGAACGCATCGCCATTGCCGCGGCACTGGGTGACCGGACGCCCCTGCACTCGCACGGCGACGGACCTTTCCCGATGGACGAGAACCTCGGCGTGGCAGTGGGCCCGGAAGGCGAGGCGGCCAGCGACCCGGATTACCAGAACGGCTCGGGCATCGACCGCCTCGACTACGTGGTCAGCGGCCTTGGGGCCAAGCCGGCTTATGTCACGGCGCAGCTCCATTACCAGTCGATCCCGCCCTTCTACCAGCAGGATCGCTATTGCACCGCCGCCAATGCCGATCCCAAGGGCACGCCGACGACGGATACCGAGCGCCTGCACTATCTGGCGGCGCATCTGGATCTGAAGGGCACGGCTGCCGAAGGATGGAAGCTGGTCGTGGGCGCGCAGGCGCGCGCGGACGTGCGCTAGTGCGGGGCAGGTTCAGTAGCATGGGTTTGCCACAGGCGCACCCGGGGTTGTCGCGAGCCACCGGTGCCCGACCGATACGGCACACGGGTCGTGAACCGGCCGTGGTAGGTCACGTTGTCCGCGTGAGCGGGCTACGTGACATCGACATGCGTCACGTAGCTCGCTACGCGAGCAACGTGACCTACAACGGAAAATCAACGACATGCGATATGGATTCACGGAGAGCGGAGCGAAGCGATCCAGCAGCAGTGCTGCAAGTGCCTGGATTGCGACGTCGCTTTGCGCCTCGCAATGACGCATCAATAGCTTACGTCTTGCTGTTCGTCAGCCTGGGAATCAACATCGCCCAGGCCGAGCCCGTGCTCCCAGCCCAGCAAGTCACCGCCACGCGCTTGCCGACCACGCCGGCGGCTTCCACCCAGAGCGTGACCCTGCTCAGTCGGGCCGATCTGGCTGCGCTTCATGGCCTCAGCCTCAGCGACATCCTGCGCCGTCAGGCGGGCATCGTCATCGATCGCAGCAGCGCCAGCGGCGGCTACGGGTCGCTCTATCTGCGCGGCGCCGATCCCAGTCACACCGTGGTGCTGATCGATGGCGTGCGCCAGAACGACCCGCTGTCCTCCCGCGGCAGTGCCGTCGATCTCAATACCCTGTCGATCGACGACATCGAGCGCATCGAGATCGTCCGCGGCAATGCCAGCGTGGTCAACGCCGAGGCCATCGCCGGATTGATCCACATCCATACCCGTCGCGGCAGCGAGGGTGGCGGGTTTGGCGCCGTCGTCGGTGCTGACGGCTTGCTTGGCGCGCACGCCGCCTGGTCACAAGCGGAATGGCGGGTCAGTGCCAGCCATCGCGAAGACGGCGAGGGTGACGAAGGATTCCACCGCGCCCGAGCGCTCAACGCCGGTTGGGATCATGTCGTGGACGAAGGATTTTCCGCGCACGCCAGCGCGCGCCTGTCCGACAGCGACAACCGCGGTTTCCCCGACGACAGCGGCGGCGCGCGCCTCGCCGTCCTGCGTGATCTGGAATCGCGCCGCGGCCGCAGCCGACAGCTGTCGTTGCGCGCCGAATGGGCCACGACTGCGGGTGGCAGCGTGCAGTTGCAGGCGGTCACATCCGCGCGCAGCAGTGACGACGATTCCCCAGGGGTGGCGCCGGGATTGCGCGATCCCTTCGGTCTGCCGGCATTGGCGAGTCGCAGCGATTACCGCCGCGATGAGCTGCATGCGGATTGGTGGATCCCAGCCGGTGACAACTGGCAGTTCACGCTGGGTCTGGATCACCAGCGCGAGGATGGCGAGCTCGACAGTCGCATCGATTTCGGCGCCTTCCAGCTGCCGGCGAACTTCCAGCGGGTGCGGGAAACGACCGCCGCCTTCGCCGAAGCCCGCTGGCAGCGCGAGGACTGGAGCCTGCAGAGTGGCTTGCGCTACGAACACCCCAGCGATGGCGACGACAGCCTGCATCCCATGCTGTCGCTGCAACATCGTCTGGGTGAAGGCGGCGGTCAGGTTGGCGCGTCCATCGCGCGCAGCGAAAAGCGCCCGAGCTTTTACGCCCTCGGTCATCCGCTGGTCGGCAATCCCGAGCTGGCCCCCGAGCGTTCCTTGCAGCGCGAGCTTTACTACGCCAATGCCGACGACTCGGCCTGGCCTACCCGCCTGACGCTGTTCAGCGCCAGCTATCAGGATCTGATCGACTTCGACGCCGGTCCGCCGCCGCAACTGGTCAACCGCGCCCGCATCAACGCCGACGGCATCGAGTGGCGCAGCAGCGGGATGCTGTGGCGCGACTGGCGACTGCAGCTGGATGGCAGCTGGATGCGCGTGCGCGATCCGCAAGGCGCCGTCGAATTGCGCTACCGGCCGCGACTGCAGGCCAGCGCAGAGCTGTTGCTGCCATTCAGCGAGAGCCGACAGATGTCGCTGGCGCTGCGCCACCTGGGTGCTCGCCTGGATTCCTCGATTCCCACCGGCGATCGCCGGCTGCCTTCGGCCACCACGCTGGACCTGTCGCTGCGGCAGTCCTTTCGCGAGGTGCAACTGGTGCTGGGGCTGGACAACGCCTTCGACACCCAGGTCGACGAGACGATCGGCACGCGGGTGGATGGTCGACGCCTGCGGCTGGCCATCGAATGGAGTCTGCGATGACGCAGCGAACCTGGGTTCTTGACCCAAACCGGCTGCGTTGGTTGCGCGCCGCCTCCTTGCTTGGCGCCCTGCTGCTGCTGGTGCTCTTGCCTTTTGCCTTCTTCGGCGAGGCCATGGATCGCGCTGCGCCCCAATGGCTGCAAGCGGGCGATGGGCGCTGGTGGCTGGCGGCGGTTGGCATCGGTTTGCTGGCGGCCGATGTGCTGCTGCCCATTCCGAGCAGCCTGGTCAATGTTGCGCTGTGCCTTGGGTTAGGCCCGATCTGGGGCGGCATCGCCGTGGCCCTCGGATGTCTGCTGGCCTTCGCCGTCGGTTATGGCATCGGCTGGCTGGTGCCCGAGGCGCGACTGCGCGCATGGATCGGCCCGGAACTCTGGGATCGCAGCCAGACCGGTGCCCGTCGCCACGCACTGTGGTGGATTCTGGGCGCTCGCCCGTTGCCGGTGCTGGCCGAGATCAGCGCTCTGCTGGCCGGCGTGATGCGGCTAGACCCGCTGCCGGCCTTCGCCAGCGCCACCCTGGCCTCGGTGATCGTTGGCCTGCTCTACGGCGCCAGTGCCTGGCTGGGCGCCGGCGAGCCACATCTGGGCTTGACCTTGCTGGCCTTGCTGACGCTGCCCGCCGTGCTCTGGATCGTGCACCGCCTGATGTTGAAACGACTGCTGTCAGCGCAAGCCGCTGATCAAGGAGCGCCCCATGAATGATCTGGTCACCACCGCCGTCAGCCTGACCTCGCAGTGGTTCATTCGTCCCGGCTGCGAGGCCGAAGTGCACGCCGCGGTCACGCGACTGGCCTTTGACGTGCGCATGCAGGAGCCAGACACGCTGACCTACCTGGTGCACACACCCTACCTGAATCCGCCCGGCGCCGAGGCCCTGCAGTCCCTGCCGCCGACCACGCCGCAGCTGCTGTTGTTCTTCGAGGTCTACCGCAACCCGCAGGCCTTCCTGCACCACGTCAACGGTCCGCTGTTCACCCGTTTCGTCGAGGACTACGGCAGCCGCTTCGTCTCCAGCAAGAACAGTCCCTACACCACCGTGCAGTTTCTCTCGCGCCATGCTGGATTCGTGCGCGAGAGCCACGGCAGCAGTGAGCACACCGGCAACGGCAAGTCCCGCAGCAACCAGCATCCGGCGGTAATGTTCGAAATCATCGCCAAGGATCAAGCCAGCAGCCAGAAGTTCTACAGCGATGTCTTCGGCTGGCAATACGACAGCGGTCAGGAGGGCTTCTCGTACGTACATTTTCCGGTGCGCACGCAGCCTCTGCTCGGCGGCATCGGCCAGACCAATCCACGCGTGCCCGGGTTCGAACCCGGCCACAACTTCTACCTGCTGGTCGACAAGCTCGAAACCGCGATCGCCCGCGCCATGGCCGCCGGCGGCAAGCAACACATGGCACCGGCCAGCGTCGACGGCTACCGCTTCGCCATGATCAAGGACCCGGAGGGCAATCCCATCGGCCTGATCGAACCCTTCGAGCGCTGAGGCCATGAACGCCAGCCGTCATCCCCGCGAAAGCGGGGATCCAGTCGGGTCCCCCTGGATTCCCGCCTTCGCGGGAATGACGGTTCGCCCTTTCGCAGTTTCGGGCGGCCCTGTGGTTCCTCGCGAGCCACCCTCGATGGCACGACCATGCCCACGAACGATGAGCCCCGGCGTCATTGCGACCCCGGACTTGATCCGGGGGAAGCAATCCAGGGGCGTGCGGCGATGCGCTGGATTGCTTCGTCGCTGCGCTTCTTTCCATGAACCCATCTCGCCAGCGATGGATCTGGGGTCCGCATGAGCCCAACGCCGACTTCTTTCACCTGTAGGAGCGCCCTTGTGGCGCGACTGCTGCTACGAACGTGCGGCTGGACGGTCGCGACGCGAGGTCGCTCCTACAGGCCAGCTTGTGGTTACACCTCCTCCCATCCCAATTCGGAGATGCCTAGATGAGCTATCTCAACGCCTTGCGCCTGCATTTCGCCGGCCGCTTCCAGGCCAATGTATCCACGGTCAACAACGATCCGGCGCATTTCGACAACGCCATCTTCAAGCCCAGGTACCAGAACATGCAGGGCCCGGGGATGGTGCCACCCAATGGCTGGTTCAATCCGCAGGGTGATGCCGCCTGGCGGCTGCTTGGTTGCAGCGTGACCTCGGCGTGGACACCCGCCGGCGCCGTGACTGCGAGCGATCCGGTACTCGGCTACATCGTGGCCGATTCCGACACCCTGGCGCCCGCCAAGCTGGTTGATCTGGATAGCGAGCAGCAGATGTGCTCGGAGATCTGGGGCCTGCAGGTGCGCATCGCCGATGCCACCGGCAATACCTTGCTGTGCGCCGACTACGATCCCGCCGCCTTCATGGACATCTGGGCGCGGGCCAGTTCTTCGTCGGGCGGCGACAACGTCGCTGGCGCGATGTACCAGTCGGTACTGAGCAATCTGCAGTGGGCCGATGTGTCCGGGTCTGCCTTTCTGACAGCGCTCAAGGCCGCCGCCAGTGATGGTCTGCTCTCGATCAAGTTCAACGTCGACGGCTTCAACCTCGATTACACCTCGCCCGACTTCATGACCGGACGCATTGTCGGCACCATCGGCCCGGCCAGCACCAGCGAACCGCAGCAACTGTTGATCGGCCGGCAGTTCATGGCTGCCTCGGCGCCGTCCAACAGCTTCTTCCTGCCCCAGGGCCAGATCAATTTCTGCGCGGGCGTGCTCGATGCCGCCGCCAACTGTTTGTACCTGGATCTGGGCAATGCACTGCCCAGCACCACCGCAGGCGGCCCCATGCAGAACCTGGGCGATCTCACCCTCAGTGCCTGCAACCCGATCGCCCTGCCGGGCTTCCCCGCTGGCACCACCACGGCCCTGGGGACGATCGCAGCCTCCGGCACCAGCGGCTACGCCACCGATGCCGACTGGTACACGCGCACCGCGGGCGTGGTCGTACTGCCATTGACTACCGCGCAAGTGCAGTTGGCCGCCACTTCCCAGTTGCTGCTGACCGGCGCCTCAGGCGCGATGATCAGCGAGTGGAGCAATGGCCTCTGGGTGCGCGCCGATCGCTTCGTCTATCGCATGAGTCCGGGCGACAGTGTCGACATCCCGGTCTATGCCACGCAGTTTGGTCAGCCCCTGCCGGGCGCATCGATCAGCTTCACGCTCGATCCCAGCCAATTGCAACCCGGCAGCGGTTTTCCCTATGTCGCGCCCAGCCCGCCGGTAGCCACACCGACCAGCGCGCTGGCCTTCAACGCCACGGCAAGCACCGACAACAACGGCAAGGCCGTGCTGACATTGGCCGTGACCGATCCCGGCACCCCACGCTATTTCAACAACGGGCTGGACTACGGCATCGACGGCCAGGTCTACGGCATCCGCCCGGCCTTCACCAACGCGTCGCAGAATGTCGGTCCGATCAACGAGTTGAACTTCATCAGTCTGCTGCTGTGGAGTGGCTTCACACCGGCCGATCCCATCACCTGGACCGATCTGCAGCCGATCTTCCAGCAGTACGCCAATCTCTATCCGGTGATGAATCGCTTCCTGAATCTGGCCGACTACGATTCGGTGGTCGCCAACGCCCACCTGCTGTTGCTGGCCTTCGGGCTCGATCCGGCCAATCCCAACGCCATGCCGGTCACCCGCGATCTGTCGCCGGCCAAGCGTAAGGCCATCCTGGCCTGGCTCAAGAATCCGCTGCCCGGTGCAGTGGCGCCTTCCACCCGCAAGGCGGCACCGCCCTCAGCCGAAGCCCTGGCGTCGGGCCCGCCACCCCAGCAAGGCGGAAAAGTCGCCGCCCGCGCTCGCCGACTGGTGCTGCAAAGCCAAGGAGAATCCCGATGATCCGCCTGCAACGCTCAATGCTGGAAGGGCTGACCGGCCCGGCCATCACCCCGCAAACCGTCTGTGCCTCGCTGCAGCAGGCCATCGAACTGGAGCACGCCACGATACCGCCGTACCTGTACGCGCTGTATTCGCTCGATACCGCCAAGAACGCGGCCATCGCCCAGATCATCCAGTCGGTGGTGCTCGAAGAAATGCTGCACATGACCCTGTCGTCGAATGTCATGAACGCCCTCGGCGGCTCTCCCGACATCGACAAACCGGGCTTCGTCCCGACCTACCCGGGCCCGCTGCCGGGCGGTGTGGAGGCTGATCTCACGGTCAACCTGGCCCCGTTTTCCATGACCCAGTTGCAGACTTTCCTGCAGATCGAGAGTCCGGCCGACCCGCTGGTGTACAAATCAACGGCCATGGCCGAGATGGTCAGCAAGACCATCACCATCGGCGAGTTCTACACCGCGATCTCCGATGCCATCGGCCAGCTTGGAGACAGCGCTTTCGTCGATCCGCCGCGCAACCAGATCGGCCCGGAGATCATGCCCGGCGCCATCGTCGTCACCGATGTCGCCAGCGCCCAGCAAGCCATCTCCGTGATCATCGAGCAGGGCGAAGGCACCAGCACCTCGCCCGAAGATGGCGATGGCGAAGTGGCCCATTACTACCGCTTCATGCAGATCCAGAAAGGCCATCTGCTGGTGCCGGTGCCGGGGTCCAATCCACCCACCTATGCCTACACCGGCGCGCCCGTACCCTTTGACCCCACCGGGGTGTATGCCGTGCCCACCAATCCCGGCGTGCCGCCCGGCTATCCCATCGGCAGCGCCCAGGCCTTTGCCAACGACAACTTCAACTACACCTACGCCAGCCTGCTGATCTCGCTGCACGCCATGTTCAACGGTGACAACAGCCAGCAGCAGTTCAACCAGGCCATCGGCGTGATGATGTCGCTCAAGGGCCAGGCCAAGGCGATGATGGCCGGCATCCCCAATCCCGCCGTACTCACCGGCCCCAGCTTCCAGTTCCAGCCGGTCAATCCGCCCAGCTGACCGGGTCTCTCGTCGTAGCCCGGTGTGGCGCGCAGCGGCTCACCGGGGCTCTTCCGCATCACCGCCCGACAAAGCTGCCGCGGCCAAGGCCTGTGGGAGCGGCTTCAGCCGCGACAGCATCTCGCGGATTGAAGGGGCAGGGGGCAGGGGTCCAACCTCGACGCATGATCTGACCGTGCCGCAACGTGGGTCCCCCGCCCCCTGCCCCCTGTTTGATGCGCGAACAAACGCACCGCCAGGGGCGACCGGGACTCCCACAGAGAGCCACAGCCAATCGCGGCTGAAGCCGCTCCCACAGCGCGCCGCAGCCAATCGCGGCTGAAACCGCTCCCACAGGCAACACGACACTTCACCCCCAGGGTGCGAGTTTTTCCGCCTTCGCGACATATAGGAGAGATACCGGGCCGTCATCGCCGGTCTGGGGCGTGTTCGATGTCGCAGAGTCGAGCACCCGCTTCGTGCTGTCCTGTCGGCTGTGCAGACTCACAGGAGACCCGTCATGGCCATCGTCATCCTTCACGGCTGGAGCGACAACTTCGCCTCCTTCAAGGACATCAAGGCGATCATCGCCGCGGGCATGCCGGCGCCGCCGGTGGACATCCATCTGGCCGACTGGTTGTCACTGCAAGACGACGTGACCATGACCGATCTGGCCGAAGCCATGCAGCAGGCATGGATGGCCAACGGCCTGTCGACCACCCCGCATGCGCACGATGTGGTGGTCCACAGCACCGGCGCGCTGGTGGTGCGCGAATGGATGACCCGCTATTTCACGCCAGACACCGTGCCCGTCAAGCGTTTCGTCATGCTGGCGCCGGCCAACTTCGGCTCGGGTCTGGCACACAAGGGTCAGAGTTTCATCGGTCGCGCGGTCAAGGGCTGGAACACCGGCTTCCAGACCGGCACCCAGCTGCTGCGCAATCTGGAACTGGCCTCGCCGTACACCGCCACCCTGGCCGATCGCGATCTGTTCAATTCCAACGCGCGCTGGTACGGCAGCGGCAAGGTGCTGGCCACCGTGCTGGTGGGCGACACCGGCTACGACGGCATTCGCGCCATCGCCAATGAAGACGGTTCCGATGGCACCGTGCGCATCAGCACCGCCAACCTCAGCGCGTTGCGGGTAGATGTGCAACTCGGCAGTCAACCGGGGCAGGTCGCCAGCGTCAGTTCGCAGGCGGTGAATGGCGACATCGCCTTCGGGGTGCTCGCCGGCCATACCCACGGTTCCATCGTCGACAAGGGTTCCTCCGGCAAGTACCAGCTGCGCGATCGCCTGCTGCTCGATGCACTGCAGATCACCGATCTCGACTATCCCGCGGCAGTCGGCGGTGCATTCCGCTGGCAGCAGCGCCTGAATGCCGAGGCCGATCCAGCCCGGGCCGACGATCAGCTGCAGAACACCGTGGTCTATCTCAGCGATCACCTTGGCCACGAAGTGCCGGATTATTTCTTCGAGTTCTATCGCGACCCGCTCAAGAACGACAAGGCCAACCGACGATTCGAGCAGGATTTCTACAAGCGGGTGGTCACCGACGTCCACGTCTACGGCCCTAACAAGGCCTGGCGCGCGCTGTACATGGACATCAAGGCTCTGCGTGCCCTGCAGGCGCAGATTCCGCAGCTCTACATCAGCGTGTCCGCCACGCCCGAGTACAGCCAGTCGAAGAAGCAGCCGGTCGGTTATCTCGGCAGCGCCATGGATTCGACCGGCGAGCTGGTCATTCCCAACGCCCGGCTCGATCACTACTTCGCCCCCCACCGCACCGTGCTCATCCGCGCCGTGATCCCGCGCTACCAGCACAGCAGCATCTTTGAACTCAAATGACCGGAGAGCCCAGATGACCAATGACAGCCCAGCCGCCGCAACTCCGGATCGCCCAGCCCGCCGGGATCGCCCCTGGGATCGCCGAGTTGCACTCGGCGCTCTTGCTCTTTCTCTGCTGCTGCTCAGCGCCTGCAGCCAACAAGCCCCATCACCGCCCCCAACCAGCGCAGAGACGACAAGCCCGGCCCCGGCGCCCTACGTCCCCCAGCCCGTCTACTGCGCCGACCCCAGCGTCAGCACCCTCTGCGCCACCATCCCGTCCACCATCGGTCCCGACCCCGGCCTGAACTCCGGTTTCGGTTACGCCGGTCTCAGCAACTTCGTCAACAGTGCCGCCGAGGACGTGCAAACGCCCTTCGACAACATGTCCTGGCAGATGTTCGTGGCCCTCAACTGGCAGGCCAACCAGAGCGGCAGCGATGCCCGCACCGGCCTGTCCGGCGCCGGCACCACCGTGTGGCAAACCTGGGCGCGCCCCGAGGACGTCTTCGGCGGACCGGTCGGCGAATGCCCCAATCCGAACAATCTGCCGCGCTTCAACGTGATCGCCAAATCCGGCGCTCAGGGTTCGCGCGACGAAGAGTTCATCCAGGCCACCGGCCAGCCGCTGATCGACGTCAAGGGCAACTGGACGCTGTTCGAGCGTCGCCTCAATTCGGTGGAACAGGATTACCTGGAAAGCAAGGGGCTCAACACCTACGCCGGGCAGCAGACCTTCATCCAGGCCGGCAACAGCGTGCTGTTCCCACCCGGCGACACCAGCAAGACCAACGGCGCCCCCGGCGCGATGGAGCTCAAGGCCGCGTGGCGCATCATCAGTCCGGCCGACGAGGCCCGCTATTTCCACACGAAGGGCCTGATCGACGTGCAGGGCGCCTATGTGCGCGATGGCAAACCGTTGTGCGCCGAAGTCACCCTCGGCCTGGTCGGCCTTCATCTCATTCAGGCCAATGCCGAGCAGCACAATCTGCTGCCGCAATTCATCTGGGCCAGCTTCGAGCATCAGGACAACGCGCCCTTCGCCGCCGCCGCCTGCGATGCCACCGACGCCAAGTGCTACAAGACCATTCCCAACAGCCTGTGCCCGGCGCCCAATGCCGGTGACTTCTCCTTCAGCCGCACCGCCTGCGACAGCGTCACCACCAACAGTCCGCCGGTGCTGGCCAAGGGCGACACCGCCTTCATCTGGGAGCGCCAGCAGCCCTACGCCCAAGCCTATCTGACCACCACCGCCAGCGGCGATCAATGCGGCACCCAGGTGGCCCGCTGCTGGAACGTCTATCACCTCACCCAGCAGCTCAACACCGCCTGGCGCGCCCAGCTCAAGGCCATCGATTCGGTGTTCGCCAACTACTA
Source organism: Rhodanobacteraceae bacterium (assembly GCA_024234055.1). Taxonomy (NCBI): domain Bacteria; kingdom Pseudomonadati; phylum Pseudomonadota; class Gammaproteobacteria; order Lysobacterales; family Rhodanobacteraceae; species Rhodanobacteraceae bacterium. Next base: position 298,762 of record JACKOW010000001.1, read on the forward strand.
CCTGATCGGCACCAACTGGGGCGGAAACGTCGAGCCCGACGGCACCCAGCCCACCAACGGTTCGGTGCCCACCTTCATGGTCAACAGCACGTTGGAGACCTTCATCCAGTCCAGCCTGGAAGCCAGCAACTGCGTCGATTGCCACAAGGGCGCCAATCTGGCCTACACCGAAACCGACAACAGCACCAAGCCCCCCACCGTCAAACACTTCAGCGCCAACTTCAGCTTCCTGCCGGGTTTGGCAAAGCAACAGAGCTGCGCCGACGTCACCGCCGGACCCATCTACAGCAACCAGCAAGCCCAGAAGGTCTGCCCCCAGATCTGCAGCGCCAAGAGCGAAAGCTGGAACGGGCAATGGACCACCACCCAGTTCGGCGTGATGTCGGTGTGCGGCTGTTGCAGTGGATAGCGCACAGGCAATGGGCGCGTACACAGATTCGGTCCGCGCCCGCTCTACTGTGGGAGCGGCCTCTGGCCGCGATCGCTCGCGGCCTTGGCGCGATGGGGTAGGCCGGGTCCTTCGCGTCGAGGTCTGCCATTGGCGCCCCAGAGTCGATACGCGAGGCGCCCGGCGCTCGGCTGCCGATAGAGCCGCGGCCGCCGGCGCGATCAACTCAGAGTCTCTGTCCACACAACTCGCGCGCCGGAGCCGCGCTACGGCGGAACGCACTTGCCGCGCCGCCCAGGCAACGCGCAACCGCCCCAAAGAGGGCCGCGCGCCTGCGCGGCCGCATTTGATCTCCGGCGTCGATCACCCGCTGCCTTGGCGCGATGGGGTAGGCCGGGTCCTTCGCGTCGAAGTCCTCCATTGGCGCCCCAGGGTCGATACGCGAGGCGCCCGGCGCTCGGCTGACGATAGAGCTGCGGCCGCCGGCGCGATCAACTCAGAGTCTCTGTCCACACAACTCGCGCGCCGGAGCCGCGCTACGGCGGAACGCACTTTCCGAGCCGCCCAGGCAACGCGCAACCGCCCCAAGGAGGGCCGCGCGCCTGCGCGGCCGCTCTTGCTCTGCTCAAACCACAAGAGCGGCGCCGCAGCGCGGCGCCCTCCACATCACCCGCCCGCAACCCGTGCCATCCCCGTAGGCCGGAACCGCCAAAGGCGATTCCACCAACCAACCCGCCCCTAAACACCACCCGCCCACAGGCTCCCTACCCCATGCCCAAGAAACCCACCAAACCCGCATCCCCGGCAAAAGCCAGCAAGCGCGCCGCCACGCCGCCGGCCATCGAAGGCGCCAGCGGCAACCAGTTGTCCTTGAGCAATGCCGGCCCCCTGCAGATGGGCTTCTGGGTGCCCAATCGCGTCTGGGCCACGGCCAAATACCTGCAGCCACTGCGCGACCACCTCGCCGTCAAACGCAAGGCCGGCACCCTCACGCCGATGACCCCGGTGATGCTCAGCTTCAAGGCCTGGGTGACCGCCAACGCGGTCTATCGCATGTGGGTCAACTCCATGATCGAGCAGTCCAACGCCTACGTGCGCTCGCTTGACCACGCCACCCGCAAGGAAATCAAGGACGACGGCGACGTGCTCTGGATCGAAGGCTATGACGCCTTCTTCGAGCTGCTGAACGAGATCATCACCACCTCACCCGCCTTCAACACCACCGTGATGGTCGGCACGCCCATGAACGGTTTGCTGGCCGTGGCCATGGCCACCGAAGCCGGCCTGGCGCTGTTCCACGATGCCACCTTCAACGCCCAGTTCCAGACCGTGCTCAACGCCTGGAACAGCTTCCTAAAAAGCCCGGCCTCGCTCGACAAGCTGGACATCTACGATCCCGAAAAACCCGGCTCGTGGATCTCCAAGGCCGCCAAGGCAGCCGGCGTCTGGGACCAGATGGTCCACGACCCCAAAGCCCCCGGATACGGCTACGACTCCTGGAACGCCTTCTTCATCCGCCAGTTCGTCCCCGGCGCGCGCCCCTTCAAGGGCTCACCCGAAACCGACATCAACATCGGCTGCGAAACCACCCCCTGGATGTACCAGAACCACGTCGCCCTTGAATCCGACTTCTGGATCAAGGACGTCAACTACTCCCTGCTCGATCTTTTCGCCGGCCAGGAACAATGGGCCAGCCTGTTCGAAGGCGGCCAGCTCTACCAGGGCTTCCTCTCCGCCACCCACTACCACCGCTGGCGCGCCCCGCTAGACGGCACCATCGTCCGCTCCTGGCGCCAACCCGGCACCTACTTCGCCCAGAAACCCGGCCAGGGCGAAAACCAGGGCACCTGGGAAGGCACCGAATCCCAACCCTATCTCGGCCACGTCGCCGCCCGCGCCATCTTCATCTTCAAACACCCCACCTGCGGCTACGTCGCCCTGATCTGCATCGGCATGGTCGAAGTCTCCACCTGCGTCATCGAACCCCAATACATCGTCGACGAAACCATGTCCCCCGTCGGCATCAACCGCGACACCGAAATCGGCCACTTCGAATTCGGTGGCTCAACCCATGTGATGATTTTCCAGAAAGATCGCGTCAAGTTGGTCGATTGGGCGGTCAATGCGGTGCAGCACCAAAATGATCCGGAGCCGACGGCTATGGGGTCGGTGATTGCGCGGGTGGTGGGGTGAGGGGTGGTTTAAGCCGATGCATCGCCCTGTGGCTGTTTTGCCTAGGCGGGAACTGCAGCCTACGCACGATGTGTTGAGGTACGATACGCACGTGCCGCGCACCGTCTGGAGTTGGCCCTCGGGTGATGCGACTTGCTCCGATCGCAGAGTCCTTTTCGCCGGGAAACTGGTTGTCTTTTCGCACGCCGCGCGAATGTTGCTAGCCCCACTGTAACCAGATTGAGCACTTCCCAACGACCTCAAGCGGGATCGGCCGCAATTGGAAACGAAGAAGTGATGGAATCTTGCCCAAAGAAGTCAACGGACAAAGGGTCACGGGCCTGAATTCATGGATCGCATTCAGCAGCTTAACTACGAAAAGGACTTCCGCATTGCCTTCTTGGAATCCAAGGGGGACGGGTTTCAACGCCTGTTCGAGCAGCTGATGTTGAAGGCCCATCCCAACGATTTCACGGCGTGCCGACCCTGGGGCAACGTTGGAGACCGGAAGAACGACGGGTATCTGCCTTCTGCGCGAACCCTGTTCCAGACCTACGCGCCGAATGAGATGAGCGCCGCCGAGGCCATCAAGAAGATCAACGAGGACTTCGAAGGGGCCAAAGAGCACTGGAAACAGTACTTCGATGAGTGGACCTTCGTCCACAACGCACCCGATGGACGTCTAGGTCCCCACATCATCGAAGCCCTTGCCAAACTCAGGCAAGACAATCCGGAGATGAGAGTCGGACATTGTGGGTACGAGGAAATGCTAGCGAAGTTCCGTCAGTTGAGCCTTCAGGATCTTGAATCCTGGTTTGGCCCCTCGCTGACGATGGAAGCGAACGTGAACTTGGGTTTTAGCGACCTTGCGGCTGTGCTCACCCATATCAGCATCATGCCCGGACCCACGACGAGCGAGGTAAAGGACGTGTCGCGCGGAAAGATCGAGGCCAACCTCCTGTCTCAGGCTGTATCTGACTTCTTGAAGATCGGCATGCAGAAGTCGCCGCTCGTTGCGCAGTTCTTCAATAGTTGGAAGAACCCTACTTATGGTGAGCAGATCGCGCAGGCGTTTAAGAGCGAATACGTGGTACTGAGGGATGGTATTCCTCAACTCCATCCTGATGAGATCTTCGGTCGCCTCGAAGCATGGGCAGGGGGCACGGCGAACACCACGCCGACGCACAAAGCAGCCGTGTTGGCCGTGATGGCATACCTATTCGATAAGTGCGAGATTTTTGAAGACACTCAAGCGAAGGGGGCAGCATGATCCTGCCATCCAAGCATCTGCCGCAGGATCGCGCGCTACTGACCGTCGGTGCGCATGTATTGGCGTACCTCGCAAACCCCAAAACTGTCTCCGCGCTTTGGGAGGAATTGAACAGGGATGACGCTGGTTTGGCGGTAACGCCACGGCGCATTACCTATGAATGGTTCTTGCTCGCCCTAGACCTCCTGTACGCCCTTGGAGCCATAGAACTCGAAAGCGGCCTGGTGGCACGGAGGACAACGTGATTCATCACATCTTCAGCACGCTGCCCACCTTCAAGAATCTTGGAAATCTGAAGTCTGGCCTGAATGTGCTGCTCGCCCAAAAAACCGAAGGGGCGACCACCAAACAAACACGCAATCGCGCCGGCAAAACCAGTTTCGTTGAGTTGGTGCATTTTCTGTTGGGCGCCGAAGCTGGGCCGAACTCGATTTTCCGTACCCCGGAGCTGGCCGAACATACCTTTGGCATGGACTTTGATCTGAAGTCAGAACGGACGGTGGTCGAGCGCAGCGGAAGTTCCAAAGCCAAAATCTTCGTGACCGTCCCGCCTGCCGCAAAGGTTAAGTTCTCGGCCACCGAGTGGTGTACGTTCCTCGGCGAGCAAATGTTCGGTCTGAGCAGTCTTGAAGCTGCAGGCAGCAAGCCACCTTCGTTCCGGTCACTGTTTGCATACTTTGTACGCCGACAGGCGAGTGGTGCATTCATGACACCGGAGAAGCAGGCCGCGATGCAGGGGACCGGCGACATGCAAATGGCGTTGATGTTCCTACTCGGATTGGACTGGCAGATCGCTCGAGATTGGCAAGCTGTGCGTGATCGCGAAAAGACCTTGGACGAGTTGAAGAAGGCGGCTGGAAATGGCGCTTTCGGATCAATCATCGGCAAGGCAGCAGACCTGCGCACTGGGCTGACCATTCAGGAAGCCCGTCTCAAGAAGCTCTATATGGAAGTTGAGACTTTCCAGGTCTTGCCGGAATACCGGGAGCTGGAAGTCGAGAGCGCCACGTTGACCCAGCAGCTCAACGAGTTGGCCAACGCCAACACCATCGACTTCTCGGCCATCCGTGATCTGGAGAGTGCACTCGCCTCCGAGGTTCCTCCAGACCACGAAGACCTTCAGGCGGTCTATGAAGAAGCAGGCGTCGTACTACCTAGCTTGGTCAAGCGCCGCTACGAGGACGTAAGAAGCTTTCACGAATCGGTGGTGCGTAATCGCAAGGACTATCTGTCCAGCGAACTTGAAGCTGCCAAGTTTCGGATCGAGCTGCGCGATAGCAAAAAGGCGCAGCTCGATCATCGGCGCGTTGAAATTCTGGGCATTCTCAAGAGCCATGGCGCACTAGAACAGTTCCTAAAGCTGCAAGGCGAACTGGGGCGACTGGAGTCCGAAGTGGAATCATTGCGGCAACGCTTTGAAGCCGCCGAGCAGCTCGAAGGCACCAAGAACGAGTTGGAGATCGAGCGCAACCGTCTCACGATCCGCCTACGGCGTGACTTCACTGAGCAGAGGGGTCGACTGGCGGAGGCCATTGTCGCCTTCGAGGAAACCTCGCAACGGTTGTATGAATCGGCCGGCAGCATGACGGTCGACGAAACCTCCAACGGACCGATCTTCAAGTTTCCGATGCAGGGCGAGCGTAGCAAGGGCATCAAGAACATGCAGATCTTCTGCTTCGACATGATGCTCATGCGTTTGTGCGCCAAGCGACGAATGGGGCCGGGATTCTTGGTTCACGACAGTCATCTGTTCGATGGCGTTGACGGGCGTCAGGTCATCAGCGCCTTGCGTCTTGGCTCAGAGATCGCTCAGGAGCTTGATTTTCAGTACATCGTGACGATGAATGAAGACGATGCCTTCAAGGAAACCATTGATGGCTTCGACCTTAACGACTTTGTGCTTCCTAGTCGCCTGACCGACGCCACCGAGGACGGTGGATTGTTTGGCATTCGGTTTGGATAAAACTATCATAGGGCGGGCTCTCGTGAAGGTACCGGGGAAGATGTAACACGATTCCCAGCTGTCGAGGTTCGACTAATTTCAGTGGTCGACAGATGCAATTCATTGCGCTAACCACATCCTCTCGTGCTGACGGTGTACACTAGGTCGCTTGGCCTTCTAGGGTGAATAAAGGGGGGGCAAAGATGCCCGGCGGTGGCGTGCATGTCGACATCCCGAAGGATTTGGTGGGGGCGGCCGCGCGCCGGCGCTTGCTACCTTTCATTGGTTCGGGATTCTCAAAGAACATCAGTGCAGAATTCCCCGACTGGAAGGGCGTTGTCGACATTGCCGCGGATATTTTAAAGTTCGACCGGGATTTGCTTCGGATCCACGGCGATTATCTCCAAATCGCGGAGTATCTAGAAGTCGTGAATGGAGGGATCGGCGATCTGGCCAATAAGCTCGTTACACTTATTGATGACGAAAGGATGTTTGATGTCGGCAAATCAAGGCCGCATTTGCTTTTGCCCTATCTGGACTGTGAGTCTATTTTTACGACCAATTGGGACCGTTGGATCGAGCGCGCATTTGACGACCAAGGGTGGCCGTATTATCGCATTCGCAATACCGCCGATCTGGCCGACCCGACATTGAATCGCCCGCCGGCGTCGAATGTTCAGATTTTCGGAAAGGTCAAGTTTGATGCGACTCGATATAATCATCCGACTCGGGTTGTCAAGCTCCATGGCGACTTGTCCGACCACAGTTCTCTTCTGATAAAAGAAAGCGATTATTTTCGTCGTATGGACTTTGAGGATCCGCTTGATATAGATTTGCGAAGTAGGATTTACGGAAAATCGGTAATATTCATTGGATATAGCTTCAGCGACCTCAATGTGCGGCTCATGTGGTCGAAATTGTGTCGCGTGCTCGCGAATACCAAAAAGCCTGCACAGTCCTTCTTTCTTACAGCGCAGCGTAATCCGGTCATGGAGCGGTTGCTCAGTGAGCAACATATTAACGTCGTCCAGCTTGACCCAATGAGGATCGGAGAGAATTTAACGTATCTGCTTGAGTGCATACTCGACGCGCAGGAAAAAGGCAATGCGTAAGGTCTATTTCGTATCGCGCAACAAATACAAAATTCAAGAGATCCAGCCGTTCTTTGAGGACTACGACGTTCGCCTAGAAAATTACGAACTGGCGATCTCAGAGCTTCAAACTCTAGACTTTCGGCAAATCGTCACTGATAAGGTGCGCAAGGCCTTCGCTGCTGTCCGCCTGCCCGTGATGGTCGATCATTCTGGTCTTGCCTTGGACGCACTGAAGGGTTTTCCGGGTGGATTGACACAGTCCTTTTGGGATGCGGCCAGCGCCAGATTTTGTGAGCTTGTGAATACGCTCGGCGATGATGGGGCGGCTGCCATTTCGGCGCTAGCCTTCACGGATGGGAAGAACATCGCGACCGTCCACAAGGAAAAACGTGGAACGATTAGCGATCGACCAAGGCCTGGCAGGATTTTCGATTGGGACAGTGTATTCATTCCGGAGGGCTTGGATCGAGCCTACTCTGAAATGACAATAGAAGAAAAGAACAAGATTTCTCAACGGGCGGTTGCGTTCCACGAGATGCTAGCGCACATTCAGGGGCGCCCTTAACGCATGTTACATATCCACGTGAACGCATTTGAGATCAAGCCCACGACGACCACGGCGCTGGAGGCGATAGGGCTGCGTGCAGCCCCGTTCCTTGTCCAAGGAGCATCCGAAAGCAAATATGCGCCTCGGTCGCACCTGAGTTCCAAACTACAGGACGGCGCGGCGTTTCGTTCGTTATTCGATTTGTCGGCAGATATATTGGGGGGTGACAATCAGTTTTCTGGATTTGTAGAGGGCGAGATGGTTTACAAGAAGACTGTGCTGGAGCCGGCTTCTGAATGTTTGGAGGTGAGATTCGGCGAACTTGTTTTTGAGCCTTGGCGGCGCTGGCGAGAGAGCGAAATTCACGTTGGCGTTTCTTCCGAGGCAGTACCGCTAGCGTGGCACCAAACGATGCTGGAAATGGGGTTTCACACGGCAATGGCGGAGCGGATCGGTGTAAAACGCACCATCTACACGATTCAAGGCTTTAAAGCGCCGATTGCAGAACTCTTCGAGGCGCTGGTGCGGTTTCTTCCGTATTCGGGGATTGGGGCTCCTTGTTCAATAAAGCTAGAGCGTTCTGCGCGACATTGGATATCACCCGGTTTTGAAAACTTCCCTCCTCAGCTAGTTGCGTTGGGTAGATGAGTTCCGAACCGCTGAAGGTTTTCGCGCTCGTTGGTGCCGGTGGATCTGGCAAGAGTGAAGTGTATTCCAAAGTTTCCGCGCGGATTCACAAGTTCAAGGTTATGTATACCGATCTGGACCAATTAAAGCTGGACAATAGATTGGTCGTTTCAAAGTTTCGTTACGTTAGCTCGTGGATCGAGGATGTGCTGAAGGTCGCAGAGATGCGGATAAAGGTTTGCCTTTCCGACCGGTGTCCGTACGACACAGCTTCCTTTGTAAAGCCGTCGGATCAATTGTTTGAAATCTACCGCGAGGCTATGAATGAACTTCGTGCTCGCTCAATCGAGGTGCAGACCATCTACGTCTATGCGCCCTTCGATATCATCAAAGAGCGTGTGGCGAGGCGGCTCATGTCAGAGACATGGCGCCGACAATATCACGAGAATGATGAGGCTTTGTTGCTCAAGACGTTTAACTTCTTTGAAAGCAGACGTGGTTTTTGGGATCATATCGTAGATAATAGCGGTGATGTGATTTCCTCGGCTAGGAAGGTCGAGACAATCTTGGGTCTTCCCTAAGATCCGATCTGAGCACGTATGGACGCCTACGTCTTGTCTCTCGGCTACCCTGGTGGCCGGGTTTGCTTTGTGCGCTGCTGACGTGGTTTGGTTTTCGCGTGTTGTCGACCATCGAGGTGCCCGTGGCAAGCTCGGGTGCCGAGTCGGGTCCGATGGTCATCCGGCAAGGTGTGCGGGTCGGATTGCTTTGCTTCGCGTGTTTCTCGCCTGCCCCGCTCCAGGCGCAAACCTGCGATCAGGAAGCATGCATCAGTCTGTTTGAATCAGCTGGCAATGTGATGGCTGAAGTCGCATCTGCCGACCAAACCAAGCATTATGGTTTCTCTGCGGTTGATATCGATATTCCCTTCCAAGACCGTCCGATTTTGATTTCCGAGTTCAACGCGGCAGGATTTTCCTGCAACGGAGGCCTCGGTGTTCCTCAAGGGACCGCCGGTGCCGGCGGCCAGACCTACAGTACGTCCATGACCTGTTCCTTCCAGAACTCGAACGGCCAGACCTGGAGGGTTACGGTCACGATCAGCTGGATGTACAACGCCGCGCTTGGCAAGTGGGAAATCGCCGACATTGTCACCAGCGCGAAGTTGATCAAAGGCGGAAACCAGGTTCAGTAGGTGGCCAATGGAGTTCGCGCGCCGGCCTGCGCCGACGCGCGGACTTTCGATTGCGTCTCTCGCTGCGTGCGGCGTGCGTTTCTATGCGGCGAGGATCGGTTGACGGGTCGCTCCTTCGAGCACCAATGGGTTGAGGATCGTATCCATCAACTGGCGGACATCTTTGGTGTCGCAGTCTGGGGCTATGCAGTGATGAGCAACCACCCCCGATCAAGTCTGCAAGGGTCGATTCTGGGAAGGCCGATTCAAGTGTCAGGTACGTAAGCTTTCGCCGCGCCCCATTCTTGCGCAACTCGTGGTCTTTCAGGCAAAGACTCAGATCGGCAATAGCGCCTCGTAGCGCGCATTGGCGTCGCTGCTTTCTGGGTCGATCAGCGGCAGCTCGCGCATGGTGCGGGTGAGGTAGCCAAGTGGCTCCAGTCCGTTGGCTTTGGCGGTTTCGATCAGACTCAGTAGCGTGGCGGTGACTTCACCGCTTCGCTCATTGCCGACGAACAGGTAGTTCTTGCGTCCGATGGCTGCCAATCGGAGGGCGCGCTCGGCGGCGTTGTTGTCCAGCTTCAGGCGACCGTCATCGAGGTAGCGCGCGAACGCGTCCCAGTGATTGATCAGATAGTTCATCGCCCGCGCGGTCGGTGCTGCCGGCGCCAGCTTGGGTCGGTGCTTCTCCAACCAGGTCTTGATCTCGTCGACAATCGGTTTGGCCAACTGTTCGCGGCGCTTCCTGATCTCGTCGGGGATCAGTTTGTCTTCGCGCGCCTTGCGCTCAATGGCAAACAGCGCGTTGATCTGCTCGACGGCCTCGTGGGCCAGCACGCGGGTTGGGGCGTGCTCGGCGATCTCGTAGAACTTGCGCCGGGCGTGGGCCCAGCAGGCCACTTCCTGGATATGCGGGTTCTGGCGATATAACTCGTCGTAGTTGCTCGCCGCATCGGCATGCAGATAGCCGCTCCAGCCTTTCAGGAACTGGCGCACGTGCTCGCCGGCCTTGGTCGGCGTGAAGTGGTACAGGATGATCGGTGGCTCCTCGCCGGCACTCGACAGGTAAGTCCACATGCGCATCTTGCGGGTCTGTTCCTTGGCCAGACAGGGCATCGTGGTCTCGTCGACATGCAATTCGCTGCGCCTGAGCAGATGTTGCTGCAGGTGCACCCACAAGGGCTTCAGCGCCGTACCGCCAGTCAATACCGCCTCGCACATCGTGCTGATCGGCAAGGTCACGCCCTGGCGCTGGTAGATCTCGCGCTGGCGGTTCAGCGGCAGGTGGTCGTCGTACTTGGCCACCATGATCTGCGCGATGAAGCTCTCGTCATAGATGCCGCCGGTGATCAGACGCGGCGGCAGTTTGGCCGAGACCACACCCATCTCCGGCACCTTCGGGTGCGCGTATTTCTCGACCTCGATGCGGCGCACATAAAAGCGGCCTGGTGTGTAGGCCAGGCGGTCGCTGGTCTCCACACCGATTTTCACCAGGCCTTCGATCTCGGCCGCCGGCGGCGTGATCGTCTCGACCTCCACCGGCAGGTTCTCGGGAATCTGCATCCGCTGCGAGGCTTTGCGCGGCGGCTTGCCCGGGGTCTTGGACTCCGACGGCGGCGTGCTCGGTTCCTCGACCGGCAAGGTCGTCAGATCGAACAGCGCACCCTGCAGGTCCAGATGCTCGCTGGCTTCCGATTGGCGACCGAACAGGCGCTTCTTGAGGATCGCCAACTCCAAAGTCAGCTTCTCGATCAGCGCCGACTGCAACTTGATCTGCTCGCGCAGAGCGGTGTTTTCGGCGAGGGCGGCTTCCAAAGTCATGCTGCCCACAATGCCCTCGCGCGCCCGCGTACGCGAGGGCAAAGCCATGAAATATCTGGGCTTTTTAATGGCGCCTCAAGCCACTCGCTCAAACCGCACCGGCTTCAGGCGGCGAACCGACAAATCCACCCCCTCCAGCACCAGACGCAGATCCGCTTCGCTCAGTTCACCGGCAGACACCGACGCAAACCGGCCCCGCTCCAGGCGTTTGTACATCAACCACCAACCATGGCGGTCGTACCAGAGGATCTTCACCTTGTCGCGGCCGCGGTTGAAAAACACATGCGCCGACGACAACGCCCTCAGCGGACCGAGGCTCGCCTGCACCCGCAGCGACAAGCCATCAATGCCCAGCCGGAAATCCACCGCCTGGGCACACACGCACACCGGCAACCCGCCCACCATCAGCGCAAACCCATCGAGCGAAATCGCCAAGTACCGCCAGCGAGATCACGACATAACCGATTGCGCCACGCCATGAACGTGGCATACGACCAACCCTGCGACCGACAATACGCCGCAGCGCTCAAGCCGCTCGCCGAAGCCGCCGAGATCCGCATGAACCACACCACCGAACCCAACCGCTGACGCTGCGCCATCGACATCCTCCAAACAAACTTGGGGATCGACAGACTTCAGCATCCGAAGGCGCTGCGCCAGATTGGGGTCGGGCGAATGGATACTCAGGTACGGCCCTGTGCCCGCGGTGCTGCGGCGCATGGGCTATCGACCGGAAAACTGGACCCGCCAGGTGCTGGCCGTGAAATCAGACTACAACCGGGCGATCGGTGCAGTGGAGTGTCTGGTCGAGAAAGCCGCAAAGATCGGCCAGCGCTGGTTGCGAGGCATAACCACGGCCAGGCGGTTGGCGGCGTAATTGCAGAAAGATGCAGGTTGTCTGCTGGAAACTCTGCATTGGTATCCCACCTTGCCGAATCCCGACCCAGTTCCTCCAGGCACGGCAGCCGGCTGCGTCAAAAGACGCCGAAACCGGTGCGCCCGGACGTCTCCACTTTCACGACGAACTTTGATGATGAGAAGCGGCGCGCCGTTGTCGCGGATGATTGAAAGGGGAGATCTTGGGTGTCCTGCTTCCGTGGGTGCTGCTTCCGACAGATGCGGTCCGCTGCGCTCACCATCATCCTACCGCGTCATGGCACCTCAGGCGGGTTGGCCGATCTCCTCGATTTTACCGCCCATATCGATTCGCGGCTATTCGCCGTCGTCGTCGAAACTATCGTCGATTTCATCAAAACCGTTGTCGTCAGCTTCCTGCCAACTACCCTCGTCGCTAGTGTTGGCGTTGTCAGGAGGAGTCGGGCTAGAGGACTCATTCTGTATGATCTGCGCACGCAAACCCCGTTTTTCAGACACTGCACGGAACGTGACGCTATCACCAACCTGCACAGGATCAATCAAATCGGAAGAGTGAAAATACATGAGATCGCCCGCAGTGTCGCGAATAACGCCGCCGCCTTTCTCCGCATCCCACTGCACCACCGTGCCCTTGTGATTAGCGAAGGCGAAATCGGACAGGCCGATTCCCAAGCACAGACAGACTGCCAGCACGAGCCGGCGGCGCAGCAGGGTATTGATTTCGGTGCCCATGAGCTGAGGTCCCTTGGCTGATCGAAGTGTGAGCATAGCCAATGGGCGCTCGGGTAGCGGCCGCATGCTGGGATTGTTTGTAACCAGCGCCGGCTAGCAGCCTGTCGGGCATCGGCATCTGGAAAGAGGAGGCAGGAATTGAGCCGCTGCTGGCGCACAGCGCGTCCGGGTGGCGGCGCCGCCTACCGCGTCCAACTGAGGCTTCCTGGATGACGGCGACAAGAAAAGGCGGGTCAGAAAGCGGAGATCCGGTTTCCAGGTTCAACCGAGGAAAAGTGGCTGTCCGGCGCGTTGCCGTTTTTTGCGGTCCCGTGACTTGCAGCCTTGGCGATGGATTGGTTCAAGTTGAAGCCCAACTCAAGTCAAGTCATCCACGCTGCCGATCGGCGCACGCGCTGTCGCGAAGGCAATCGACAGCGAGCCCGGGCCGACGTTGGCCACGCCGGTGATGCCCATCGTTGCCGTCAACAGCCGCACACCGTAGCGCTGGCAAGCCGCCTCCAGGTCGCGGTACGCAGCGAGTTGTTGCAGTTCCTGCTCCGGGCCACCGTATACGACGCTGATCTGTGGCACCTGCAAGCCCTCACCCATCGCCTGCTTGGCCGCATCGACGACGCGGGCGACACCACGCGTGAAGCCGCGAATACGCTCGGAGACTTGGACTCGGAGACTTGGACACCCATTTTGTGACGGAGACTTGGACACCCATTTTGTAGGTGGACGGAGACTTGGACGGAGACTTGGACACCCATTTTGTAGGATTTTTCCTACAGACGCCGGCGTCGTTTTCCGACTGACAGGCGGCAGAGCGGGGGTGAATGATCTGCAGCATGACTTACGCCCGCTCGATTCTGATTCCCACCGGCTCGGCCGGAACATTCCACTGCGTATCGCGCTGCGTGCGTCGGGCATTTCTGTGCGGCGAGGATCGATTGACGGGTCGCTCGTTTGAGCACCGCCGGCAATGGGTTGAGGATCGTATCCATCAACTGGCGGACATCTTTGGTGTCGCAGTCTGGGGCTATGCGGTGATGAGCAACCATCTGCACGTGGTCGTGGAGACCTTGCCGCAGGCCGTAGCGCGTTGGTCAGCTGACGAGGTCGCGGCGCGCTGGATGCGCCTGTTTCCTCGGCAGGATCAGAATGATGAAGTTCGGGTCAAGGCGTTAGCTGGCAATGAGGAACGAATCAAGGTCTTGCGCAAGCGCTTGTCCGACCTCTCATGGTTCATGCGTTGCCTGTCAGAACCCATCGCGCGATCGGCAAATCGCGAAGATGTCTGCAAGGGGCGGTTCTGGGAAGGCCGCTTCAAGTGTCAGGTGTTGCTGGATGAAAGCGCGGTGCTGGCGGCGATGGCCTATGTCGATCTGAATCCGGTGCGGGCCAAGCTCTGCGACACCTTGGAGGCATCGGCGCACACCAGTGCGGTCAAGCGCCTGACCGCAATCGAGCAGGAATCCACGGCGGCCGAGTTGCCGCTGGCGCCGATCGCCGGCCTTCGCGGCTTTGGCGTGCTGCGCATGACGCAGATCGAGTATCTGCGTCTGGTCGATTACACCGGCCGCCAGATCCGCGCCGACAAGCGCGGAGCCATCGAAGGCCCCGTGCCCGCGGTGCTGCGGCGCATGGGCTATCGCCCGGAAAACTGGACCCGCCAGGTGCTGGCGGTGAAATCAGACTACAGCCGGGCGATCGGTGCGGTGGAGTGTCTGGTCGAGAAAGCCGCAAAGATCGGCCAGCGCTGGTTGCGAGGCATAACCACGGCCAGGCGGTTGGCGGCGTAATTGCAGAAAGATGCAGGTTGTCTGCTGGAAACTCTGCATTGGTATCCCGCCTTGCCGAATCCCGACCCAGTTCCTCCAGGCACGGCAGTCGAGTGCGTCAAAAGATGCCGAAATCGGTGCGCCCGGACGTCTCCACTTTCACGACGAACTTTGATGATGAGTAGCGGCGTGCCGGCTGTCGCGGATGATTGAAAGGGGAGATCTTGGGTGTCCTGCTTCCGTCCACGACGAACTTTGATGATGAGTAGCGGCGTGCCGGCTGTCGCGGATGATTGAAAGGGGAGATCTTGGGTGTCCTGCTTCCGTCGTCTCCTGCTTCCGTCGTCCTGCTTCCGTCGCTACGGCTTCTGAGTGTTGCGGTTCGCGCCAACCATGTCGGGGAATCAATCGGAGACTTGTCGTGGCTTGAGCGGCGCAATCCGCCCATACGGCCGCCAGCAGCGACGGGCAGGGCAGCTCAAGCGTTGGTCAACGCATTAGGTTTCGCTGAATTAGTTGAGGCTTACAAAAGACGTGTCGACTCCCACAGAATGGAGCGAGCTTGCGCGTTCGGCATCGATCACGAGACTTTCCACCATGCGCCCATGAATGACTTGCCTCCAGTGACCTTGGGACCACTGATGTTGCCCCCAGGCCTTTGGCTGTCCTTGCTGATGTTGACGGCGGCTACGGTGGTCTGGCGTCGGCAGCTTGCCAAGGGCTCATCGCAACCGGTTGCTGACGATACGCCGCTGGTACTGGCGGGCCTTGGCATGCTCGGCGCGCGTATCGGCTTTGTCGGACTCTACTGGCGCGAATACCTGGAATCGCCATGGAGTGTGATCAATATCCGCGATGGCGGCTGGTGGTGGCCGGCTGGTGTCGCTGCGATCGCGCTAGGCGCGTCGCTACTGGGTTGGCGCCGTCCACCTCTGCGACGGCCGCTGATTCTGGCGAGTACTGCTGCAGCCGCCATCGGCGCGCTGGCCGTCGTTGTCGCAAGCGCTCTGACAAGCGCCGCTCAACCGCGCCTGCCTACGCTGCAGGTGGCGTCCCTTGCTGGCGAGCCGCTACCACTGCATGACGGGCGCGCGAGTGTGATCAACCTGTGGGCCAGTTGGTGCCCACCCTGCCGGCGCGAGATGCCGGTGCTGGTCGAAGGCGCGCGGCGCTATCCGAACATGCGTTTCCTGCTGATCAACCAGGGCGAAGAAGCTGCAACCGTCGAAGCCGTAGGCGGGCGATGGAAGATTCCCGCGGCGCTGCTGGCGGTGGATGTGGAATCACGGGTTTCAACCACGCTTGGCGTGCGCGGCTACCCGACCACAATGATTGTCGCTGCTGACGGCCGAATCCTCGGGCGCCACACGGGAGAGGTGTCCAGCGCCAGCCTGGCTGCATTGATCGAGCGTATCGATTCAGGCAATTGAATCGGTGCCGCCGATCAGCGTCCTGCATCCGGGTTCGCATCGGTCAAGGTAGCTGTCCGCCGCGCGGACCGAGAATGCCCTCCAGAAAATCGGCCCAGGCTGCTGATCCGCTCAAGCCCAGAATCAGCGGAATGGCGCTGGGTGTGCTGCTCCTTTGCAATTCGACCCTGGATTGACCAGGGATCCTCTGAATCTGCTCAGAGGACCCCCAAGCGAACGCGCCTTTCATTTGATCTGATTGGCGGCGGTCGGCGCAACTGATGCCAGCCGCAGCGTATGCACGCTGCGGCTGGCACCTGTCATTCAAAACCGTTCGCAAACACCTCGTCCGCGGGCGCTGCAGGCAGTTCGAAGGCACCGATATCGCTGCCATCACCGCCAATGGCATTCGGGTATTGATTGTCCTGCAGGTCGGTGACTCGGTCGAAGATGCCGGTTTGATCGCTCAAGCGGGGCCCCGTGGCGCGGCCGTTGTCGAGCGCATCGCTGGTCAGCAGCGGGCGATGGAGCAGGATGCCGCCGCCATTGTCGAACAGCGGCTGCATGGGTGCGTTGGCATTCAGCAAATCAGTCGACCGGTCGAGCAGGCCGTTGGCGTTGTCGGTGGCCAGATTGAAGCCCTCGGTGATGACGATTGCAGGCGGGCCGCCATCGAAAGACTGCGCTGTGATGGTGGCTTGGCCAGTCGCAAACAGGCTGTTGCTGACGCGAGCCGATGCGTTGCTGCCGGGATTTTGGGAAATCACCCAGAGCCCGGATCCCAGCGGGCCGGCGGTGTCGGTCACGGTACTGTTGCGCAGGACAAGCGTGCTGCTCGTGCCTTGCTGCGCGATCACGTTGATACCCACTAGATCGCCTCCGAATTGCGCCGAAATCGTCGAGTTGTCTATCAATGCGGTGGCAATCGGAGCGCTGATGTCGCTGCGGCTGCGAACTCCGGCACCGAAGTTTGCCGAATTGCCGACCACCGTGGAGCGCAGCAGCATGAGGTTCCCTCCGAGATTGGTAATGCCACCGCCGCCCTGGGCCACGTTGTCGCGAATGACTGATCCAATCACGGTGAGACGTCCGCGGCTGAGAATGCCGCCGCCTTGCTGTGCAGGCACCGAACCGCGCTCGATGGTCAAGCCTGAAATGGTCGCCTGTGCGCCCGCGGCCAGTTCGAAGATGCGGAAGTCGGGGAGGGTAGCGCGACGTACGTTCAGCAAATCGGCCCCGGGGCCGAAGATGCTGACGCCATCGGGCAGCAAGGGCAGCGCGCTCTGCAGGAAGATGGTGCGACGTGTGTCGAAGAAGGTCGAGAAGCGGATCGCATCGCCCGACTGAGCGATAGACAGTGCATCGCGCAGGCTGCCGGCGCCGCTGTCGTCGGCGTTGGTGACCAGCAATTCACGCTGCGAGGCGGTCAGGGTCAGAGCACTCACCAGCACGTTGCCGGTGTCACCCGTCCAGCCATCCTCCACGCGCAGAATCCATCGGCCATTAGGCGCGGCGGTCCGGAAGGTTTCGATGAGCGAGGTGACAGGGGGCGGGTTACTGACGCCCGTGCCACCGCTGACGACGGTACGGTAGGTGCCGCCTGCGACCTGGGCTGCGCCCGAGGCTGCCGCGCTCCACCAATTGGTCGGGGAGGAGTCGCCGAACGCGATGGGATTGGTCGACACCAGATCGGAATCTGACCCACCAGAGTTCCCCGGGGCGGTGGCGCCGGTGGATTCGAACAGCAGGTGTGAGCGGCCGTCGGGTGCAATCAAGGTGACGCGCAAGTCGCCAACAAACGGATGGTTGGCCTGCAGAGACGGCTGAACATTGGTGATGTTTCCGGTCAAGCCGCTGACATCGAATGAGATATCCAGCGGTTCGCCATAGTTTCTGGGGCCCACCCCTGGCGAGTCGGGGATCGGACCCGTGCCCGTTCCTACAAAGACAAGGGCCTGTGCCAGCGCGGCCGGCGCAGAAAGGCACATGACCAGGGTGCACAGGATCGATCGAGTCATAGGTTGATTCATGATGTCGTCACTCGCTGGTTGTAAGGGTGGCGGGCCCGAATTGTTCGCTCGCGGACCGGCTTGTCTGGGTTTGTGCAAAGCGGGCGAGAAAAGGGCCATCTGATTTGCAATGGGTTACCATGACCGGATGAGTCCCGAGCGCTATCAACTGATCAAGCGGGTACTGATGGCGGCGCTGGACCAACCGCTGGCCCAGCGCCATTCCTTCCTTGCTCGGGAGTGCGGGGCCGATACGAAGCTGTTGCAGGAGGTCTCGGAATTGCTGGCCGCACAGGCCCAGTCCAGCTTTCTGGAACACAGTCCCACGGGTCTGGACGCGCTGGCCGCCGATGAGGACCACGATTCGGTCGGTCAGTACCTCGGCCGAATCAAGCTGGAGCGGCTGATCGCCCGCGGCGGCATGGGCGAGGTCTATGCCGGAACCGATGAGCTGCTGCAGCGGCCGGTGGCGGTCAAGCTGATGAAATCGGCGCTGCGCATGTCGGCGCTGCGGCGTTCGGCCTTTCTGGCCGAGGCCCAGGTACTGTCCGGACTGCGTCATCCCAACATCTGTCAGGTCCATGATTTCTTCGAGGACCAGTCGCAGGATGTGCTGGTGTTGGAGCTGATCGAGGGGCAGACACTGCGCGCGCTGCTCCCGCGGCGCTCATTGGTCGATCCGATCGGAGTGGCCATGCAGATCGCGGACGCTCTGGTGGCGGCGCACGAACGCGGCATCGCCCATCGCGATCTGAAACCGGAAAACGTGATGCTGACCCCCACCGGGCAGATCAAGGTGCTGGACTTCGGACTGGCTCGGGCCGACCAGAGCCAGCTGCAGGGCGATCTGCACACGGCAGACGGCGATACCCCGGGAACGCAGATCGCAGGTACACCGGGCTATCTGGCGCCTGAGCAGGCGCGCGGTGAGGCCGCAACCACGGCCAGCGATCTCTGGAGCTTTGGACTGCTGCTGATCGAGTTGCTCACCGGCAGCCGAGCCTATCCGCAGGGAAGCAGCAGCGAGGACTTGATCGCAAGAGCGCAGCGCGGCGAGGTCAGTATTCCGACCGGCTTGCCGCGCGCCGAAACCCAGCTGCTGCGGCGCCTGTTGTCCGCCAACGCCTCGGACCGACCGAGCGCGCGCGATGCCCGGGTAGCGCTGGAGCGGATTGCCCGGCGCCCGCAACGACGACTGCGGTGGGCATTGGTGGCCAGCGCGCTGCTGCTGACGGGCGCTGCCGGCGCGAAGTACACCTTTGATCTGCGTTCGGAGCGCGAGGCCGCGCTGGCGGCACAGCAGCGCGCCGAGAAGGCCCGAGCTGAAGCCGAGGATCTGGCCGGATTCATGCTCGGCGAGCTGTATACCGAGCTGAAGAAGGTCGGCAGGTTGCCGCTGCTGGAGCCGGTGGCGCTGAAGGCAGTGGATTACTACGGCGATTTGCGCAAGGAGCAGATCAGCGGCGGCCATGGCGAACAGGCGCTGGCGCTGATCCGGGTGGCCGAGGTGCTGGACATGCAGGGGCATCTTGAGCAGTCCCTCAGCGCCTATACGCGCGCGCTGGAGGGCCTGCAGCCATTGGCCAAGGCCAACCCGGATGACCCGTTGATTCAGTATCGCTTGGCCCTGGCCGAACGCAATCTGGGTGAGGTTTTGCGCTATGCGGGCGACTATGCCGGCAGTGATCCCCATGGCTGGCGCGCAATCGAGATGGCGCGCGAGCTGACCGCAGGGCTGGCGCCCGGTGAAGGGCCGCCGGGTGAACCAAGCGCCGAGGAGCGCTGGTCGCTGCTGCTGCGTGGGATGTATCTGTACGCCGATAGTCAGTTTCGCCAGGGACGAGCGGAGCAGGCGCTGGAGCTGTTGGATCAGGCCAAAGCCCTGGCATTGCCGGCGGTCGCCAGGATTCCCGCCCTGCGCCGCGATCTGGGCGATATCCAGTACAAGCGCTGCATGGCTTATTACGACAGCCAGAATCCGGGCAAGGTGGTGGAGGCCTGCCAATCATCGTTCGAACTAGATCAGGCTCTGGCGCAGGCCAGTCCCGACGATGCCAAGCTGCAGGACAATCTGGTGCATTCCTATTGGATGTTGGGGCGGGCACAAGAGTTGAGTGGTGAACTGCAGACGGCGTTGGCCACCACCGAGCGCGGTCTGGCGCTGGCTCGCTCAGGCGTGGCGCGCAATCCGGGCAACGCCGAAACCCAGAATGCGGTGGCGGTTACCCTGGTATCGAAGGCCCGGATCCTCCGCGCCATGGGGCGCACGGCGGAGTCGCAGCACGATTTCGAACAGGTGCTGAAAATCACCGAGCCGCTGATCGCAGCCGGCCGCGATCACGCCATCATCCACAATCACATCATCGCTCTGGCCATGCTGGGGCGGGTGGAGGATGCCCGGCCCTTTGCCCGCGAGGTGTACCAATCGGGCTGGCGACGCCCCGAATTTCTGTCGCTGATCGCCGAATTCGATTTGCTGCCGGGTGTCGATGTTTCGAGTCCATAAGCAGTCCCTGAAATGGCTCATGCAGCTTCATTGACAGGCTAAACTCCGGGGATGGCTATGGAACCGCCGACCAACGTGACCTTGTTGCTCAAGCGCTGGCAGGCCGGCGAGGGCGAAGCCCTGGATGCGCTGGTGCCAACGGTCTACGCCGAACTCAAGCGGCTGGCTCGAGCGCAGATCGGACGCGATGGCGGCGCGACCATTCAGCCCACCGAATTGGTCGCCGAGGCCTACATCAAGCTGTTAGACATTGATCAGATCGATTTTCTGGGCCGCGCGCATTTTTACTCAGTCGCGGCCCGCACCATGCGCCGGGTACTGGTGGAGCGCTATCGTCGCCGGGATGCCGCCAAGCGCGGATCAGGCGAAACCTTGCTGACGCTCAACAGCGCCATCGATTCAGGGCAATCCAAACCGCTGGAGCTGACTCGTCTGGACGATGCCTTGAACGATCTGGAGGCGCTGGATCCGCGCCAGGCCGAGATTGTCACCCTGAAGTTCTTTGGTGGTCTGGATGGTGAGGAAATTGCCGCAGCGCTATCGATTTCGCCTCGAACCGTCAAGCGCGAATGGGCCATGGCCAAGCTGTGGCTGCATCGGGCCCTGGCAGCCTGAGCCCGGGATTCAGGGCAAGAGGTCCAGGTCCAGTGATTTCCCGGTCCGCAGGCATTGCGCGCGGTGGACGGTTTCGACGTTGCGGCTGGATATCCTTGGTAATTGCCCGAAGCTGGTTGCTGTTGCCGCCGGGGGAGGGCTTCCCCGGAATCCGGCAAGAGCGAAGACCGACTGCTGTCGATTTTGGCCGCGTCGACGCATGCCCCTCGTGTGGCGATACGCGCGCCGAATTTGCCTCTGATAAAAACCCAGGGGATACCGAGTGCGGCAATACCAAGAAGGAGATCGTGTGCTCAGAAAAGATAAGGTGCTCCCGGATTCGCGGTTGCGGTACAGAAGTAGAACTTCGAAAAAAGCATCCAACACAGTATGGAAACGTGAGAATGCCAGGATGTCCATGAAGCTTCTGGGGCTAG
Organism: Rhodanobacteraceae bacterium; assembly: GCA_024234055.1. NCBI lineage: Bacteria > Pseudomonadati > Pseudomonadota > Gammaproteobacteria > Lysobacterales > Rhodanobacteraceae > Rhodanobacteraceae bacterium. The sequence goes on from JACKOW010000001.1 coordinate 320,123, forward strand.
TCGTGCTTTTTGCTTCGGGATGCAGCGCTCCGAGTGGCGTCGTAATTCATCCGATAGAGTGCGAGGTTTCTGATCAACAGATTTCCGAATTCGCGACCGCAGCTGCCAAAAAGATTGGAGTCGAGATTCCTTCGCCCCTGGAAAGTCTTGTTGAGATTTATAGATATGAGGGTCGTTTGGGGTACATCGCCACTCGTTATCTGGGCGAAAATAAGGCGCTTGAGATGCACCGCGAGCTGATCATTTGGATGAGATGTGACGGCACGGTTGATTCGGTCCATGTCGGTCAATCGCTTGTCTATTCGAGATGTAGGCTTGATCCCGATACAGCGAAGCCAGATTGTCGAGAGTAGCCAACGTTCGGGAGGCTTGGACACGAGGCGTGGACGGACGCTTGCGGGTCGGAGGCTTGCGGAGGCTTGGACGGAGTGCGGGCCAAGCTCTGCGACACCTTGGAGGCATCGGCGCACACCAGTGCGGTGAAGCGCCTGACCGCAATCGAGCAGGAATCCACGGCGGCCGAGTTGCCGCTGGCGCCGATCGCCGGCCTTCGCGGCTTTGGCGTGCTGCGCATGACGCAGATCGAGTATCTGCGTCTGGTCGATTACACCGGCCGCCAGATCCGCGCCGACAAGCGCGGAGCCATCGAAGGCCCCGTGCCCGCGGTGCTGCGGCGCATGGGCTATCGCCCGGAAAACTGGACCCGCCAGGTGCTGGCGGTGAAATCAGACTACAGCCGCGCGATCGGTGGGGTGGAGTGTCTGGTCGAGAAAGCCGCAAAGATCGGCCAGCGCTGGTTGCGAGGCATAACCACGGCCAGGCGGTTGGCGGCGTAATTGCAGAAAGATGCAGGTTGTCTGCTGGAAACTCTGCATTGGTATCCCACCTTGCCGAATCCCGACCAGTTCCTCCAGGCACGGCAGTCGAGTGCGTCAAAAGATGCCGAAATCGGTGCGCCCGGACGTCTCCACTTTCACGACGAACTTTGATGATGAGTAGCGGCGTGCCGGCTGTCGCGGATGATCTAGCCCTGTTTCCGAAGACACTTTGCTCCAAAGGCTAGTGGACCGCGCTCTGCACATTCTGCATGGCTTGCTGCGGTGTTTGGTAGCCGATGCCCGAGTGCAGTCGGCGGTTGTTGTAGAACGACTCGATGTAGCGAGCGATGACGGCCTTGGCTTCGTCTCGCGTGGCAAACCGGTGGCGGTGTAGGCACTCCACCTTCAGCGTGTGGAAGCAGTTGCTCAATCAACGCTGGGTCCGCGCCGGGGTCTAAGCAATCATGGAAGTTCCTGAGGAGCTTGGCCTCTCGCTCCGAGCTGACTGAGTCGTGGCGTTTGTGGCCGCAGGTAATATCGATCCGGCTGCCGCGGGGTTGGCGGGCCCGCGCGGCTCGTTGTTGGCCGCGGACACAGTGCCGGGCGCCTCGCGTGTGGGCGCTGGGGCGCAGTTGGAGTCGGCGGACGCGAGGATCCGGCCTACGTTGGGGACGCGGGGACCCGGGCTACGTCGGGGTGGGCTGCGGATGCGAGGACCTAGCCTACGTTAGAGCGAGGCTGTGGCAGCCAGGGCGCGGTCTGCGTTCGGGCGGGGTGGGTGCGACATTTGCCGCTCTCACGACACTTCTACACAGATGTCGCTTCGCGAGGGTCCAGGCGACGACAGTGAGCCATCAGAGTCTTCCTGCCCTCGAGCAAATCGGGAATGCCGATCTTCGTGTGGGTGGATAGACGCGGTCGCAGAAGGAGTTGAGCGTGGGCAAGAAGCTTCAATCGAATCCATTCACCATCACCGACAAGTCCAACACCTTGGTGGGTATCAGCTACATCAGCAATTCGCTGGTCATCAGCAAGGGTCAGCCATCGGAACAGCCGGCGACGATCAGTCAATCGGGCCAGACCTTCACCATCACGATGAAGGCGGGGCGCCACAAGACCGATGCGGTCGCCAATGCCTTCAACAGCGCCTGTGGTGGCGCCACGCATGAATACGCGGGCTATCACGGCGGGGGCACGCCTGGATCCCTGAACTTCTATTTCGCCGTGCAGATGAAGTTCCAGAGTGGATCTGCGACCGCGGTGGCCACTGTTTACATGGGACAGGGCAGCAAGAACTCCAAGAACAACTGGTGGATAGGCGGCAGCATCGTCAACAGTGCCGGCAAGACGCCGGTGATGCAGTTACAGATCGGCGACCAGATCGTGACCTTGAACCTCTCGGGTGGGGTCAACACGCTGACGATCACCAGCGGCAGCGTCAGAGACGCGTTTCCCATCAAGAACGTGTTTGTGCTGATGCTGGAGAACCACTCCTTCGACAACATGCTGGCCATGTCCGGCATTCCCGGCCTGGTCGCGGCCACCACGGCCAATTCAAACAGCTACAACGGCACGGTGTATCCGGTGGTCAAGGGTGCGCCCACCGCCATGCCCAGCGATCCCGGCCACGAATTCCTGGACGTGGTGGAGCAACTGGGCGGCGCTGGCGCGAGCTACCCCAAGGGCGGCGCCTACCCGCCAATCAACAATTCCGGCTTTGCCAGCAACTACGCCACGACGACCTCGGAAGGCAAGCCACCGCCGGAAGCGGATATCGGCCAGATCATGGCTTGCTTCAACACGCAGACGCAGTTGCCGGTGATGTATCAGCTGGCCACCACCTTCACCGTCTGCGATCACTGGTATTCGTCCTTGCCGGGGCCCACCTGGCCGAACCGCTTCTTTGTACACGGTGCATCGTCCAACGGCCTGGACCACAGTCCCAGCAACGGGGAACTGTTCGAGTGGGAGACTTTCCACGGTTTCAGCTATCCCAATGGCTCGATCTACGATGCGCTGAAGGCAGCAGGTGTGCCCTATCGCCTGTACATCGACAGCCACAACATCTTTTCCGACGATCCGGGCAATGGCTCCGAGTTTGGGCGCATCCCGCAGGTGTCCTCGCTCAAGGGCATCTTTGCCACCGAGGTGCATTCGGTATCCGATCTGACCGCTGATCTGCTCGGGGACTATCCCTATCAATACACCTTCATCGAGCCCAACTACGGCAATGTGCGCGGCAACTACGCGGGCGGTTCCTCGCAGCACCCGATGGATGATGTGTACGGCGGCGAGGGCTTGATCAAGGCGGTTTACCAGGCGATCCGTAACTCGCCCCTGTGGGAGAGCAGCCTGCTGATCGTGACCTACGACGAGCATGGCGGTTACTACGACTCGGTGGCGCCCGGCCCGGCACCAGCGCCTGCCGACGGCAGTTCCAGCAAGCTCAACAAGTACGGTTTCACCTTCCAGCAATATGGCGTGCGCGTGCCGGCTCTGGTGATCTCGCCATGGGTGGGCGCGGGTGTCGATCACACGGTGTATGACCACAGCTCGGTGTTGGCCACGTTGGAAAAACTGTTTGGACTGAAGCCGCTGACCCAGCGCGACGCCAATGCCAACGATGTCACGCCCTTGTTTCTCGGCAGTGCGCGCACCGACTGCCCGACCGTGCTGAACAGTCCGGCCCCGCCGACCGCGAAGCCCGCCATGAGCAAGGTCGACGCAGAAGCGATGGATGCGCAGCCGATACCCGATCACGGCAACTTTCCGGGATTCCTGGCCATCCTGCTGAAGACTCAGCTGGAGTTGTCACCACCGGGACAGCATGACGCGATCATCGAGAAGTTCAGGCAGATCAAGACCATCGGCCAGGCGCGGGCCTATGCGTCGCAGATACTCGGGGTAGTGGATGCGGTTCGGGCGGCGGCGCCGAAGTAGCGAAACGCGTTTCCGGGAGTCGGGGACGTAGGTCACGTTGCCCGCGCAGCGGGCTACGTGACAGGGCGACCGCCGGGCACAGCGCCGGGCGCCTCGCGTGTCGGTGCTGTGGCATGGATGAGGCCCGCGGACGCGAGGGCCCGGCCTACGGGCGGGCGGGGCGGGATGCGAAGCGGGGCGCCGGGCGCCTCGCGTGTCGGTGCTGTGGCATGGATGAGGCCGGCGGACGCGAGGGCCCGGCCTACGTCCGGGCGGTGCGGTGGTTCGGCTACAGCTGCTTGCTCAGGCGCAACCGACTCACACTTTCCGGCGGTCCGAAGCTGTCCGCTCGGGCTTCCAGCCAGAAACGCTGGAACACCGAATGGCAGGGCACCTGGTCGAGCAGTTCGCCGGGGCGCAGGAAGCGATAGAGCTCGGCGATCGAGCGAATCTCATCTGCGGATACGCGGCGAATGATGTGCTCGGGGCCGAGCTCGCCGGGGTGATCGAGGCCGGCGGCGGCGATCAGTTCCTTCAAGGCGCGTAGCGTGTTCTGATGGAAGTTCTTGACCCGCTCGGCCTTGTCCGGCACATCCAGGGCGCGCCAGCGCTGGGGATCCTGGGTGGCCACGCCGGTGGGGCAATGATCGGTGTGGCAGGCCTGCGACTGGATGCAGCCCAGCGCGAACATGAAGCCTCGGGCGGCGTTGCACCAGTCGGCGCCGATGGCCAGCGTTCGCGCCACGTCGAAGGCGGTGACAATCTTGCCAGCCGCGGCGATGCGGATCTGGTCGCGCAGATTCAGCCCCACCAGGGTGTTGTGGACCAGCATCAGGCCTTCGCGCATGGGCACACCGACGTGATCGGCAAACTCCATGGGTGCCGCACCGGTGCCGCCCTCGCCGCCGTCGACGACGATGAAATCGGGCTTGATGCCGGTACTGAGCATGGCCTTGGCGATGCCGAACCATTCCCACGGATGGCCGATGGCGAGCTTGAAGCCGACCGGTTTGCCGCCCGACAGCTCACGCAGTTGTGCCACGAAATGCAGCAGACCCTCGGGCGTATCGAAAGCCGAATGGCGGGCAGGCGAGATGCAGTCTTCGCCCATGGGGACGCCGCGGGTGCGCGCAATTTCCGCGCTCACCTTGGCCGCCGGCAAGACACCGCCATGCCCGGGCTTGGCACCCTGCGAGAGCTTGATCTCGATCATCTTGACCTGATCGAGCACCGCCTTTTCGGCGAATTTCTCGGCCGAGAACACGCCGGCTTTTTCGCAGGCACCGAAATAACCCGACCCCAGTTCCCACACCAGATCGCCGCCGCCTTCGCGGTGATAGGGCGAGATCGAGCCCTCGCCGGTGTCGTGGTAAAAGCCGCCCCGGCGGGCGCCTTCGTTGAGGGCATGGATGGCATTGGGGGAGAGCGAGCCGAAGCTCATCGCTGAAATATTGAAGACGCTGGCCGAATAGGGCTTGGCGCATTGCGGTCCGCCCACCGGCACCCGGAAATCGTGGCTGTCGGGCTCGCTGGGGCGCATCGAATGATTGATCCACTCGTAGCCATCGGCGTAGACGCCCAGTTCGGTGCCGAAGGGCCGGGTCTCGCGTTGCTGCTTGGCACGCTGATAGACGATCGAGCGTTGCTCGAAGGAGAAGGGCACTTCCTCCTGGTCACCCTCGACCAGGTATTGGCGCAGCATGGGTCGCACCGATTCGAACATCCGCCGCAAGTGGCCGAAGATCGGGTAATTGCGCAGCAGCGAATGGCGCTTCGAGCGAAGATCGCTGATGCCAAGCGCCAGCGCGGCGGCAAAGACCAGGGCGGCCGCACGCCAGTCCCAGCCCTGCGGCCATTGCCACAGGCACACGGCGAGCCCGATGACGGCGATCAGCAACCCCCAATAGCGCGGTGCCAGCCAGCCCATCAGGCGGCGTCCACTTCGGCCAGAAACTGGCGGATGGCGGAGGTCACGGCATCGGGCGCCTCGATCGAACTGTTATGGCCGCAGTTCGTTAGCCGCACCAGTCGCGCTCCGCTGATTTCCCGCACCAGCAACTCGGCTTCTTCCGGCGGCGTGGTCTGGTCCTCGTCGCCCACCAGCACGAGAGTAGGGCAGCGGATGTACTTCAATTCAGGCACCACGCTGGCGCGGCCGATGACGCCGCCCACCGGTCCAACCACCCGACGCGGCAGCGATTGCACATGATGCACCCAGCGCTCGAGTTCAGCCCGACGGGCGGGATCGGTGCGGAAACTGGGGCCGAACATGACCGGCAACAGCGGCCCCATGATCGGTCGCGGTCCGAACAGCGCGAAGATCGCTTGCATGACCCGATAGCGCGCGCGCTTGAGCCATGATTCGGCCGAGGCGCTGGTGCTGAGCAGGGTCAGCGAACGCACCAGTTCGGGATAGCGCGCCGCCAGTCGCAAGCCGACGAAGCCACCCATGGAGAGCCCGACGAAATGGCAGGGCTCGCTGTGGGTGCCGCGGATCAGGTCGACAGCGTCCTCGGTCAAGGTGTCCAGATCATAACCACTGCTGGCCGGTGCCGATTCACCCTGGCCGCGATGGTCGTAGGCGATGACCCGATAGTGCTCCGACAGTGCTTGCCGCTGCGGTTCGAACATGTGAAGGTCGTAGAGCAGTCCGTGCGCGAACACCACGGTGTGCTCGCCGGCACCGGATGCAACATAGTTCAGGTCAATGCCGTTGGCCGTGGCAGTGGGCATGAAAGAGCTCCGGTTCAGCAAAGTCCCGAGCATGGCCGAAGGCGGGTCGCTGGGGAAGTCTGCGGTCGTCAGTCGTTCACGGTGAGGCGCTGGAAATGCGCCAGCGAAGCCCAGTAGTAGGGATGTCGGTAAGCCCGCGAGTTCTTCAGTGCCAGTTGCGCCGCCCGCAGCGCATCGATGCTGTAGCTGGCGGGCTGATCGCGCATTGCCGCATAGAAGGCCGGAATCCAGATGGCACTGGCGCTGTCGCTGATCGGCCAGAAGGCGGCCACCACGTGGCCTACCCCGGCCGCGGTCACCGCCGACGCAAAACTCAGGCTGCTTTGACTGGTGGCGTTGGGGCCAGCAGCCAGCTGACAGGCGTTGAGCACCGCCAACGGTGCCCGCAGGGGCGTGTCGATGATGTCCATCCAGCTCAGGAAATCGCTCTTGGCCGGATCCTTGGGATTTGCCAGCCAGGTGCCGGCATAGCCGAGCAGCTCCGGCTTGGCATAACCGTGCGCCGCCAGGTGTACCCAGGCATCGGGGTCGGACAGGGCCGACAGCAGCGCGGCGCGGGTGGCCTGGGTGTCGCTGGTGCGGATCAACTTGCGTTGCGGTTCGGTTCTGGCAATCAAATCGGCTTCCTGCTCGGCATAGCGCAGCTTGCCAAGGCCGACCTTTTCGGTAGCCGCATTGCCCGGCGCAATGATGGCGTGGATTCTGGTGCTCTGGCTGTCGGTCTCCGCACCCTGATCGAAACGTGCGATCCAGCCGACGGTGGTGGTCTCGATCAGCGGTCGCCCCGACCCTGGCCAGGGCAACAGCGACAGCGGCACCGTGCCTATCAGTTCATCGCTCAGCACCAGCAGCCGGTCCGGCGCCGAGGCCATGGGCGCGCCCGCGTACAGGCTGGCTGAGAGGGTGCTGGCGCTGCGGGAAATGCTGGTCACGGGAAGGCTGGGTGATTGCAGATCGGCCGCGAGCTGGCGGATCTGGTCGCGCAGATCACTGCCCCCGGGAATCGGGACCACCACGGCATGCTCGGCACTGATCCAGAGCGCTGCGCTGTGCGGTTCGGAGGGAATCACGATCAGCAGCCAGCTGTCTCCCAATTGCTGGCGCACCTGAGCCAACTCGGGCACGGGATCCCGCACTTCGCGCGCGGCCCCATCGGCCTTCGCCAGGGTGGTCAGCAGGGCCCGATCACTGGCGTCACTACTGCCATTGCCCAGCAATTCCATCGACAGCGCCGAACTGAAGCGGTTGTCCCCCGAATGCTGGCCGGGATGCACCGATTGCAAGGGTGCGCTGGCGACCAGGACTCGCCACCAGTCGTCAATGGCGGCTGGCGGCGACTGGCTGAGGGCGATACGCACCCAGTCGGCACGTAGATCACGGCCGGCGCGCATGGCCAGGTATCCAAGAACCCCGTTCGAGCCTTGCGCTGCCAGCTCCCCCAGTTGTTTCAGTTCGGCGTCGAGCAATGCCAATGCGTTGCTGGCTCGACCCTGTTGCACCTCCAGCTCGGCGCGCAGGCGCACTGCTAAGAGTTGCTGGGGCAGCGCGCGAGTGTTCGCTTTCGACGCATCCAGCAGCGCGGCGGCCTCTTGGTACAGTCCGGCGGTGATCATCCAGCGCACCTGAACCAGTGCCAGGCGACCGGTGTTGGCTGCCGACAGCGAACTCCAGTCACGTGCCTGATCCAGTTCGGCTTCAGCCGCGGTGCGGTCTCTGGGCAAGCGCGTCTCCAGCAGGCCCAGCTCGGCGTCGGCGCGCTCGATCGGGCGCCCGAGCAGGGCGTAGATGTGCTCGGCTCGCTGATACCAGGAGGCCGCGGCTTCGACGCGGCCATTGGCGCGGTCAAGTATGGCCAGCTTCATCAGAGCCGCCGCAATGCGATCCGGTGACGAAGTCGGGTCGTACAGCGAAATGGCCTGGGCCAGCAAGCGATAGGCCTGATCGCTCATGCCGAGCTGGCCGTAGATGTCGGCCGCCTGCAGCAGGGCGCTGGCCTGCCAGCGCTCACGGCCCTCGGTGGCGCGCTCGAAGGCCTGCAACGACTCACTGATCAGTGCCAGCGCATCGATCAGCTGGCCACGGTCACGTTGCACGAAACTGCGCATCAGCGCCAGATAACCGCGCGTATACCAGGACGCCTGCTCAAGCATCGGATCGCGCTCGATCTGATCGGCCAGATCGTCGATGAGCTTCTGATCGCCGGCATCGCGAACGCCGACCAGCATGGTGCCGAGAACGCGAATGGCCTCGTCGACTTCACCGACCTTGCGCAGGCGATCGATCAGGTCCCGGTTGCAGGCCAGCAGTTCCTTCACCCGTCCTTCAATCTGCAGTCGATCGCAGCGCAGCATCCTGGCGCGAGCCAGAAAATAGGCATCTTTGTCCGGATCCAGCAAACGCTCCGCCTGCTCCAGCATGGGCTCGGCATCAGTGGGTCGGCCGGCTCGTACGTAGATGTCGGCAGACCCGAGGAATGCGCCGCCGGCCCGGGTCCGATCGCCCAGTGCCAGCCACATCGGCCCGACTTCGGCAAAGGCCCGGGCCGAGCTCAGGTAGTCGTTCAGCAGGAACCAGACCAGCGCCCGCATGTGCATGGCCGCCACCCGGTCCGCTGGCGTCGGAGCAGAATCCACTAGGCGATCAAAGTCGCCCATGTGTGGATTGGCTTGCACATGCTGGTCGATGCTGTCAGCCAGTGCCTGCGCATCCCTCAGCCAGGTTTCGCGCACTGGCTCAAGGGCAGCACACTGAAGATGGATTCGAACCCGAGTGGTCGACGTCGACTCAGAACGGAGTCGGATACCGGCACTGATCGATGCCGGTTCCAGCCGGCGCCAGCCATAGCGGGTCATCGGATAACTGATGTGCTCGAAGTCTCCAGTACCCACAGCGATCATGGCCTCGAAGCCAAGCTCTTCGATCACCAAGGCCATCGTCGGCTCCAGCCCGTGCAGGCTCAGCGAGGCCGGCTTGTCGCCATCGAGCACCAGATCCCGCGCTGTCGCGCAGGACCAGGAAGCGACACCAGCGGGGGTAGCGGATGCGATACCCCCGCCGATCAGCAGCAATGCGAGCACAAGACCCGCGATCTGTCGTTCAAGGCATGGGAGGCTCGATGCCCGTGCCTTTGCCGGGCTGCTGGCTGGCGACGGGACATTGGTTGTATTGCCATTGTGCCTGAGGTGCATCTGGGCGATGGTCCTGATCGACTCCGGTTGGAAAGACTTCCAGTTCAAAGTAGCGGCAGAGGGTGTCGGATGGGTAGTCGAAGCCTGAATCCGTACAATGCGATGATCCAGTGTAGTAGAGAAAGACCTGCTGGCCGTAGGGGATGTCGCTGGACTGCGAGTATCCGCTGAGAAAGCGTCCCGCAGGGTCGAGCTCCATGCGAGCCACATCGCGAACAACCGGTCGCCCGGTGGGACGACTGCGGTGCAGGATCAACTCACCCTGCTTGTTCTGACTGACCGTCACCACATCACCTGCCGACACGTTGCATGATGCGCCGAGCATGGCGCATTCGGGATGATTGCTGCCTTCGATGACCAGGATCGCACCCTGGCTGACCCAATCCTTGATGTCGGTGAGTGTTTCGGCGCTGCGATAGTGCAGGCCTTCACCCTCACCGCGGCTCAGGCACCATTCCTGGCCGGCATTGGCGGCACTGCTGACAGCCAACGTCATCAGAGCCAAAGCGATAGCATGGCGGCGGGCGATCTTGGAATTCGTGTTCATGCGCAAATCTCCTGTGAGGTCTGCGGCGCGAAATGCGCCGCTAGGTTGTTGCGCGACGGTCTGCTGGCGGCCGCCGCGCGGGGACACGGACTGCACTTCGCCCTTCAGGGGGGAATGTGAGCGCAGGCCGATTCGGGCGTTGCAGCGGTGACTGAGGCCGCTGAACGCTGGCGATTTGGCTATCGCCTAAGCCTGGCGCCGCGACAGGCGGCGGATTTGTTGAGCCGCCGGACCCAGCTGATCGAAGACCTGATCGGCTTCAGGCTCGGGCGCAGCGATGGCGCGCCCCTGTTCGTGCCGGCTTTGAGTGCGGTGTTCGTGGGTGCGCTCGACGGCGGGCGGTTGTTGCACCAGATTCGGCGTCGCGCCCTGCGCGTGGATCGTCCCGAGAGCGTTGGCCATCTTGCTCAGAGCGCTGACTGTGTGCCTTCCGATCCAGGCCCCCGCGTGCTGGCGCCGCAGGCGCTGGGTCTGAACCCCGACCGGCCGGCAGGAGACGGCGTGCGCGTTGCCGTGCTCGACAGTGGGGTGGATCTCGGGCACCCCGATTTCGGCGGTGACCGGATTGCCGGCAGCATTGCGCTGGTGGGATCCGGTACCGTCCAGGATGGCAGCGCTGACAGCCATGGCACCGCCAGCGCCGGCATCGTCGCCGGGCCCCGTCGCCCCTTTGATGGCGGTTGCCGCTATGGCGTGGCTGCCGATGCGCGCTTGCTGATCGCCAAGGTCATTGAAGACAGTGGTCGCAGCGACAGTTTTGCGGTGGAATTGGCATGCGCATGGGCACTGGCCCAGGGCGCCGACATCATTTCCCTGAGCCTGGGATTCGATCGTGCCCGGGATGCAGCGCCGAGCGTGCTGTCGCGCTCGCTCTCGCGGCTGTCGCGCAAGCACCGGGTGCTGATCGTCGCCGCCGCCGGCAATGGCGACCGGCAGCGAGACGGCATCAAGAATCCGGCAGCGGGTGCCCAGGTGTTGGCCATCGGTGCCCTCGATCTGGCCGGCAGGGTGCGCCGTGACTCGCTGGGGGGCGACGCCGGAGCCGAGGTTTTCTGCGTGGCTCCCGGATCCAATGTGGTGTCCCCCCGACGCGAAGCCAATCCAGCTGCGCCGGTGGGAGCCAGGCACTTCTTCAATGGCACGTCCGCCGCCGCCCCGGTAGTGGCCGGGCTTGCGGCGGTGATCCGCGCGGAGCAACCCGGCTGTTGTGCCGAGATGTTGGCGCTGGAACTTGCCCGTCGCTGCCGATTGCCGCCAGACGCCGATCCGACCGTCTACGGTCATGGGGTGGTGCGCGCCTGAAGCCTGCGCAGTGCTGCAGATCAGCGCGTCGCGCGCATCGTTGTAACGGTCCAGCAGCTCGATCAGGGGCTCCTGCGTCAACAGCCAGGCTTCAAACCAGGCGCTGGTTTCGGCATCCAGATCACCGTTGAGATAACCCATCAACAGCTGCCGCTGGCTGAGGGATGACGGTGGCAGGGGCAAGGCCATGGCACGCTCCAACTGATGTTCCAGGGATCAGTCAGGAGGCGCCAGCGCGACCTTTGTCTCAGCGCAGATTGTGCATGCCCACCCGGTGCAGGGCTTCGCGCAAGCGTTGTCGTGCCCTGTGCACCACCCGGTGAAAATGGCCTTCGTCGATGCCCAGCGCCCGGCACACGCGCTGCCGGTCCTGGTCATGCAGGTAGAAGCGCCGCAGCACTTCGCGATCCCGTTCTACCGGCAACTCGTCAATGAGCTCGCGGATGACCTGTTGCAGCTGATCGCGATGGGTCTGCAGCTCAGGGTCAGCATCGCGACTGTGGGCCTCGTCGATGGCTGAGGGCAGAGCCCCGGTTCCGCAGCGCCGATAGTGCGCCGCACAGGCGTGGCGTATCGACACCCGCAGATAGTGCGGCAGGGCCTGCAGGTCGTGGATGGCGCCCGCACGCAATCGACCCAGCAACTGGGTCAGGATGTCCTGGGTGATGTCATCGACCTGGGATTCTCCCGGTCTGCAGTGGTGTCGCACCACGGCCCGCACGCCGCGGGCGTAGTTGCTGATCAGTTCCGCCTCAGCCTCGCGATCGCCGTTCTGGATGCGCTCGACCAGTGCCGCAAGGCCCTGCCCTTGCACCGATCCTGGCGATACCGGGGAGGACACGCGCGCGGTCTCCACAACGTTGAGTCACGATTACGCTATCACAGCGCCGTGCGAGTGGCGCGTCTTGCTGAGCGTCAGCCACGGCGCCGGCCGATGATTTCGACACCGCGCTCGCGACACAGTCGCGGTCTGCCGATCTTGCCGCCCCCGTGCTCGGAAACGCGCATGGCCCGAACAGCAGGCCATGCGCAGTCCAGCCCGCGAGCTATTTCTTCTTGGTTGGCTTCTCAGGCTTGGCTTCGTCGAGGAGGAAAGTCAGGCGCAGAGTCACTCGATAGTCGACGACCTTGCCCTTTTCCACGACCACCTTCTGCTCGGATACCCAGGCGCCCTGGATGTGCTTGATGGTCTCCGATGCCCGGGCGATGCCAGCAGAGATGGCGTCTTCAAAGCCCTTGGGCGATGACGAGGAGATTTCGATGATCTTGCATACGCTCATGTGCAGCTCCTTGCTTCGTGGAACAAGGGTTGTGACCGCCAGCGGGCACAACCCGGGGGATACGTACGCTCACCCGCTCTTCGAACCGGGTCATGGGAGTTGGGCTCATTGTAGCCACAACCTGGAGCCCGAGCGGGCGGTCAATCCCGGCGACGCAGATTCAGCAGCTTCGGATCGCGACCGCAGGCGCCCTCGATCTGCACGCTGACGGTGCCGTCGTTGTTGTCCTCGCTGAGCTCGTCGACCCTGTTCTGCGGATCGATGCGAGCGCGCAGGCGGTGCTGTCCCGCCGGGATCGACAGCGTCACCACGCCATCGAATTGCGCCCCTGCTGCGAGTGCCGGAAGCGCCTGATCCTGCGTCCGTCCTTCGATCATGAATTCGATCTGGGTTGCCGCGCTGGCCGCCGAACCGCGGTTGATCACGCTGTATTCCAGCCTTAGCGAGCAATTGCCGCTGCGATCGATTGCCAGGGCACTGCCCGCCAATGGCACCGCGCTTTGCCAGGCCTGAGTGCTGCCGGCAAATTTCGGCCCCGCGCCCAGTTGCAGATCGGGCGCGGCGCGCATCTGGCGCCGTGGATCCAGGCGCGGCTGGATGCGCTCAGGAGGGCTTTCGTCGCGAGGACGTCTGGGGAGCGGCACCTGCTGCTGACCCAGAGCGCCCTGCGGTAGTTCGAGGGCACCGACGTAGCAGGGCGCGTCCACGCCCCAGAAATTCGGATCGGGTTGGCAATGTGGCAGTCGTGCGCCAGGCAGGCGTTCGTCCAGTTCCAGAATGACGCCGGTGTTGTTGCAACTGATGGCCAGCGGATCACGGGTGGCCTTGCAGTTGATCATTCGCACTGAGGCCGCGGTATTCGGCTGGCGCAGGCGCATTTCACCAGCCGGGCCGGCGGGCGCACGATTCAGGGCATCGAGAATGCGATCAACCTCGGACAGCGCCTGGGCGTAGGCAGGCGTTTGCTGGTAGCGACAGCTGAGCCCGGTCTGCGCGTACTGGCCGAACTGGCGGGCCTTGGCGAGCTCGTTCTCGCAGCGTGATTGCAGCCATGGGCGCAGACAGACGATCTCTCCTGCCTGGGTACGTCCGCAGCGCTCGCGACCGCCCAGCTGCTCCACGATCTTGCCAGCGAGTTCGACATCCGCCTGGCGCTGATCGAAGCTGCAGCGCTTTTCGGGATGGGCAGCGGCCAGAGCGTCCAGACACTGCTGGTAACCGCGGTAGTCCGCGCAGGCCAGCTTGGCGCCGTCGCTGCTTTTCCATCCGGCTGGCACGACGCAGGCACCCGATTGCACCAATGTCTTGACGCTGGATTCGACCTTGATGCGCGCTGCCAGCAAGTCGGTGGCGAACTGCTGGCCGATCCGTTCGCAGCGATCCTCCCAGACCGAGGGCTGCGGCACCTGTCGCAGCTGCCGATGGGTGCATTGCTGGTAGAGCCCCTGCAGACCTTGGTTCCAGGGTCCGCCCATCTGGTTGGCCATGTCGCGGATGGCCGTGCATTGACGCGGATCGGGCTCTGGAAAGGGAAACTTGGCGCGCAAGTCCACTTCGCAGCCGTTCACTACCAAAGGCCGGTGGGCCGCCAGGGTGTCGCCCTTGCCATGGTCGGTGACCGCCCAGACGTCGGCCAGTGGCAGGGCCACGGCTCTGCGGTAGGCTTCAGGCGCCTGGCGCATGGCTTGCACAAAGACCCCGACCTCCCGCGAAAAGCGATCGCGCATGTCGTCACAGACCTGCTGGGCGTGGTCCTGACTCATCGTGTGGGAATCGAAATAATCCTCGCAAGGGTCGCGCACTTCCTTCAGCAGCCCGCCCCATCCGGGCTGACCCCGCAACTGGATCAGCGTGCCGGTGTGGTACCAGGGTTTCCAGTACAGGGCGTAGTAGGTTTCCACCGGCATGTGCTTGCTCTGGCCGGAGATCCATTCACCGACGGCGGTCGCCGATCCCCAGACCGCATTGGCCGCGTCGGCGACGGCCTGCACGGCACCGCCCAGTACCTGGCCGAGCACACTGCAGACAGCGTCCTTGCCCGGGATGGAGGAGGGCATCAGGTCACAGGCGAGGGTCGGGCCGGTCATCGTTGCCACCATCAACCAGTCATCCAGATTGCCGGACTTGACCGCCACCAGCACCTGACGCACGACCGGCTTGGCCTTCTTCGCCACCTTGACCATCAGCCCGGAGCAGATGAATTCCTTGACCGCACCGCCGGCCGGAATGCCGGCATTGCACGCCACCTGGGTGAGCACATCGGTGCCGGTGAGCTCCAGCACCAGCAGCCAGTCGCTGGCGCGGGCGGCCTTGATCAGATCGACCACCAGCTTGATCTTGGGATCACTCGCGCCCACGTAGGCACTGCCCTCATCGAGGCAATACTGCGGCGAGTGCTCGATCACGCATTGCACCAGCGGCTTGGCATCGACAATGCCCTGATCGATCAGTTGAGCGTGATGCAGGATCTGCAGCACCGTATCCAGCGTGTCGGCGCGTGCCGTTGGCGAAGCCAGGCCCATCAGCAGAGCGAAGAAGACGATCCAGAGCCGAGTGCGGTGCATGGCCCACTCCTAGAGACTTTGATTTCTCCAGCCTATTCCCGCGCTCCTGCGGCGCCTTGATCTGGATCAGGGGGTGTGGCTGCGGGCCATCAATCGCCGGGGTATCGGCGTCACTGATCTGCCATTCAGCAACCAGGCCGGACTTGAGGCGACGAGACAGAGTCGACCGGCGTCGCCGCTTTCGATATCTTGCCCGCCCCGCAATTCCTGGCAGGACGGGTTTGCAGCGATGGATTCCGGATGGACTGAACAACTTGGACGATCCAGCAATACCGATCTTTTTCGGCTGCGTTCGGCGATCGATCGCATGCTGGAAGATCCAAAGCGAATCCTCAGCACCAGAAAGCTGCTGAATCTGGGACAGACAGTGCGTTTCGTGGACTGGCGCACCGGTGAGTGGCGCGCCGGGACGGTTCTAGCCTTTCGTGACCGTGAACTCACGGTGCGCGATACGGCAGGATTGCACTGGAAACTTCCGTACGTGGCGATCGAGCCGCCGTCGGAAACGGCCGAAATCGCGGCGATGCTGGAATCGGCACCCGAGAGTCCGCGGATGGGGCGCGAAGACTTTGCGCCTGGAGACCGCGTCTCCTTCACCGACAAGTACCTTCGGACTCAGGTGGGGACGGTGCTGCGCATCAATCGGCGTACGGCCACGATTGTCTGTGACGATGGCGAGTGGCGGGTCGGCTTTTCACTGCTGCGCCACCTCATCGATCTCTGAGGCTGCCGCGTACCTGGTAGCGGCAGCGCCCGGTGGCATCCAGCAACTGCTGGTCGAGCAGCCAGCCTCGGGCGTCCTCGGCGTCCTGTTCGAACCAGGCGGCGGCCGAACCCAGCCGGAAACTGTAGCCCCAGGCATCCATGTCGGCGAGTGCGCGGTCCCGGCCAAAGCCGGGTATATCGTCGGCGAGCACGATCTGCAGGTAACAGGTGGCGCCTTCCTCGGCTTCGGTGTCGGCTGCGTCGGTATGCACCGTGGCCCGTCGTTCGGGGGTGCAGGTGATCCAGTGGCAAGCCTCATGCAGGATCGAATGCAGCGGGGTGTCGGGGCGAGCGTAGAGCTGGTCTCCGATCAGCCCGGCTTCGCACTCGCCCCAGTAGCTGCCCGGGATTTCGGCGTCATCGGCCAATACCGACACTTGCAGGCCGAAGCGCGACAGCAGCGCTGCCACGGAACGGGTATCGATGTCGCGCAAGCGCAGGACGGCGGGTTCGGGAGAATCGGACAGGGTCATGGGCAGCAGCAATGGTACAAGGGCGCGGCACAGGGGTTGAGCGGGTTCGCAGCCATGGCGCAATCCGGCGCTCCACCCGCAAGGCGCTGGATTGCTTCGCTGCGCTCTCCATGAGCCCCTATCGCAAATTGTGGATTTGATGTGTTCATTTGCAGGAGCGCCCTTGCGGCGCGACCGCTGCTTCGGACGTGCGGCTTGGCGGTCGCGACGCGAGGTCGCTCCTACAGGCAAGCTTGCGGTTCATGGCCCGTGCGCAGTGACGGGCTGAAACACGCGGCTCGCAATGACGCCGTTCTGTGCTTTCATCCCGAGTCCCGAGTCCCGAGTCCCGAGTCCCGAGTCCCGAGTCCCGAGTCCCCACAACCCACAACCCACAACCAGCTACTACTCCTTGTCCGGCAGGGTCACCGACAGTTCCAGCACTTCCTGGTCGCCTTCGCGCTGGACGTTGACCATGACCGCATCGGGGTCGACATTGACGTACTTGCGGATGACCTCCAGCAGCTCTCGCTTGAGCAGTGGCAGGTAGTCGGGTGCCGAATCGACGCCGCGCTCTTGCGCCACAATGATCAGCAGGCGTTCCTTGGCCAGCTTAGCGGTGTTCTTGGGGCGACTCTTGAACAGATCGAACAATCCCATGTCTATCCTCCAAAGACGCGTTGGAAGAAGCCCTTGCGCCTGGGCTCCACAAAGCGCATTGGACGGTCTTCGCCCAACAACCGCGCTACCGCATCGGCGTAGGCCTGACCGGCCTCCGCCTGTTCATCCAGAATCACCGGCACGCCCGAGTTCGAGGCCGACAGCACCTCCGGCGCCTCGGGAATCACGCCGATGACCTTGACGCCGAGAATCTCCTCGACATCGGCCACGCTCATCATGTCGCCCTTCTCGACGCGATCGGCCGAATAGCGGGTCAGCAGCAGATGCTCCTTGATGGCGGTCTGGCCCTGCTCGGCGCGCCTGGACTTGCTCGACATGATGCCGAGCACGCGATCGGAGTCGCGCACCGAGGACACCTCCGGGTTGACCACGACCACGGCGCGGTCGGCAAAGTACATGGCGTAGAAGGCGCCCCGTTCGATGCCGGCCGGTGAGTCGCAGATGACGATGTCGAACATCTCCCGCAGTTCGTCGATGACCTTGGCCACGCCGTCCTGGGTCAGGGCATCCTTGTCCTTGGTCTGCGAGGCTGCCAGCACCGACAGATTGTCGAAGCGCTTGTCCTTGATCAAGGCCTGTTTCAGGGTGCAGTCGCCGTTGATGACGTTGACGAAGTCGTAGACCACGCGGCGCTCGCAACCCATGATCAGATCGAGATTGCGCAACCCGATATCGAAGTCGACAACGGCGGTCTTCTTGCCCCGCTTGGCGAAGCCACAGGCCAGACTGGCGCTGGTGGTGGTCTTGCCGACCCCGCCCTTGCCTGAGGTCACCACGATGATTTCGCCCAAGCTATCTCTCCTCAAATGCGTAACGGACGGATCTCAAGTCGACCCTCGTCCAGGAAAATCTCGACCGCCTTGCCGGCAATATCGCGGCCAGCGGATTCAAATACCTTGAAGTTGCCCGCAATGGAGACTACTTCAGCCCCGAAACTCAGGCAGTAGACGCGGGCGCGCAGGTCACCCGCGGCGCCGGCCATGGCCTTGCCGCTCAAGCGGCCATAGACATGCACACAACCATCCGCGGCCACTTCGGCGCCGGCGCTGACCGAGCCGGTGATGATCAGATCACGCCCGCGAGCATAGACTTGCTGGCCGGAGCGGATCGGTCCAGGCAGCACCAGTGGAGGCTGCAATCCGGGCGGCGGAGCGGGTTTGACGGCCTCCGCTTCGGGCGCTTCAGTCACCTCGACCTCGGGGGCCGGCTCCATCGGCAGCGGCAGCTCGGCCTGCGCCGACTCGGCTTCCACCACGCGCATGCGCTTGCGATCGACCCCCAGCAGTGGCAGATCCAGCGCGGCTGCAGCTGCTTCGGCACCCGCATTGGCGGCCAGCGCAATGACCCTGAGGCCAGACTGCTGGACGCGCTTGATCAACTCGCGCAGCAGTCCGTGATCGGCCAGTTGCGACAGGGGGTTGAGGTCCAGCACCACCGGCGCGCCCTGCAACAGGGCCGGGGCGGAAGCCACGTGTTCACCGAGTTCGGTCTGCAACTGCAACAGGTCCAGATGCCGTATGGCCAGCACCATCAAGGAGAACTGCCCCGAGCGCAGTTCGAATGCGGCGCCATCACGCGCGCGGTTGGCGATGTCGCCCCGCCGTGACATCAGGCGCTCCTCCGGCTGAGGCGATCCACATCCAGGTCTTCCGGCAGCGATGCCACGCCCGGCGTCCGATAGGTTTCCTGCACGAAGGGATAAGCCTTCATTTCCTTGACCATCAGGCTGACCCGACGGTCGCCGGTCAGCAATTGCTGACCCACTTCGTGAAAGCCGTTGGTGCCGAAGAACACCAGGGCCACATCGTCGCGTGGCTCGATGAAGACTTCGCAGCAGAGCAGCGGAAAACGCACCTCGGCAAAGCTGAGCACGTCGGCATAGAAGACCCGGCCGATGCCGTGACGGCGGAAGCGCGAATCGATGACGATGCGGTCTATGTACAGAAAATCGGCCAGCGCGTTCCGAAACCAGAGAAAATTCGGGCTGTCGTAGCTGGCGTCAGGCGACAATCCGATCTGGAACCCGGCCAGTTCGCCGTTGAAGTGGGCGACCCGGAAGTAGCGGGCCACGTCAAACAACTGCCGCATGCGGGCTTCGGTGATCGGCAGGATGCCCGGCCCGGCGGCATTGTTCAGCGCCAGGACTGCGTCGAGGTCGCTCTGCTCTATGTCGCGCAAAATCAAGGACATTGCGGCTCTGGCGCTCGTGTTTGCGATGATATGGGGGTGCTCGCGGCCCAGAATCGGGCGGAGCGGGCGAATTATGCACGCGGATGCTCGTGGCGGCGACCGACGTGGGTGGGTGCCTGACGATCGGCATATACGGCCCGGACCCGGGCGATTGCTCTGACGCATGACTTCTGGACTTTCCCGTGCGATCCATACCCGGCTAGGCTGCAGGCCTCAGGCGCCACCACCCCGGAGCCCATTACTATCCTCGAACCCGCGCATGCGCTTCATCCGCACCTATTCCCAAAGTCAGCTGCTGCGATACGCCGGCCTGTTCACCTGGGTGTGCGTGGGGATTTCCTTGCCCTTCATTCCGCGCCTGAGCATGGCCGCCGCCAGGCCAGACGTGGTCGGCACGGTGGTCGCCTATCTGGGGTTCGCGCTGGCCTATTGGATACTGACCCGGGAGATGGACGGCGCCGGTCGGCGTTGGGTCTACCTGCTGACGCTGGTGGCAATGACCCTGTCCTCACTGGCGATCGGCCATCTGACCGGCACTGGCATCGGCGCCATCCTGATTCTGGTCTGTGCCAGTGTGCTGCCCTGGGTGCTGCCGCTGGGGCAGGGCGTATTCTGGCTGTTGCTGCAGAACCTGGGCATGTTGCCGGTGTTTCTGGCGAGGCCCAATTTCGGCTTGCTGGAGGCGATGTTGCAGGTCGGGCTTTATCTGAGTCTCTCAACGCTGACGTTCATGACCTCCTACGTGGCCCGCCGCCAGACCGAAGCGCGTGAGGAACTGCGGGTGGTCAATTCCGAACTGCGGGCCACTCAGCTGCTGCTGGCCGAGGGCGAGCGTGCCGGCGAGCGCCTGCGAATTTCGCGAGAGCTGCATGATGTCGTTGGCCATCATCTGACCGCGCTGAGTCTCAATCTGGAAGTGGCCAGCCATCTGGTGACCGGCAAGGCGCTGGATCATGTCAAGCAGGCGCAGTCGGTCAGCAAGCAGTTGCTGGCGGATGTGCGTCAGGTGGTGAGTGCCTTGCGAGGCAGTGATACCGTGGATCTGGATCGCACGCTGCATGAACTGGTGGCATCGGCACCGGCGCCAGATGTGCATCTGACACTGCCTGAGCCCTTCCGTATCGCCGACGCGCGCCGCGCCCAGGTGCTGGTGCGGCTGACACAGGAGATCCTGACCAATACCATGCGCCATGCCAAGGCGCGTAATCTCTGGCTGGACTTCCGGGTGGATGGCGACGAAGTGGAATTGGTTGCTCGCGACGACGGTCGCGGCGCCACCGAGCTGAAGGCCGGCAACGGTTTGACCGGCATGCGCGAGCGCCTGGAGATTTTTGGAGGATCATTGGATGTGGAAACACGCCCTGGATATGGATTTGTCGTACTCGCCCGACTACCGCTGGAGAGCAAGTCATGATTAGAGTGTTCCTGGTCGATGATCAGACGCTGGTGAGGCAGGGTGTACGCAGCCTGCTGGAGCTGTCCGATGCGGTACAGGTGATTGGCGAGGCCCGTGATGGCGACGAAGCCATCATCGAGATTCCCAAGGCCCAACCCGATGTGGTGCTGCTCGATCTGCGCATGCCGGGCAAGTCGGGCCTCGAAGTACTGGAGCACTTGTCGCGCACCGGCGAGTTGCCGCCGACGATCATCCTCACCACTTTCGATGAGGATCAGCTGGTGCTGAACGGGCTGCGTGCCGGTGCCCGCGGCTTCCTGCTCAAGGACGTGTCGCTGGACCAGCTGGTCAGCGCCATCAAGACCGTGGCCGAAGGTGGCTCACTGGTGCAGCCGGGCCTGACCGACCGCCTGCTGCGCGGCGTCAGCCATCTGGAAAACAAGTTCGCCAGCCTCGACGAGCCCGATCCCCTGACCGAGCGCGAGACCGAGATTCTGCGGCTGATGTCCGGCGGCTATTCCAACAAGGAAATCGCGCGCTCGCTGGACGTCGCCGAGGGCACGGTCAAGAACCACGTCTCCAATATCCTGTCCAAGCTCGGCGTGCGCGATCGCACGCGCGCGGTCCTTAAGGCACTGGAACTGGGCCTGGTGCAGGGCGTGAAGCGTTAGCCCGACATGGGCGAACAATGTCGTCGCTCGCAGATTGAGGAGTGTCTGGGCATCAAGCCGGGGCAGGGGGCAAGGGGCAAGGGGATCATCGTCGATACACCGTCAGAGCATGCGTCGAGTTTGAAGACCTGCGCCTTGCCCCCTGCCGCAGAAGCTCAAGCCGCTGCCTGCGCCTTGCTGGCGAACAGTTTGGCCAGAAACTGACCGGTGTACGAGCGCGGATTCCTGGCGATGGCCTCGGGCGTACCGGTGGCGATGATCTCGCCGCCGCCATTGCCGCCTTCGGGGCCGAGATCCACCACCCAGTCGGCGGTTTTGATCACGTCCAGATTGTGTTCGATCACCACCACGGTGTTGCCGCGCTCGACCAGCTGGTGAAGCACGCCCAGCAACTGGTCGATGTCGTGGAAATGCAATCCGGTGGTCGGCTCGTCGAGGATGTACAGCGTATTGCCGGTATCGCGACGGGACAGTTCAGTGGCCAGCTTCACTCGCTGTGCCTCGCCGCCCGACAGCGTGGTCGCGGCTTGTCCCAGCGTGATGTAGGACAGGCCCACGTCCATCAGCGTTTGCAGCTTGCGTGCCAGCGCCGGCACCGGCTGGAACAGCTTCAGCGCGTCTTCCACCGTCATCGCCAGCACGTCGGCAATGGAATGGCCCTTGTAGCGTATCTCCAGAGTCTCGCGGTTGTAGCGCTTGCCAGCGCAGACATCGCAAGGAACATAGACATCCGGCAGGAAGTGCATTTCCACCTTGATCATGCCGTCGCCCTGGCAGGCCTCGCAGCGACCACCTTTGACATTGAAACTGAAGCGCCCCGGCAGATAGCCGCGCGAACGCGACTCCGGCACCTGCGAGAACAGCTCCCGCAT